>NZ_QEES01000002.1:926921-1235895 GCF_003115775.1 Cellulomonas sp. WB94
GCGCCTGGAAGACGAACGCCGTCGTGTACAGGACCGAGGCCGCGGCCGTCTCCGCGACGAACCCGCGGGCCGGGTCGAGCTCGATGATCTTGCGCCCGAGCGTGCGCATGATGCGCCAGCCGCCCGAGTACGTGCCGAGCGAGATCGCCGACGCGGCACACAGCTTGACCCACAGGGGGATGTCCGTGCCGCTGTGGAACCCGCCCGCGACGAGCGCGAGCACGATGACGCCCATGGTCTTCTGCGCGTCCTGCAGGCCGTGCCCGAGCGCCATGGCGGCGGCCGAGGCCGTCTGCGCGAGCCGGAACCGTCGCTGGGTCTTCGTCGGCGCCATGTTCCGGACGATCCACAGCACACCGACCATCGCGACGTACGCGAGCCCGAAGCCCACGAGCGGCGAGATGACCATCGGCAGGACGACCTTGTCCAGGATGACGGCCCAGTGCACCGTCGTGGCCGACGCGAGCCCGGCGCCGGTGAGGCCACCGATCAGTGCGTGCGTCGAGGACGACGGCAGGCCGAGCCACCACGTGACCAGGTTCCACGCGATCGCGCCGATCAGCCCGGACAGGACGATCACGAGACCGTGCACCCCGGCCTCAGGGCCGATGTCGATGATGCCGGAGCCGATCGTGTGCGCGACGCCCGTGCCGAGCAGCGACCCGAGCAGGTTGAACACGGCGGCCATCAGCAGTGCGGCGCGGGGTGTCAGGGCCCGCGTGGACACCGACGTCGCGATGGCGTTCGCCGCGTCGTGGAATCCGTTGGTGTAGTCGAAGCCGAGGGCGACGACCACCACGACGACGACGAGCGCGATCTCCACCTGGGCTCAGGACTCCTTGAGCGCGATGGTCTCGACCGTGTTGGCCACCTTCTCGAAGGCGTCCGCCGCGTCCTCGAGCTTCTCGACGACCTCCTTGAGCTTCATGAGGAGGATCGGGTCGGTGATCTCGTCGAACAGCTGGGCCAGCAGCTTGCGGTGGGCCTTGTCGGCCTGGTTCTCGAGGCGGTTGATCTCGACCCAGTACTCGGCGAGGTCGGACATCGAGCGCAGCCGGGGCATCGCCTCGGCGGTGAGCTCGGCGGCCCGCTGGAGCACCTGGACCTGGTCCGCGACGCGCGCCGGGAGCGCCTCGAGCTTGTAGAGCACGATGAGGTCCGACGCCTCCTCCATGTAGTCCATGCAGTCGTCGAGGCTCGCGGCGAGCATGTAGATGTCGTCGCGGTCGAACGGTGTCACGAACGTCTGGTTGAGGCGTCGCATGATCGAGTGCGTGGCCTCGTCGGCCAGGTGCTCGGCCTCGCCGATGCGCTTGTTGATCTCCTTGCGGCCGGCGCGGTCGGCGCCGAGCATCTCGCTGAGGAGGTTGGCCCCTGTCACGAGGTGTTGCGCCGAGGCGGCGAAGAGATCGAAGAAGGTGTTGTCACGCGGCGTCAGGCGCAGGCGCACAGGAGGCTCCGGTGGAGGGGAAACATGTCACCACAGGCTAGGGCAACGCGGAGGTGAACACGTAACGCGGTGGGCGACCGCCAGGTGTACGCCGGGCCGTCGAGCGGGTGAACTGCGGGGGCAGCGAGGATCGGGGGCAGCGAGGATCGGGGGCGACGCCGGACCGCAGAGCGCCTGTCGGCGCGGAGGCCGCTCGTAGCGGCTGTGTGTGGAGCCCGGGGCTACCGCGGCCCGACGTCGCCGCCCATTCTACGACGCACCCTTGTGAGGGTCAGTCGAGCCGTTCAGCGCGCCACAGGCCGGCCGCCTCCTCGAGCTCCTCGGACGTCCTGACCAGGGACGACGCCCCGCGGGTCAACCGCTGCGCCGCGCTCGCGTCGGCTCCCTCGAGGTAGTCGGCGTCGAACGCCGCGCCGGTCGCGAGGACCCGGCAGAACGCGGCGCCGCGCTCGAGCGCGACCGCGAGGTCGCCGGTGTAGACGCCCGACAGGACGGCGTCGACCATGTCGCGCAGCTCGGCCGGCCCCGTGGGCTCGGCGACCCCCGCCACCACCTCGTGCACGGGCGCTGCCGAGACGCCGAGCCGGTAGCGCTCCGCGAGGGTCTGCGGGTCGCGCCGCACCCACTCGCGCAGCACGTACAGGCGCCACAGGGCGCCGGGCAGGGTCCGGGGCGGACTGTCGGCCCACATGGCCGCCACCACGTCGAGCCCCTCGGCCTCGACGAGACCGACGAGCCGCGCGACGAGCTCGGGGTCGTCTCCGCCGCGTCGCCCCTGGTGCACGATCGCGCTCGCTGTCGTGTGGGCGACCTCGGACCGCAGCGCCGGGTCGAGGTCACCCGGCAGCTCGTCCGCCTGCGCCGGGCTCAGCATCGCCGGCCGCCGGGGCCGTCGCGCCGTGCCGTCTGTGTCGGTCATCGTTCGATTGTCGGTGACGTCGGTCGTCGAGCGCACATCGGCCTGGGATTGCCCTAGTCTTTACAACGTTGTGCAAACTCGGCCGACGGCGGCCGACCGACCGACCAGGAGCTCCGATGTCCGAGAACGCGCAGGCCCGGATCACCCTGCACCCCGACTTCCGGATCGGCGACGTCGACCGTCGCGTCTTCGGGTCGTTCGTCGAGCACCTCGGCCGCGCGGTCTACACCGGCATCTACGAGCCCGGCCACCCGACCGCCGACGCGGAGGGGTTCCGGGGCGACGTCGCCTCCCTGACGCGTGAGCTCGGCGTGAGCATGGTGCGCTACCCCGGCGGCAACTTCGTCTCGAACTACGTGTGGGAGGACGGCGTCGGACCCGCCCGGGACCGCAAGCCGTTCATCGACCTGGCCTGGCGCACCATCGAGCCCAACACCGTCGGCACCGACGAGTTCCTGCAGTGGGCCGAGCGCGAGGGCATCGAGCCGATGATGGCCGTCAACCTCGGCACCCGCGGGGTCGCCGCCGCGGCCGCGCTCGTCGAGTACTGCAACGGCGAGGCGGGCAGCCGCTGGGCCGACCTGCGCATCGCGAACGGACGCACCGAGCCGTACGGCGTGCACCTGTGGTGCCTCGGCAACGAGATGGACGGCCCCTGGCAGATCGGCCACAAGGACGCCCACGAGTACGGCAAGCTCGCGGCCGAGGCCGGCAAGGCCATGAAGCTCGTCGACCCGAGCATCGCGCTCGTCGCGTGCGGTTCGTCGTCGATGCAGATGGACACGTTCGGCGAGTGGGAGCGCATCGTCCTGTCGCACACGTTCGACGTCGTCGACCACATCTCGATGCACGCGTACTACGAGGAGCTCGGTGGCGACCGCGCGAGCTTCCTCGGCTCGGGCACCGCGATGGACACGTTCATCCGCCGGGTCGTCGCCTCGGTGGACGCCGTCGCCGCGCAGCGCCGCTCGGACAAGACGGTCACCATCTCGTTCGACGAGTGGAACGTCTGGTACCTCGAGACCCGGTTCGTCGGCGAGCAGAACCTGCCGCTGCAGCGTGACGCCCCGCGCATCATCGAGGACGTCTACTCGGGCCTCGACGCCGTCGTCGTCGGCGACCTGCTCGTGACCCTCCTCAACCACGCCGACCGCGTGCCCGTCGCCTGCCTCGCGCAGCTCGTCAACGTGATCGCGCCGATCATGACCGAGCCGGGCGGGCCGGCCTGGCGCCAGCCCACGTTCTACCCGTTCGCCACGACCGCCCGCCTCGCGCGCGGCACCGCCCTGGACGTGCGCGTCACGTCGCCCACGACGACGACCGCGCGGCACGGCGAGGTCCCGCTCGTGACGGCCGCGGCGACGTGGGACACGGCCGAGGTCGACGACGGCACGCCGGGCGGAGACGCCGGCGCGCTCGCCCTGTTCCTCGTCAACCGGTCAGCCGAGCCGGTCGACGTCGAGATCGACCACCCGGGCGTCGCGGTGACGCTCACCGGAGGCGTGCAGGTCGTCGCCGACCACGAGCCGGCCGTCGAGGGTCCCGAGCACGCGGCCGGAGTGGCGGCGTCATGCGTCCGCGAGCTGACCGCGGCGCAGCTCATCGAGGGCGGCGCGGGCCGTCCCGAGGTCGCCGGGCGCACCGTCCTCACGCTCGCCCCGGAGTCGTGGACGGCCATCCACGGGGCGGCCACGCGGGCCTGAGGGCTGCCGTCGAGCGCGCGTTCGAGGGGTTCGGCGTCGAGCGGCTCATGATCGGCAGCAACTGGCCGTCCGCACCGCTCGCCGCCGACTCGTACGGCGACGCGTGGACGGGGACGCGCGCCACGCTCACCCAGCTCACCGACGAGGAGCGCGCGCACGTCCTGAACGGCACCGCGACCCGGACGTGCCGGTTGCCGGTGGACTGAGCCCGACCGCCCGCGCGCGAACCGCCTCCAGACGCACCGCGACCCGGGCCCCCATGCTGGGGACCCGGGTCGTGGTGTCGTGCGTCAAGCGGTGTCGCGCGTCAGACGGTGTCGCGCGTCAGAGGTGCTTCGGCAGCGTCCCGGTGCCCGCGTCGTACCCGCCGGCCGACGGCGGTGCCGCCGGCAGGTCGGTGCCCGACGTGGACGTCGTCACGGAGGCGGCGACGGGCACCTTGGCGGCGTCGTCCTTGGCCGTCCCCTTCGGGACGCCCTTGAACGTGAACTCGCCGAGGATCCCCTCGCCGGTCGCGTCGACGATGATCTTCTGACCGGCGTGGATCTCGCCGAACAGGATCTTCTCCGAGAGCTGGTCCTCGATGTCGCGCTGGATCGCGCGACGCAGGGGCCGGGCCCCGAGGACCGGGTCGTACCCCTTCTCGGACAGCAGCTTCTTGGCCGCCTCGGTGACCTCGATCGACATGTCCTTGTCCGCGAGCCGCAGGCCGAGCTTGGCGATCATCAGGTCGACGATCGAGAAGATCTCGCTCTGGGACAGCTGCGGGAACACGATGACGTCGTCGACACGGTTGAGGAACTCGGGCCGGAAGTGCTGCTTGAGCTCGTCGTTGACCTTCGACTTCATCCGCTCGTAGGACGTCGACAGGTCCCCGCCGGCCTGGAAGCCGGTCATGAGGCCCTTGGCGATGTCCCGCGTGCCGAGGTTGGTCGTCATGATGATGACGGTGTTCTTGAAGTCGACGACCCGACCCTGCGAGTCGGTCAGGCGGCCGTCCTCGAGGATCTGGAGCAGCGAGTTGAAGATGTCGGCGTGCGCCTTCTCGACCTCGTCGAACAGGACGACCGAGAACGGCTTGCGCCGCACCTTCTCCGTGAGCTGACCGCCCTCGTCGTACCCGACGTAGCCGGGAGGTGAGCCGAACAGCCGCGAGACCGTGTGCTTCTCGGAGAACTCCGACATGTCCAGCTGGATGAGCGCGTCCTCGTCCCCGAACAGGAACTCGGCGAGCGACCGGGCGAGCTCGGTCTTCCCGACGCCCGTGGGCCCCGCGAAGATGAACGAGCCACCGGGGCGCTTCGGGTCCTTGAGCCCGGCGCGCGTGCGACGGATCGCCTGGGAGAGCGCCTTGATGGCCGCCTCCTGGCCGACGACCCGCTTGTGCAGCTCGTCCTCCATGTGGAGCAGACGGCTCGACTCGGCCTCGGTCAGCTTGAACACCGGGATGCCGGTCGCGAGCGCCAGCACCTCGGCGATGAGCTCCTCGTCGACCTCGGCGACCGCGTCGAGGTCGCCCGACTTCCAGGCCTTCTCCTTCTCGACGCGCTTGAGCCCGAGCTGCTTCTCGGCGTCGCGCAGGCGCGCAGCCTTCTCGAAGTCCTGCTCGTCGATCGCGGACTCCTTGTCGCGGCGCGTCGTGGCGATCTGCTCGTCGAGCTCACGCAGCTCCGGCGGGGCCGTCATGCGGCGGATGCGCAGGCGCGCGCCCGCCTCGTCGACCAGGTCGATCGCCTTGTCGGGGAGGAACCGGTCGTTGACGTACCGGTCGGCGAGCGTGGCCGCGGCGACCAGCGCGCTGTCGGTGATGGACACGCGGTGGTGCGCCTCGTAGCGGTCGCGCAGCCCCTTGAGGATGTCGATGGTCTCCTTGACCGTGGGCTCGGCGACCTGGATCGGCTGGAAGCGCCGCTCGAGGGCCGCGTCCTTCTCGACGTACTTGCGGTACTCCTCGAGGGTCGTCGCGCCGATGGTCTGGAGCTCGCCGCGCGCGAGCATCGGCTTGAGGATGCTCGCGGCGTCGATCGCACCCTCGGCGGCACCCGCACCGACGAGCGTGTGGATCTCGTCGATGAACAGGATGATGTCGCCACGCGTGCGGATCTCCTTGAGGACCTTCTTCAGTCGCTCCTCGAAGTCACCGCGGTACCGGCTGCCGGCCACGAGCGCGCCGAGGTCGAGCGTGTAGAGCTGCTTGTCCTTGAGCGTCTCGGGCACGTCGCCGCGCACGATGTCCTGGGCCAGGCCCTCGACGATGGCCGTCTTGCCGACGCCCGGCTCACCGATGAGGACCGGGTTGTTCTTGGTCCGTCTCGACAGGACCTGCATGACGCGCTCGATCTCTTTAGCGCGTCCGATGACGGGGTCGAGCTTGCCCTCCCGCGCCGCCTGGGTCAGGTTGCGGCCGAACTGGTCGAGCACCGCAGAGCCGGCCGGCTGGCCCTCGGCCGGGCCGCCCGCGGCGACGGGCTCCTTGCCCTGGTAGCCCGACAGGAGCTGGATGACCTGCTGGCGCACGCGGTTGAGGTCGGCGCCGAGCTTGTTGAGGACCTGGGCGGCGACGCCCTCGCCCTCGCGGATGAGCCCGAGCAGGATGTGCTCGGTCCCGATGTAGTTGTGGCCGAGCTGCAGCGCCTCGCGCAGGCTCAGCTCGAGGACCTTCTTGGCGCGCGGCGTGAAGGGGATGTGACCCGACGGCGCCTGCTGGCCCTCGCCGATGATCTCCTGCACCTGCGCGCGCACGGCGTCGAGCGAGATGCCCAGCGACTCGAGCGCCTTGGCGGCCACCCCTTCGCCCTCGTGGATCAGGCCCAGGAGGATGTGCTCGGTCCCGATGTAGTTGTGGTTGAGCATCCGCGCCTCTTCTTGGGCGAGGACGACCACGCGACGGGCTCGGTCCGTGAAACGTTCGAACATGTGCACTCCTCACGAGCTGCGCTCGTCCCGGCGGTTCCGGCGGGACAGATGGGCGTTGTTCGATGCTAACGGCGGGACCCGCCCAGGACTGCCCGTGTTCGCCGCAGGCGTGACGACCCCGCCCGCCGACCGCCGCCGACCCCGGGCGCACGGCGGGGTTCCGCACCCTTTGACACACGGTGCGGGCGGGTCAAGGATGAAAAATGGACCATCGGGACAATTCGCCACAGGAAGGACATTCGATGGGAACCGTCCGTAGGACCGTCACGCTCACGGGCGCGGTCCTCTCACTGGGGCTCGCGCTCGTGGCGTGCTCCTCGAACTCCGGGACAACGACCACGCCGTCGGCGTCGGCATCCGGGTCGGGGTCGGTGGCACCGACCACGGCCGAGGTCCCGCAGATCAATGCAGCGGACTTCACCGCCGACTTCGCGCTGATGAAGCAGCTCACAGGACTGGCCTCGCAGGGCAAGGGAATGGTCGGCGTCCTGCTGCCTGACACCACGACCTCGACCCGGTACGTCCAGTACGACGCGCCGTACCTCAAGAAGGCCTTCGAGGCCGCCGGGCTCAGCTCGGACATGTTCAAGATCGACAACGCCAACGGCAGCGCGTCGACGATGCAGACTCAGGCCGAGGCCGACATCAACGCCGGCGCGTCGGTCCTGCTGGTCGACCCGCTCGACCCCGGCAGCGGTGCCGCGATCGAGGCGAAGGCCGAGGCCGCGGGCATCAAGGTCATCGACTACGACCGCCTCGTCAAGGGCGGGCCCGCCGACCGCTACTACGTCAGCTTCGACAACGTCCAGGTCGGCACGCTCATCGGGCAGGGTGAGGTGGCCTGCCTGGCCGCGTGGAAGGTCGCGACACCGCACATCCTGATCATGGACGGCGACCCGACCGACAACAACGCGACCCTGTTCGCCCAGGGCTACAACGCCGTCCTCGACCCGCTGTTCAAGTCGGGTCCCGCCGTCAAGGTCGGCGAGCCCGCCGGTACGTGGACCCCGTCGGTGGCCGCCACGACGTTCGAGCAGCAGTTCACCGCTCACCCGGACATCAACGCGGTCGTCACGCCGAACGACGACAACGCCAACGCCGTCATCTCGGTGCTGCAGAAGAACAACATCCAGCCCAAGACGTTCCCGACCACCGGCCAGGACGCGTCGCTCCCCGGCCTGCAGAACATCCTCAAGGGCTACCAGTGCGGCACGGTCTACAAGCCGATCTACCTCGAGGCACAGGCCGCCGCCGCGCTGGCCCTGTACCTGCGGGCCGGTCAGACGCCGCCGACGACGCTGGTGAACTCGACGACCGCGGACTCCGTGATCGGCAAGGACATCCAGTCCGTCTACACGACCCCGATCTGGGTCACCTCGGAGAACATGGCCGCCACGGTCGTCAAGGACGGTGCGGTCACCGTCGCCGACCTGTGCGCGGGCACAGTCGCCGACGCCTGCACGGCAGCCGGCATCAAGTAGGCAGGACCGGGACCTGGCGGGTCGCCGCGTGCGGCCCGCCGGACCCCGCCCGATCGAGCACCGGGAGGGCAGACGGACACCGCGACGACGACGTCGGCCACTGCGCACGGCGGCCGCCCCGCCGAGGACGAACCTCCGCTCCTCCGGCTGCGCGGCATCAGCAAGCACTTCGGCCCGGTCCAGGCACTGACCGCGGTCGACCTCGACATCCCTGCCGGCCAGGTGACCGCGCTCGCGGGCGACAACGGCGCCGGCAAGTCGGTTCTCATCAAGTGCATCTCCGGCATCCACCCGCCGGACAGCGGCCAGATGTGGTGGGCGGGGCAACCGATGCAGGTGCGCACGCCGGCCGACGCGGCGGCGCTCGGCATCGAGACCGTCTACCAGGACCTCGCGCTGTGCGACAACCTCGACATCGTCCAGAACATGTTCCTCGGGCGCGAGCGCGTCCGCCGCGGGCAGCTCGACCAGGAGTCGATGGAGAACGCGGCCCGCGAGACGTTGACGAGCCTCGCCGTCACGACCGTTCGGTCGGTCCGTCAGGCCGTCGCGTCGCTCTCCGGCGGCCAGCGGCAGTCGGTCGCGATCGCCAAGGCGGTCCTCTGGAACTCCAAGCTCGTCATCATGGACGAGCCCACTGCCGCCCTCGGGGTCGCCCAGACCGCGATGGTGCTGGCGCTCGTGCGGCGGCTGGCCGACCGTGGCCACGCCGTCCTCCTGATCTCGCACAACCTCAACGACGTGTTCGAGGTCGCCGACCGGATCGCGGTGCTCCAGCTCGGCCGGATGGCCACGGTGCGCCCGATCGGCGAGCTCGACCGGCAGATCGTGGTCGACCTCATGACGACGGGGAAGTCGTCGCGGGTCGCCCAGCCACGAGAAGGCGGGGCCTAGACGATGTCCAGGATCGAGGGCGCCCCGGCACCGCAGGCGGAACGCCCGACCGAGCCCGAACCCGCGGTCGCCGCGCCCGCGGCCCCGGAGTCCGTCCGCTCGTACCTCAGCCTGTGGCTCGTGCGACTGCGGGGCGGCGAGACGGGGGTCCTGCCGGTGGTGGCCGGCCTCCTCCTCGTCTCCGTGCTCTTCCAGTCGCTCAACGGTCACTTCCTCACCGCCGGCAATCTCGTCAACCTCCTCGTGCAGGCCGCAGTCTTCAGCCTGCTCGCCATGGGCGAGGTGTTCGCCCTGCTCCTCGGCGAGATCGACCTGTCGATCGGGTTCGTGGCCGGTGTCAGCGCCGTGGTCATGTGCGAGCTGGCCAACCCGACGATCGGCTGGCCGTGGTGGGCGGCGATCGCTGCCGCCCTTGTCGCGAGCGCCCTCATCGGGCTGCTGCACGGCACCCTCATCACGCGCATCGGGCTGCCGTCGTTCGTCGTGACCCTCGCGGGGCTGCTGTTCTGGCAGGGCGTCATGCTCTGGGTCCTCGGCAGCGGCGGCTCGATCCTCATCCAGGACAACATCATCAACGACATCGGCAGCGGCACCCTGACGCGGGCCGCGGGCTGGGTCGTGACGCTCGTGATCGTCGGGGGCTTCGCGGTGCTGACCTGGCGCCACGACGTCCGTCGCCGCGAATCGGGGCTCGTCGCCCCGCCGCGACCGCTCACGCTCGCGAAGATCCTGGCCGCGCTCGTCGGCGGCGTCGCGCTCGTCCTTCTCGTCAACGCCGACCGCGGCATCCTCGTCCCGGTGTTCGGCATGCCCTGGGTCGTCCTGCTCGTCTTCAGCGTGCTCGCGCTGTGGACGTACGTGCTGGGCCGGCGGCGGTTCGGGCTGTACGTGTACGCGATCGGCGGGAACGCCGAGGCGGCCCGGCGCGCGGGGATCTCGCTGCCCCGCATCCGGACCCTGGCGTTCATGCTCTGCTCGCTGACGGCCGGCATCGGTGGGGTGGTCTACGCGTCGCGGCTGCGCTCGATCTCGACCGCGCTCGACGGCGGCACCCTCGTCCTGTACTCGGTCGCGGCGGCGGTCATCGGCGGCACGAGCCTGTTCGGCGGTCGCGGCAAGGCGCTGCACGGGGTGCTCGGCGGCGTCGTCATCGCCGCGATCGACAACGGCATGGGGCTGCTCGGCTTCAGCGCGGCAGCGAAGTACATCGTCACCGCGCTCGTCCTGGTCATCGCCGTCACGATCGATGCCGTCGCGCGCCGCAACCGGCCGGAAGGCACCTAGGGCGCGGCGGGCCGGCCCGTGAGCGTCGGGAGCGTCGTCAGCCCGAACGACACGTGGAACGACGGTGCCACCGTGATCCCGTCGTCCGTCACGGTGGCTGTGGCCGTCAGGACCAGCGGGCCGTCGGACTCCCGCACGGTCAGGACGTAGGTGTCCGCGGCCGTCCACACCGCGCTCGCGAGCACGGACCGCTCGGACAGCGCTCGCGCCTGCGCGCGCACCCGTCCCGCCCGCCACACGCCGTGCCCGGCCTCGATCGTCTGCGGCCCGTCGTCGGCGCCGACGACGGTCACGGTGTCGTGGTCGGTTCCCGGCACGAGCACGGCCGACGCGATCCCCAGCGCGTTGGGCTCGAAGACGATCTCGCGCCCCGACAGTCCCGACGCGGCGACCGACGTCGGCTCCCCCGCCGGCGGGTCGAGGCGCAGGCCGGCGAGCCGGGTGGTGAGCGCGTCGAGCGCCACCGGGTCCGGCGCCTCGGGCCGGTCGGCGACGGCGGGCAGCAGGTGCGTCCACAGGGCTCTCAGGACGGCGCCCATGTCCGCGACGGCGGCGGTGATCGCCACGACGACCTGCTGGTCGGGCAGCACCACGCAGAACTGTCCGAACGCCCCGTCGGCGCGGTACGCGTCGTGCCTGCAGCGCCAGAACTGGTAGCCGTACCCCTGCGCCCAGTCGTTCGCCGGCTCCGCACCGTTGGACACCTGCCGCGCGGTGGCCTCGGCGACCCACCCCGCCGGCAGCAGCCGCTCCCCGCGCCACACGCCGTCGTCGAGCAGCAGCTGCCCGAAGCACGCGATGTCCTCGGTCGTGATCGTCAGCCCGAACCCGCCGGTGTCGATGCCCTGCGGGCTGCATTCCCAGGTGGCGCCTGTGATGCCCAAGGGCCCGAGCAGCCGCGGCTGCAGGTAGTCCAGCAGGCGCTCGCCCGTGGCCTTCTGCACCAGCGCCGAGAGCATGTACGTCGCCGCGGTGTTGTAGGTGAAGTGCGTGCCCGGCGCGTGCTCGACCGGCTGCGCCAGGAAGGCCCGCACCCAGTCCGGTGCGGCGAACACCGCGTCCGACGGGTCGGTGTCGTGGCCCGCTGTCATCGTCAGCAGGTCGCGGACCCGCATCCGGGACAGGTGCTCACCGGGCTGCGCCGGGGCCTCGTCGGGGAAGTGGTCGAGCACGAGGTCGTCGATCGTGAACAGCCCGCCCGCCAGCGCGAGCCCGACGGCCGCCGACGTGAAGCTCTTGCTCAGCGAGAACAGCTGGTGACCGCGGTCCGCGGCGTAGGGGGCCCACCACCCCTCGGCGAGGACGACGCCGTGACGCACGACCATGAGGCTGTGCACCTCCGGCGTCGACCTCTCGAGGTCGTCGACGAGCGCGAGGAGAGCCCGCGAGGACACCCCTTGATCCTCAGGAGTGGCGCGTGGAAGGCGCTGACGTGCGGGCATGCCACAACTCTGCACCCGCACCCCGCCGTCAGGGGTGGCTTCGGAGCTGGATCTCCGGCAGGTCCGGCGTGCCGTCGCGCCCGGACCGTCGGGTCACCACGCGCGCAGGTCCGGGGCGTCCTCGAGGTAGGTCTCGAACGCGGCCCGCTCATCGGGCGTGAACGGCCGCGACAGGTGCGTCTTCTGGTCGAGCTGCACCATGCGCGAGCGGGCCCGCAGGTAGACGGTTCCCTGGTCGGCGGCGTCGAGGATCTCGTACCCGAAGTCGACGGACGAGCGCCCCATGCGCGGCACCCACACCTCGACCGCGAACGGGGCGGCCCGGAACGTCAGCGGCGCGAGGTAGTCGATCTCGTGCTTGACGACGACGAGCATCGACGCCGTCAGTGCCCCGTTCTCGTCGACGCCCATGGACGGGAAGAGCGTGAACCGCGCGTCGTCGAGATAGCGCAGGTAGGCGGCGTTGTTGACGTGGCCGAACAGGTCGACGTCGGACCACCGCACGGGCATCTCGACGCGTCCGCGGTGCGGCCGAGACCCGGCGGCGGGTGAAGAATTCACGATCTCACCTTAGCCACGGGAGACGCCGGAACTACGCCGCTGACCCTCCGCGCGGGGCTCCTAGAGTGAATTCGACTCCGCGTTTCGACCTGGGTCGCGGCAACGCGAAGGAGAGTGTCATGAAGTCTGTGCAGGATCTGATCTCGCTGGCAGGCAGGACCGCCATCATCACGGGGGCCTCGCAGGGAATCGGCGAGAGCATCGCGCGGCGCTTTCACGAGGCCGGCGCAAACGTCGTCATCGCGGACGTCAAGGACGCCGAGGCCGCCGCCATCGCCGCCGACCTCAACGGTGACCTCGGTCGCCGAGATGGACGCCGCGATGCTGCGCAAGGTCTTCGACATCAACGTGGTGGGGGTGCACAACTACCTGCGACCGGTGGCCGCCCACATGATCGAGACGGGCAGGCAGGGCAAGATCGTCGTGACCCTCTCGATCGACGCGCTCCACCCGTCGGCGCCGGGCCTGGGTGCCTACGACGCCTCGAAGCACGCGGCCTACGGCTACATGAAGGTCGCCGCGCTCGAGTACGCGAAGCACGGCATCCTCATCAACGGACTCGCCCCGGGCGGCATCCTGACCCCGGGCGTGACCGGCGGGGCGGACACCACCGAGCTGGTCGCCCACGTGACGCTCCCCGTCGGCCGGTGGGGTGACGCCGACGACATGGCGCGCGTGGCGCTCTTCCTCGGGAGCGACCTCAACTCCTACGCGACCGGTTCGGTGTTCGTCGCGGACGGCGGTCGACTGCTCCAGTAGACGAGCTCAGACGGTCCGGCCGGGCTCCAGCGGGGTCCCGGCCGGACCCGACGGAGGCCCGAGCCGTGGACTGCGGCCGGGCGGCGGCGGCGAGGCCTGTCAGGATGGTCCCCGGGAGTGCTCGAACCGACGCGAATGGACAACATCTCATGGGCTTGCTCGACGGCAAGAAGATCCTCGTCACCGGCGTGCTGACCGAGGGCTCGATCGCCTTCCACGTGGCGCGGCTCGCGCAGGAGCAGGGCGCCGACGTCGTCCTGACGTCGTTCGGTCGCCAGTTCCGCCTGACCGAGGCGATCGCCCGGCGCCTCCCCCTCGAGGCGCCGGTCGTCCAGCTCGACGTGACGGACGACGAGGACCTGGCCGCGCTGGCCGACCGCGTCCGTGAGCACACGGACCACCTCGACGGCGTCGTGCACTCGATCGGGTTCGCGCCGCAGTCGGTTCTCGGTGACAAGTTCCTCACGGCCGAGTGGCCCGACGTGGCGACCGCGCTGCAGATCTCCGCGTACTCGCTCAAGTCGCTCTCCGTCGCGGCGCTCCCGCTGCTCGGCACCGGCGGCTCGATCGTCGGGCTGACGTTCGACGCGCGCTACGCCTGGCCCGTCTACGACTGGATGGGCGTCGCGAAGGCAGCGTTCGAGTCGACCTCGCGCTACCTCGCCCGCGACCTGGGGCCGAAGGGCATCCGGGTCAACCTCGTGTCGGCCGGCCCGATCAAGACGACGGCCGCCAAGTCGATTCCCGGCTTCGAGTCGATCGAGAGCGGCTGGTCCGACCGGTCGCCGCTGGGCTGGGACGTCACGGACGCGGAGCCGACGGCCCGCGCGGTGGCCGCCCTGCTGTCCGACTGGTTCCCGGCGACGAGCGGCGAGATCGTGCACGTCGACGGTGGCGCGCACGCGATGGGCTTCTGACCGACTCGGCACTTAGGACGTTCGTCCCGCGCGCGAGGGCGGTTCTCGAACCTACGGTTACGTAACCTACGCGACCGTAGCTATCGAGAGGTCCCCTCATGACAGCTGCATCCGCAGTGCAACAGCCCGCCGGGTCCGGCGATCGAGCGCTCCCGCTCGTCATCCAGGGCGGCATGGGCGTCGCCGTGTCGTCCTGGCGACTCGCGTCCGTGATCGCCCGGGCCGGCCAGCTCGGCGTCGTCGCAGGTACGGCCCTGGACCTCGTCCTGGCCCGCCGCCTGCAGGACGGCGACAGCGACGGTTCCGTCCGGCGCGCGCTCGCCGCCTTCCCCGTGCCCGAGGTCGCCGAGCGCATCGTCACCCGGTACTTCCGGCCCGGCGGCCGCCCGTCCGGCACGCCGTACGCGCCCCTGCCCCGGCTCGCGCTGCGGCAGACGAAGCTCGCGCAGGAGCTCGGGATCCTCGGCAACTTCGTCGAGGTGTGGCTCGCCAAGGAGGGCCACGACGGGCTGGTCGGGATCAACTTCCTCGAGAAGGTCCAGATGGCCACCCCGACCGCGGCCTACGGCGCCATGCTGGCCGGCGTCGACTACGTCCTCATGGGCGCCGGGATCCCGCGCGACATCCCGCACCTGCTCGACGAGCTGGCCGCCCACCGGCCCGTGCAGCTCCTCGTCGAGGTCACGGGTGCCACGCCCGGCGCCCACACCGCCGACCTCGACCCGCACGCGCTGCTCGGTGCGGACCTGCCGCCCCTGACCCGCCCCAAGTTCCTCGCGATCATCTCGGCGCACGCGCTCGCGGCCTACCTCGCCCGCGACGAGCACATCCGGCCCGACGGGTTCGTCGTCGAGGGCCCGCGGGCCGGCGGCCACAACGCCCCGCCGCGCGGCCAGCTCGTCCTCGACAAGCTCGGCGAGCCGGTGTTCGGACCTCGCGACGACGCCGACGTCGCGAAGATCGCCGCGGTCGGCCTGCCGTTCTGGCTCGGCGGGGCCTTCGGCACCCCCGAGGCCGTGGCGGCAGCGCAGGCCGCGGGCGCCGCGGGGGTCCAGGTCGGCACGCTGTTCGCCCTGAGCACCGACTCGGGCCTCCTGCCGAACCTGCGCCGCGACCTCGTCGACCGGCTGCGTGCCGGCACGCTCGACATCCGCACCGACCCGTTCGCCTCGCCGACCGGCTTCCCGTTCAAGGTCGCCCAGCTGCCCGGCACGCTGTCCGACCCCGAGATCAGCGCCGACCGCCCCCGGCTGTGCGACCTGGGCTACCTGCGCACGCCGTACCTGCGGGACACGGGCGCGATCGGCTACCGGTGCAAGGCCGAGCCTGTGCACGTGTACGTGCGCAAGGGCGGCGTCGACGAGGACACCGACGGCCGCCAGTGCCTGTGCAACTCCCTGACCGCCAATGTCGGGCTCGGCCAGACCCGCTCCGACGGCTACACCGAGGACCCGCTCGTCACGCTGGGGGCCGACCTGGACGGCGCCCGCCGCCTCGCCGCCGAGCACCCCGGCGACTGGTCGGCCCGCGAGGCGCTCGACTGGCTCCTGGGGGCCGCGGCGTAGGTGGCCAGGCGAGCTGGGGAGAATGGACCCGTGACATCCCCCCTCTCCCCCGCCGTGCCGGACCTCCCTGACCTCGACCCGGCCCCCGACATCCGGCTCATCGCGGTCGACATGGACGGCACGCTGCTCGACACCCAGGGCCGCATCGACCCGACCCTGTGGCCGCTCCTGGACGAGCTCGACCGCCGGGGCATCGCGTTCTGCCCGGCGAGCGGTCGCCAGTACGCGAACCTCGCAGCCCGGTTCGAGGGCGTCGGCGACGACGTGGTGTTCATCGCGGAGAACGGCGCGTTCGTGGCGCGCGGCGGGCGCGAGCTCAGCTCGGATGTCCTGGCCGACGACGTCGTCGGGCGCGTCGTGGAGACCGTGCGTGCGCTCGCGGCGTCGGGCGCCGACGTCGGCGTGGTGGTGTGCGGCAAGCGCTCGGCGTACATCGAGCGGCTCGACGCCCCGTTCATCGCGGAGTGCGATACGTACTACGCCCTGCTCGAGCGCGTCGACGACCTGCTCCTCGTGGACGACGAGATCCTCAAGGTCGCCGTGTTCGACTTCGGGTCGGCCGAGGCGACGACCGCCCCCGCGCTCGCACCGTTCCGCGCGACGCACCAGGTCGTGGTGTCGGGCGCGCACTGGGTCGACGTCATGAACGCGACGACCGACAAGGGCGCGGCGCTGCGGCGGGTCCAGGCCGCGCTCGGCGTCACGCGCGCCCAGACGATGGCGTTCGGTGACTACCTCAACGACCTCGAGCTGCTCGACGCCGCCGAGTACTCGTTCGCGATGGCCGACGCCCACCCGACGGTCGTCGAGCGCGCCCGGTACCTCGCGCCGTCGAACCGCGCGAACGGCGTCGTCCGCACGATCGCCGCGGTCCTCGCCATCCCCCTGGCCGAGCTCGAGGCAGGCGCGCGCTCCGACTGAGCAGCACAATGGGGCGCATGCAGACACGACTCATCGGAGACACCCCTGTCAGCGCGATCGGCCTCGGCGGCATGCCGCTGTCCATCGAAGGCCGCCCCGACCGCGACCGAGCGCTCGCCACGATCCACGCCGCGCTCGACGCGGGCATCACGCTCATCGACACCGCCGACTCCTACCACCTGACGGCGACCGACGTCGGGCACAACGAGACCCTCGTCGCCGAGGGCCTGCGCACGTGGGGCGGCGACGCGTCGACCGTCCTGGTCGCGACCAAGGGCGGCCACCTGCGCCCCGGGGACGGGTCCTGGACCCAGGACGGTTCGCCCGCGCACCTGCGTGAGGCCGTGGAGGGCTCGCTGCGCCGGCTCGGTGTCGAGGCGATCGACCTGTACCAGTTCCACCGTCCCGACCCGCGCGTCCCGTACGCCGACTCGGTCGGCGTGCTCGTCAAGCTGCTCGACGCCGGCAAGATCCGCATGGCCGGCATCTCGAACGCGAACCCGGAGCAGATCCGGCAGGCGCAGGAGATCCTGGGCGGCCGGCTCGTGTCGGTGCAGAACCAGTACTCGCCGGCGTCCCGCTCGTCGCAGCCCGAGCTGGCCCTCTGCGCCGAGCTGGGCATCGCGTTCCTCCCGTGGAGCCCGCTCGGTGGCATCTCGAACGCCGCGGCGCTCGGCTCGGCGCATGCGGTGTTCGCCGACGTCGCTGCCGCGCACGACGTGAGCCCGCAGCAGGTCGCCCTGGCCTGGGAGCTCGCGCAGGCACCCGTCGTCATCCCGATCCCGGGATCGTCGCGTCCCGAGACGATCCTCGACTCGGTGCGCGCGGTCGACCTGCTGCTCGCCCCCGAGGAGATCACCGCGCTCGACGCCGCGGGCGCCTGACCGTCCGGGCGTCCGCGCCTAGGCCGACCCTGCGCTCGCCGCGTCCCGGAACGCGGCGAGCGCACGGCTGCTGAAGAGCACGAACTGCACGACGTCGACCCCGTGCCCCGGGTGCGCGGCGTCCCACTCCCGCGCCGCCGCGAGGGCCACGGTCGCGACCTCGTGCACGTCCCACCCGTAGACCCCCGCGCTCACCGCGGGGAACGCGACGCTCGTCGCGCCGAGCTCCGCGGCGACGTCGAGTGAGCGCGTGAAGCACCGGGTCAGCAGCGCCGGGTCCGTCTGCCCGGCGTGCCTGTTCGGCCCGACGGTGTGGATCACCCATCGGCACGGCAGCCGGCCCGCACCGGTCGCGACCGCGTCGCCGACGGGCAGACCCGCGGGAGCACGGTGCGGCGCAGCGTGCGGCACTCGGCGAGCAGCGCCGGCCCGGCGGCCGCATGAATCGCGCCGTCGACCCCGCCGCCGCCGAGCAGCGAGCTGTTCGCCGCGTTGACGATCGCGTCGACCTGCGCACGGGTGATGTCCCCGAGGATCGTCTGGATCTCCACCCGGCCCATCCTGCCGCGGACTACCCTTCCCCGTGTCGCGGAGCTGCGGCGGGGCCGACGGCGGACCGGTCAGTCGCGAGGCGTCGCGCCGACCCGGTCGGTGAGGTGGCCGACGGCGAGGGCGATCGTGCTCGCGTCGTTGAGGATCCGCTGGTGGCCGAGCCCGTCGGTGCTGACGAGCGTCGCGTTCGGCCACGCCGCCGCCAGGTCGACACCCACCTGGTACGGGGTCTCCTTGTCGCGGCGGTCGTGCACGACGAGCGTCGGCGGCATGGTGCCGTCGGCCCCGAGCGGCGCGAGGTCGAAGTCCCGGATCGGCCGCCCGCAGAAGTCCTCCATGTCCTGCTGGAGCCGCGACCTCGTCCGCTCGGTGAAGTTGAGCAGCTGGGCGAAGTCCTCGGTGATCCCGACGAAGTCGTGGTTCGGCGCGACGAGCACGAGCCGCTGCGCGGACAGCGAGCTGCGAACCACCATCGACGCCGTCGTGCAGCCCATCGAGTGTGCGATGACGCCCTCGGCCGGCCCGAACTCGTCAGCGACGGCCTCCAGGGCCGCCATGAACTCCATGACGTTGCCCCGCCCGACCCCCAGCACGCCGGGGTCCGAGTCGCCGTGGCCCGGCGCGTCGAAGCTGACGACCCGGTGGCCCGCGGCGACGAGCGGTGCGACGAACGCGCCGAGCTGGCCGCGCCAGCCACCCCACCCGTGCACGAGGTAGACGACCGGTCCCGAGCCCCACGACTCGACGGCGACCTCGCCGCCGTCCGGGAGGCGCACGCGCGCGACCTCGCCCGGGCCCGGCCGGAAGTCCTTGCGGCGCCCCGCGTTGGCCGGCAGCGTGCACCACAGGTCGAGCGCCCTGGCTGCCGCGACGGACGGGGCCACGACGTCGAGCACCATGAAGGTCGCCCGCAGCGCAGTGAGACGGGCGGCGGCGAGCAGGCGCTCGCTACGGCGGCGGGCCAGGACGGGCTGGGTGAAGGTCATCGGTCGGCTCCTGCTGGGACTTCGTGTCGGGGTGCTTCGTGTCGGGGGGCGGCGGGCCGGTCGGCACCGGGCCGTGCGGCGTCGAGCAGTGCGGCGACGGCGACCCGCGCGCGCTCCTCGGCCTGGGGATCGGCGAGCAGCCGGTGTGCGTGGTAGTAGACGAGCATCACGCCGTAGAGGTCTGTCGCGAACTGGTACGGGTCGGCGTCGGTGCGGAACTGGCCCTCGGTGATCCCGCCGGCGAAGACCCGCGCGATGGACCGGACGAGCTCGCGGTGCCGTTCGGCCAACCGGTCGCGGACCGGCCCCGGCTGCTCGTCCAGCTCGGTGCTGGCCTTGACGAACAGGCACCCGCCGGGGAGCCGCAGCCGACCGCACGCGAGCCAGCCCTCGAGGAGGGCGAGCACGCGTGCCTCGCCGCGAGGTGCGCGGAGGGCCGGGACGACGACGACGTCACCGAACTCCTGGGCGGCGGCGTCGAGCACCGCGAGCTGGAGGGCTTCCTTCGAGCCGAAGTGGGCGTACAGACCGCTCTTGGAGAGCCCCGAACCGGCGGCCAGGTCACCGATCGTCAGACCCCCCAGCCCGACCCGGCAGGCCACGTCGACGCCGCGCGCGAGGATCGCCTCACGCGTCCGATCGCCCTTGCCCGCAGTGCTGGTCGAGGTCATCCCGAGAAAATAGCACGATCGTTCACTTCGACCCAGCGGCCGGAGCCGGCGGCCGGCTCACTCGTGCGGTCGGCTCTCCAACAAGATCGTCACCGGACCGTCGTTGACGAGCTCGACGGCCATGTCCGCACCGAACACCCCGGTGGCGACCTCGAGCCCGCGCGCCCGCAGAGCCTCGGCGACCGCCTCGACGAGAGGTTCGGCGATCGCACCGGGCGCTGCGGCGTTCCACGTCGGGCGGCGGCCCTTGCGGGTGTCCGCGTAGAGCGTGAACTGGCTGACCACCAGCACGGGCGCACCGACGTCGGACACCGACTGCTCGTCGCGCAGGATGCGCAGCTCGGCGATCTTGCGCGCGATGAGCTCGACCTGGGCGGGCCCGTCCCCGGGCGTCACCCCGACGAGCGCCACGAGCCCCGGTCGGTCGATCTCGCCGACAACCTGCCCGTCGACCGTCACCGACGCACGCGTGACGCGCTGGACGACGGCCCTCATCGCAGCGGCCGCCGCGCCGTCGTCGTCACCAGCCGCCGCGCGACGACCCGCCGGGTCCGCGCGGCCCGCGCCGGCGCGAGTAGGGCGCGACCGCCGGCCGGACGTCGGTGAGGTAGACGATCGCGGCGACGGCGCTGAGCAGCGCGAGGAAGGACAGGTACCCGAAGCCGATCGGGAAGGGGATCGCCATGAACGCGACGGCCACGGCCACCCCGAGGACCGCCATCCACCAGTTCTTCGTGCGCTTGCCCGCCGACGTGAAGGCACCGGGCGGGCGCCGGACGAGGTCGACGAGCGCCCACACGGACAGCGCGAAGATCGCGACGTAGAAGGCGAGGTAGAGCAGGGTCTGCGCGGTACCGATCACGCGCCGAGCCTACGGGGTGGGCGCCGGTCAGGGCACGACGCGCAGGTGCTCCGCGCGGGCCGCCGCGGCGACGTGCTCGTCCCACACCGCGACGACCAGGTCGGGCGACCTCAGCGTGAGGGCCGCCGCGAGGTGCAGGGCGTCCCCGCCACGCAGCGGGTGGCGGGCGATGAGGCGCGCGGCACGGTCGGCCAGCTCCGCGGTGACCTCGACGACGCGCAGCGCGGGCCACAGCCGCTCCCACGCGTCGAGCGCACGACGGGCCGCGGCGGGGTCGAGCCGACCCGAGCGCCGGCCCGAGGCGAGCGTCGCCCGCACCTCGGCGTCGGCGATCCGGGAGGTCGCGACGACGTCGGCGCCGTCCCACAGCGCGGCCGCGAGCTCGGATCCGGGCTCGTCGACGCACAGCTTCACGAGCGCGCTCGCGTCGAGGTAGACCAGGGCCATCGCCGGCGCCGCGTCAGCGCCGCAGCCGGCGGACGAGGTCCGAGACGGCGCTCGCGGGGCGACCCGCTCCGTGCGCCTCGACCTCGGCGGGCGGACGCTGCGTCGTGGGCGGGGTGAGCAGCCCGTCGCGCTCGAGGCGCGCGAGCAGGTCCGACGACGCGACCCCCGACAGCCGTGCCACGGGGATGCCGCGCTCGGTTATGACGACGTCCTCGCCGGACCGTGCGGCGTCGATCCATTGCCGCAGGTCGGCGCGCAGAGCACTGACTGCTACCTCCATGCACCGACCGTACACACCCCGCCCTCGGCCGCGTACAGATACGGCGCACGGGGACGACCCTCAGAGCTCGGGCAGCGCCGCGCGGGCCTCTCCGGGGGACACCCCGGCGGCCTCGAGCAGGTCCACGGCCAGCGACCGCAGCAGCAGGACGAGGCTCTGGACCTGCCAGTCGTCGGGTGCGAGCACGAACGGGTCGAGGCTCCGGGTGACCGCGAGCAGCTCGGTGCGCGCCCGCGTCGGAGTCGCACCCGTCATCATCGCGGTCCCGAGGGCGTCGGTGGCGCGGGCGAGGGCGTCGACGGCGGTGGCGACCCCCGCCAGCTCGTGCGGCGCCTCGGAGTCCACGAGGGACTGCGAGCGCCGGGCCAGCACGCGGGCGTTCCGCATCGCCCGGTCGACGAGCACCGCGGACTGCCCGAGCGCCCCCAGCTCGGCCCGGTGGCGCCGCCACGCGGGTGACACCCGGGCGAGCTCGCGCGCGTTGGCCGCGCCGTCGTGCCAGTCGTCGAGCGCGGGCTGCGACGCCCGCCCGCGCACGAGGGCGTCCTCGACGTCCTGGACGGTGCGCGTGCGCCACCCCCGCGCGAGCGTCCGGAGCATCCCGACCAGCTCGATCGTCGCGGTTCGCGACTGCGCCCGCACAGGCCGGCGCGGGTCGCTCGGGGTGAGCGCCGTGACCGCGAGCGCGACGAGGCCACCCACGGCCGCGTCGGTCCACCGCCCGAACCCTCCACCCGACGCCCCGAGCGACGGCAGCCCGACGATGACGAGCGCCTGCACGCCCGCCTGCGTCGTGAACGTCACGCCGCGGTCGAGGAACCGCGCGGTGGTCGCCGCGACGAGGAGCACGAGCGCGACCTGCCACGGTCCGCTGCCGATGAGCCGCACGACGACGTCCCCGAGCCCGACCCCGAGCGCGACCCCGACGGCGAGCTCGGCGACCTTCCGGATCTTCCGGTCGGCGCTGAAGCCGAGGCACACCCACGCGGAGACGGTCGCGAAGAACGGGTACTCGTGGCCGAGGACGTACCGGCCGATGGCCGCAGCGACGGCCACGGCGACAGCCGCCTGAACGATCGGGTACGCCGACGACCGCACGCGCGCCCGACCCTGCCGGATGCGGGCGTCGAGGTTGACGCGCGTGGCCCGGCGCGAGCCCGGCTCGCCGTCGGCCCGTACCGTGCTCATCGCCGCCTCACCGCATGCACCGCCTGCCCGGTCGTCCGGGTCACAGGCTCGGGTGCTGCCCCAGGCCGTGCGCGACGGGTCCCCGCGGCGCCGGTCGGTCGGCGGACACGCCCTCCCCCGGGACGATGACCTCCTGGCCGGCCGCGACCGCGCCACCGTCGCAGTCGACGACGAGCTCGATGTCCGTGGGCGTCGAGCGCTTGACGACCGCGAGCGCGACCGGCCCGAGCTCGTGGTGCCGCGCGACGCTCGTGATCTGCCCGACGACCCGACCGACCTCGCCACCCGACGCGAGCTCGCCGAACTCCCGGACCTCCGCGCCCGGCTCGGGCAGCAGGTGGCCGGAGCCGTCGAGGTGCAGCATCACGAGGCGTCGCGGCGGTCGGCCGAGGTTGTGCACGCGCGCGACCGTCTCCTGGCCCCGGTAGCAGCCCTTGTGCAGGTGCACCGCGGTGCGCAGCCAGTCGAGCTCGTGCGGGATCGTGCGGTGGTCGACCTCACGACCGGCGCGGGGGCGCCACGCCTCGATCCGGGCGGCCTCGCTCGCCCACGTCCCCACGAGCGGCCAGCCGGCGGACTCGCGCGCGGCGACAGCCTGGACGAGGTCGGCCCGCGGGACGAGGACGAGTCGCCACGCGCGGTCGGCGCCGGGGTGGTCCGCGTCGTCGGGTCCGTAGCGGGTGCCGCCGGGAGCGGTGTGCGGCCACGGGTCACGCCAGGTGACGGGTTCGCCCTCGGCGCCCTCGGCTCCGACCGGCTCGCCGATCGCGGCCCAGTCGGCCGTGACGTCCGCGACCTCGACGCGCAGCATGAAGCGCATCCGGTCGAGCCACGCCGCGAGCTCGGGCGCCGCGGCGCCCTCGGTGATCAGCCAGGTCGCCTCGCCGTCGTCCACGACGCCCGCCGCATGCTCGATGTGCCCCTGCGGGCTGAGCACGAGCAGCTCGGTCGAGGTCCGCGGGGCGAGCGTCGCGAGCTCCTGCGAGGTGATCGAGTTCAGCCACGTGAGGCGGTCCGGCCCAGCGACGCGGACGACCCCGAGGTTCGACTGGTCGACGACCGCGCCGCCGCGAGCCAGCGCTCGCTGCTCGGCCGTCGGGTCGCCGTAGTGGAAGGCGACCCCCGCGTCGACGCCCGAGCCGGCGACGGCGCCGTGCCGCGCGAGCAGGGGGCTGGGGGTCGTCATGGCTGGTCCTCGTCGTCCGTGGGGGCGCCGTCCGCGCGCACGAGCCGCGCGGACGCATAGGTCTGCATCGGGTGCCCGAACGCCGCGAGGTCGAAGGCCCACATCAGGTCGCCGTGGACGAGCCCGTAGAGCCGCTTGCCGGCGGTGACCTCGACGGCCGACGCGGTGCGGGCGACGAGGTCGCTCACGAGGTCGATGCGCCCGTTGCCCACGGCCCCGAGGTACAGCGAGAGGTGCCCCGCCGGGTCGGCGAGCAGGACCTCGACCGGGGCCCGGTCGGCCGTGAGCCCGTCGGGACGCTCGGGCGGGACGCGCCAGTACCCGGACTCCGTCGACCACACCGGGCCGGGCTCGGCGGGCACGACCGCGGCGTCGGGATCGGTGAGGGCTGCCGCGTCGTCGGGGGCGACAACGAGACGGATCGTCGAGGTGTACGCGAGGTAGGGGCCGCCGTCGTGCGTGAAGTCGACGTCCTGCGTGAACGCGGACTCGTCGATCCCGGGGTAGCCCACGACGCCCTCGCCGTGCCAGCGACCCACGAGCCAGGCCAGGGGGTACACCTCGGGCGCGAGGCCCTCCGGGATGATGAACGTCATAGCCGCCTTCGTCGAACGCCTGCGCTCAGCGCTGGCCCTTGTACAGGCGCAGGACCACGAGCCCTGCGAACCAGGCGATGGTCAGCGTGGTGATGACCAGAAGGCCGATGAAAAACGCTTCGAGTGCACCCATGCCCCGATCCTAACGACACGCCCGCCCTAGGCTGTCCGGATGACCACGCCGACGCGCAGCCTCGTGATCAAGGCCACCAGCGGGGCCGACCGCCCCGAGACCGTGAACCAGGCGTTCACGGTCGCGGCGGCGGCCGTGGCGGCCGGTGCGGACGTGAGCCTGTGGCTGACCGGGGAGGCCGCGTGGCTCGGGCTGCCAGGTCGCACCACGGACGTCGCGCTCGACCACGCGGCGCCGCTCGCCGACCTCCTCGCGGTCGTCCTGGACGCCGGCACCGTCACGGTCTGCACGCAGTGCGCCGCGCGCCGCGGCTTCGGGCCCGACGACGTGCTCCCGGGCATCCGGATCGCGGGTGCCGCGGTGTTCGTCGAGGAGATCCTGGCCGAAGGCGCGCAGGCACTCGTGTACTGAACCGCTCGGATACTGAACCGCTCAGGCACCGGCCCGCTCAGGCACGGAGGCGCGTGCGGGTCAGGCGGCCCGCGAGCGCAGCCGGACGCCGAGCAGGTACAGCTCGCAGCCGAGGCACAGGCCGAACACCGAGTTGAGGAACGCGGCGACCAGCGCGAGCGCCGCAGCGACCGGGACGGCGGCCGTGACACCCGCGAGCCCGAGCAGCACGCCGAGACCCGTGATGATCAGGCCGACGAGCTGGGCGAACCGGGGCGGGCGCGGGTCCTCGAGCTCGGCCGGGGGCGCGAGGCGCGGGCGGACGAGCTCCCGGAAGACCAGTCCCTGGACCGTCCCCTGCGCGCCGCGAACGGCGCCGAGGGCGAACAGGGCGGCGATGACCGCGAGCAGCGCGAGCGCGGGACCACCGCTGAGCAGGAGCACGACGACGAGCAGCACCGCGGTGATCGCTGCGCCGACCCGGGGGCCGCGCGGGTCGATGCCGACCGGGCTCACGGGCGGCAGCGGGCTCGACGGGCGCTGTGCGGACGGCGGCGGGGTGGACGAGATCGGGTCGGTCATGGTTCCTCCTGGAGGATGGGGCGAGGGACGAGGGCGAGACAGGGGATTCGTTCGAGGCCGTGCGACCTGGCACGACGGGGGTGCGGCACTGCGCGGGGATCGCCCGCAGCCGCGGTGCGCTGGTGCGCACGGAGGGGCTCAGCGGGCGCTGACGGTCCCCGGACAGGACTCGAGGGCCGCGAGGGCGTGGCGGCGGTCCAGGGCGCCGGACATCCGCCCGACCACGACCCCGCCGGCGTCCAGCACCAGCACGGTGGGGGTGCGCATGACGTCGAACCGGCGGACCAGGTCGAGGTGCTCGGTGACGTCGATCTCGACGTGCGCGAGCCCGGGGCGCTCGGTCGCGAGCTGCCCGAGCACGACGGCGGCGCGGCGGCACGGCGTGCAGACCTCGCTCGAGAACTGCAGGAACGTCAGCTCGCTGCCGAGCGCTGCACCCAGCTCGGTGGCGGCCACGCGGGGTGCGGTGTCGCGCTGTGCGGCGTCGCGGACCGTGAAGCGACCGTTGCGGGCGTTCCACCACAGGCCCAGCCCGGTCGCGAGGACCAGGACGGCGAGGACGACGACGACGCGCAGCAGCATGGCTCAGCCCACCATGACCCGGCCGACGACGTACACGAGCACACCCGTCACCGGCACGGGCAGGACGGTGGCCGCGAGGGAGGCCGGGACGCGCGACAGCGCGGGCAACCGGTCGAACAGCTCGTGGATCGCGGCGACCAGGACACCGACGGCGAGACCCAGCAGCGCGCCGGCCACCGGGTCGAGCCCGCGCAGCACGGCGCCGCCGAGCCCACCAGCGACGACCGCGGCACCCGTCGTGATGCTGACACCGGCCCACCCGGGCACGCGGAGCGCGCAGACGGCCGACCCCACCGCGAGCGCGAGCGCCCCGGCGATGACGAGGCCGGCCCCACCGGGGGCGCGCTGCGTGGCGACCCAGCCCGCGGCGCAGGCGGCGATGAGCGTGCCCGCCACGGTGCCCGACACCGACTCGACGAGGTGCGACCGGCCGTCGGTGCGCAGCAGCTCGTTGATGAACGTCAGGACTATCGCTGCGCCGAACACGACCGGCAGGGCCCGCAGGAACGGTTCGCCGACCGTGAGATACACCACGGCCACCGCTCCTGCGCCGCCGAGCGCCACGACCGCACCCGAGCCCGGCCGGCTCGGCAGGTCGGTGAGCATCGGCCAGCCGAACGCGAACAGCACAGCGAGCGCGCCGACGACGACCGCGAGCGGCAGCTCACCGAACGTGAGGGTCGCGAGATAGCCGCCGACGGCGACGAGCGTGGCCAGGACAGCCGTCAGCACAGCCCGCGTGGAGACCTGCACGCGCTACCGGGCCCGACGTCGGCCCGCGCCGACGCATCCGACCGTGCGCAGCCGACGGCGCGACAGACCACGCGTCAGACCACGAGATGCGGTCGCGGAGAGGAGGAAGGAACCGGGCACACCCTGATTCTCGCATCCCTGCACGCGCAGAACGGTGTGTCTCCGCCCACTGGACGAGACTCCGACGCCCATCGCGTCGCGATACCGTGGCACCACTCGTTCCCAAGGAGGTCCCGCCAGTGGCAGATCTGCTGCTGCTCACGTCCGCCTCCGGTGGCTCCGCCCAGGTCCTCCCGGCGCTGGGGCTGCTCTCGCACCGCATCCGGGTCCTGCCCGTCGAGCCGTCCGCGCTCGTCGACGCCCCCGATGCGGACATCGTCGTGCTCGACGCGCGGCGCGACCTCGCGATCGCGCGGACGACGTGCCGGGTCCTGCGGGCGAGCGGGCTGATGGTGCCCCTCGTCCTGGTCCTCACCGAGGGCGGTCTGACCGTCGTGACCGCCGAGTGGGGCGCGGACGACATCGTGCTCGAGAACGCCACGCCCGTCGAGGTCGAGACCCGGTTCCGGCTCGTGATGGAGCGCGCGGCGGTCAAGGGTGTGGCCACCGAGCCGCAGGAGATCATGGCGGGCGAGCTCGTCATCGACCCGGGCGGGTACTCGGCCCGCCTGCGCGGTCGCCCCCTCGACCTCACGTACAAGGAGTTCGAGCTGATCAAGTACCTCGTGCAGCACCCCGGGCGGGTGTTCACGCGGGCCCAGCTGCTCCAGGAGGTCTGGGGCTACGACTACTACGGAGGCACCCGGACCGTCGACGTCCACGTCCGTCGGCTCCGCGCCAAGCTGGGTCCCGAGCACGAGCAGCTCATCGGCACCGTCCGGAACGTCGGCTACCGGTTCGACCCCCCGAAGGACCGTCGGGCGGCCGCGACCAGCCGGCCGACCTCGTCCGATCCCGGGTCGGGCGAGCCGTCGGAGCCTGACCCGGAGACCGTCGGCGACACCGCTGCCCTCGCGGCGGACGTCTCCCGCACCGCGTCGCTCGCTGGCGGCTGAGCGGTGCACCCCGTCGTGTTGAGCCGGTAGGTTCGCTGTGATGAACGTCGACGCCTCCACCCTGCTCATCGACGGGCCGTGGCGACACCAGTTCGTGCCGGCGAACGGCGCACGCTTCCACGTCGCGATCGCCGGGCCCGACGACCATGACGCCCCCCTCGTGGTGCTGCTGCACGGCATGCCCGAGTTCTGGTGGGCGTGGCGCCACCAGCTGCCCGTCCTCGCCGCCGCCGGCTACCGGGTCGCTGCGATGGACCTGCGTGGCACGGGCGCCTCCGACAAGCCGCCGCACGGCTACGACGTGCCGACGCTCGCCCGGGACGTCGCGGGCCTCGTCCGCTCGCTCGGTGCGGACCGTGCCGTCGTCGTCGGCACCGGCACCGGCGGCGAGATCGCCTGGGCGATGCCCGCGATCGCACCCGACGTGACCTCCGCGATCGCCGTGCTCGGTTGCCCGCACCCCCTCCAGGCCAGGGCCGAGCCGCTCGGTTCCCTGCGCCCGCGGGCTGCCCGCCACGTCGCGTACTTCCAGCTGCCCTCGCTGCCCGAGCGGGCGATGGCGAGCTCTGACCTGGTCGTCCGGCTCCTGCGCGAGTGGGGCGCGCGCGGCTGGACGACGCCGGAGATCGAGGACACGTACCGCCAGGCCGCGCGCGTGCCGTTCGCGGCGCACTCCGCGATGGAACGCTCGCGCTGGCTCGTGCGCTCGGCGCCCCGCGTCGACGGTCAGCGCTACCTCGGTGCGCTCCGGACCGCGCCCGCGGTGCCGGTGCTGCAGCTGCACGGTGGCGAGGACGGGTGCCGCCCGGCGGCCACCGCTGCGGCGACGGGCCGGCTGCTCACCCGGCTCGGTGCGGGCTACCGGTTCGAGCTGATCCCCGACGCCGGGCACTTCCTGGCCGAGGAGGCCCCCGACCGCGTCAACGCGCTGCTGCTGTCCTGGCTGCGGGAGGTCGCGCCCTTCAGCTCCTGACGGGCTCAGCCCTTGACGAGCTCAGCCTTTGACGAGGGCCGCGGCCAGCTCAGGGTCGGCCTCGCCGATGCCGTTCGACGGGCAGTCCATGGCGATCGGGCACGCGCCGCACGCCGGCGTCCGGGCATGGCACGTCCGACGCCCGTGGAAGATCAGCCGGTGGGACGCCATCGTCCACTCCGACCGCTCGAGCAGCACCATGAGGTCCGTCTCGACCTTGACCGGGTCCTCCTCCGTGGTCCAGCCCAGCCGGCGCGCGAGCCGCCCGACGTGGGTGTCGACCGTGATCCCGGGGACGCCGAACGCGTTGCCCAGGACGACGTTGGCGGTCTTGCGCCCGACGCCGGGGAGCGTCACGAGGTCCTCGAGCCGACCGGGGACCTGACCGTCGAACCGCTCCACGAGGGCCTGGCCGATCCCGATGAGCGACTCGGCCTTGGCCCGGAAGAAGCCGGTGGGCCGCAGGAGCTCCTGGAGGAAGGCCCGGTCCGCCTGCGCGTACGACAGCGCGTCGGGATAGCGGGCGAACAGCTCGGGAGTCACCTGGTTGACCCGCACGTCGGTCGTCTGCGCCGACAGCACGGTCGCGACGAGCAGCTCGAGAGGGCTCGTGAAGTCCAGCTCACAGTGCGCGTCGGGGTAGCGCAGGCCGAGAAGGCGGTTGATCCTGCGGGCCCGACGCACCCGCGCCAGCTGGGTCTCGTCCTGCCACCGGCGCGTCGTCACGCCGTCAGCCTACGTGTGCACCCCCACCCACTGCTCCCCTTGGGTGATCCTGACCCCGTCCAGGTGAGTCGGGCTCAAGTCCCCAGGTCGCAGCGTCGAAGACCTGGACAAGCGTCCTTCACGTCGGGACGAACCTCTTCCGACAGGACATGAACGTGCTGGCGTCCGAGAGCGTGAGGCTGTCCGAGCTGCGCAGCAGCCGGCGCGCGCTGCGTGCCGAACGTGCCCGGGTCTCCTACTGGCGACGCCTCGTGACCGCTCGGATCGACCTCGCCCTGGCGTGCGTCGCCCCGCCCGACCAGCTCGGGCTCGACCTCACGCTCCTGCTCGACGGCGCCGTGCACACGACCCCGCCGGCGCACGCGGACCTCGACAAGCTGCTCCGGCACAGCCTGCCGATCACGGAGATCCACCACCTCGACGAGCTCTACCGCCTCGACGAACGGCTCGCGTCGTACCAGCGCGACCTCGACGACGTCATCGCGACGACCACGGCGAAGTTCATCGACCACCTCACCCTCGACCCGCTGGCCGCGCTCGCGGGCCTCCCTGCATCACCTTCGCCCAGGTGATGCGGCAGACTGTCTCCGACGGTCGTTGCTGCAGCAGAAGGTAGGTTTCCCGTGGAGGACGACGTGGTGCTGTCTGCGCCACTGTTCGCGGAGATGGACCCCGAGAACTCGCGTGCGCTCATCGAGTCGATGAACCCTGTCTCGTTCGCTCGTGGGGATGTGCTCTTCCACGAAGGCGATCCAGGCGATCGTCTGTTCGTGATCCGCTCGGGCAAGATCAAGCTCGGTCGCCGGTCGAGCGACGGGCGAGAGAACCTGTTGTCGATCCAGGGTCCGGGCGAGATGTTCGGCGAGCTGTCCCTGTTCGACCCGGGCCCGCGCACCGCGACCGCGACGGTCGTCGCCGACGCGGAGCTCGTCGAGCTCGCCCACGTCGAGCTCGTCGCGTGGCTCGAGCAGCACCCGACGGTCGCGAAGCACCTGCTCAAGGCGTTGGCGCACCGGCTGCGCCGCACGAACGAGGCGCTCGCCGACCTGGTGTTCTCGGACGTCCCGGGCCGCGTCGCGAAGGCCCTGCTCGACCTGGCGACCCGCTTCGGCGAGCCGACGGACGAGGGGGTGCGGGTCGCGCACGACCTCACGCAGGAGGAGCTCGCACAGCTCGTCGGCGCGTCGCGCGAGACCGTCAACAAGGCGCTCGCCGACTTCGCCGCGCGCGGTTGGGTTCGCCGTGAGGGTCGCGCCGTCGTGCTCCTGGACGCCGACCGGCTCGAGCGCCGCGCCCGCTGACCTGGGTGCGCGCCGGGAGGGACCCTCCCGGCGCGGTCGCAGACCGGCTAGACGAGCTCGACGACCAGCTCGATCTCGACGGGCGAGTCCATCGGGAGCACCGCGACACCGACGGCCGAGCGTGCGTGCACGCCGACGTCGCCGAGAAGCGCCGTCAGCAGGTTGCTCGCGCCGTTGACCACGGCGGGCTGCCCGGTGAACGCGGGGTCGCTCGCGACGAACCCCACGACCTTGACCACCCGTGCGACGTTCTCGAGCCCACCCGCGACGGAGGCGACGGCCGCGAGGGCGTTGAGGGCCGCGAGGCGCGCGTACCCGGCGGCATCCGCGGGGTCGACCAGACCGGGCCCGGTGCCGACCTTGCCGGTCGCCGGCAGCGCGCCGTCGACGAACGGCAGCTGGCCGGACGTGTAGACGGTCGACCCGACGCGGAGCGCGGGGACGTAGGACCCGACCGGCGCGGCGACGGTCGGCAGGGTCAGCCCGAGCGTGTCGAGGCGGCCCTGGATCTCGGCCGCGGTGCTCAACGCTCGCCCGTCGGGCGCTTGAGGTAGGCGACCAGACCCGCGTCGGGACCCTGGACGACCTGGACGAGCTCCCAGCCGTCGGCGCCCCACTGGTCGAGGATCGCCTTGGTGGCGTGGATGATCAACGGGATGGTTGCGTACTCCCAGGTGGTGGCCATGCGCCCCAGACTAGCGGGCGCGGCCGGACCGGATCGGTCTAGCGGGCACCCATCGACAGCTCGCCCGCCGGGACGAGCTCGGCCCGCCAGGAGCTGACCTCGGGACGACGCCGTAGGAGCGCTCTCCTCTCACGTTCCGTCATCCCGCCCCACACACCGAAGTCCATCCGGTTGTCGAGCGCGTCAGCGAGGCACTCGAGGCGCACGGGGCACCCCGTGCAGACCGCGCGCGCATCCCGCTGCGCTGCCCCCTCGACGAACAGCGCGTCCGGAGCCACCTTGCCGAAACCGCATGCTGCCCCCGCAGCCCAATGAGCATCCTGCAGCATGGTCACGCGTCTGCTCCTTCGCCCTGCCGCCGTCGGCCGTGACCGGCGCTCCCGTTGGCGCCTGGAGACGCCCTGCCCGGAACGTAGTGCCTCAGGGGTGGGTTGCGCGATCCTCCGATCGGGTCAATTCGGTGCAAGAGGAACACCCTGAACCCCCAGCAACCGGACCGATCAGGCACTGAAAATGGCACTGTGTGCAGGTCCGGTGCAGGTCAGACGTCCTGATGCGGGACCGCCGGGCTTCCGCACGGGTCTCCCGTACCCTACGAACATGGCTTACTCTCCGCGCGCACGAGGCCGCCAGGTCAACGCGTTCCAGGCGCTCGCGCTGCTCCTGTCGTTCGCGCTCATCGCCGTGGTCGGCGGCGTCCTCGCGGGCGCGATGGTGCTGCCCGCGGTCGCGGTGGTGAAAGGCACGACAAACCTTGCCGTCACGACGTTCGACAACCTGCCGAGCGAGCTCGCGGCGAAGCCGTTGTCGGAGAAGTCGACGATGCTCGCGGCGGATGGCAGCGTGCTCGCGACGTTCTACGCCGAGAACCGCGTGGTTGTGCCCATCGCCGACATCGCGCCGATCATGCAGAACGCCGTGATCGCCACTGAGGACAAGCGCTTCTACGCGCACGGCGGCATCGACCCCACGGGCATGCTGCGCGCGGGGGTCCGCAACGTCCTCAACCCCAACGCGACCGAGGGCGCCTCGACGCTCACCCAGCAGTACGTCAAGAACACCCTCATCGAGGCCGCGCTCCAGTCGGGCGACTACGCCGCTGCGGCCGCCGCGAAGGAGGCCAAGGGCGCTGAGGGCTACAGCCGCAAGCTCCGCGAGGCCAAGCTGGCGATCGCCCTCGAGAAGAGCACGCCGAAGCAGACGATCCTCGAGGGCTACCTGAACATCGCGCAGTTCGGCATCAACCTGTACGGCATCGAGTCGGCCGCCAACCACTACTTCAGCAAGCACGCCTCCGAGCTCAACTACATGGAGGCCGCCACTCTCGCCGGCGTGACCCAGAGCCCGACCAAGTGGGACCCGGCAAAGAACACGGCCGACTCCGAGACCCGTCGCAACGTCGTGCTCCGTCTGCTCAAGGAGCAGGGGTACATCACGGTCGCGGAGTACACCGCCGGGATCGCGACCCCACTCGCCAGCATGCTGCACGTCCAGGACACGAAGGTCGGGTGCATGGCCGCGGGCGACATCGTTCCGGGGTCCGGATACTTCTGCGACTACGTCACCAAGATCATCGCCAGCGATGCGGCGTTCGGCGCCACGAGGACCGACCGCGTCAACCTGCTGTACCGCGGCGGCCTGACGATCACCACGACGATCGACCCGCACCAGCAGGCGCTCGCGGACGCCGAGGTGAAGAACGGCGTCCCGGTGAGCGACCCGTCGGGTGTCGCGTCCGCGATCTCCGTCATCGAGCCCGGGACCGGGAAGGTCACGGCGATGGCGCAGACGACCAACTACAACCCCACCCAGACCCAGGGGCCCGGCGAGTCCGCCGTCAACTACAACACCGACTACAAGTACGGCTCGGCGAGCGGGTTCGCGCCCGGGTCGACCTTCAAGCCGTTCACGCTGGCTCAGTGGCTCAAGGACGGCCACTCCCTCAACGAGAACATCGACGCGAAGCTTCGCACCTACCAGATGAGCGAGTTCTCGGCGCGCTGCTCTCAGCTCAGCGGCCCACCGTACAAGTTCGGCAACGCCGAGGGCTCGGGCGGGAACATGACCGTGCTCCAGGCCACGATGAACTCCGTCAACTCGGGCTACATCAAGATGGCCAGCGAGCTCGACCTCTGCGACATCATGGACACCGCGTCCTCGCTCGGCATCCACAAGGGCGGCGGCCAGTCGGGTGACGGGCCGTTCGACCCGCTGCCGGCCAACGTCATCGGCTCCCAGTCGGTTGCGCCGCTGACGATGGCCGCGGCCTTCGCCGGCTTCGCCTCGGGCGGCACCTTCTGCGAGCCGATCGCCATCACGAGCGTGCGCGACTCGGACGGGAAGGAGCTCGGGGTCCCGCAGGCCAACTGCCGTCAGGCGCTCGAGCCCCGGATCGCGAACGCGGTCAACTATGCGCTGAGCAATGTCTGGAAGGGCACGGCTAAGGGCGTCCAGGAACCTCCGTTCCCGAGCGCCGGCAAGACCGGGACGACCAGTGCGAACGAGGACACCTGGTTCCTCGGGTACACGCCCGTCCTCGCGGCTGCCGTGTGGGTCGGTTTCCCCAACTCGTTCACCAAGATGCAGAACATCACGATCAACGGCAAGCGCTACTACTCGCCGGGTCACAACGTCTTCGGCTCGAGCATCGCGGCGCCGACGTGGAGCCGGTTCATGACCCAGGCTCTCGCGGGTGTCTCGGTGCCGGCCTTCGCACCTGCTGGCACCCTGGAGATCAACGGCGTCCCGATCTCGGTGCCGAATGTCGTCGGGCAGAGCGTCGACGCCGCCACCGCGACCCTCAAGGCAGCCGGATTCCGGATCAGCGTCGCTCCCGACCAGGTCGCGTCGACCGTGCCGGCGGGCTCGGTGGCGACCCAGTCGCCCGGCGCGTTCGCCAAGGTCACCAAGGGCTCGGTCATCACCGTGCAGCTGTCGAACGGTCAGCCGCCTGCGGTCGACCCGAACGCGCAGGTGCAACCGGTTCAGCCTGGTCCTCAGAATCCGCCCGGCAACGGCGGCGGCAAGAAGCCGTGACGGCATCGACCCCCGCCAGGACGCTCGGCGCCCTGGCCCTCGCCGGCGCGTCCGCGCTCGCCTGGGCCACGCTCGTCGAGGTCCGCTGGTACGCCCTGCGTGAGGTCACCGTGCCGGTGCTGCCCGCCGGGCAGGAGCCGCTGCGCATCCTGCACCTCGCGGACCTGCACCTCACGCCCGGTCAGCGTCGCAAGATCGACTGGGTGCGTGACCTGGCGTCGCTCGACGCGGACCTCGTCGTCGACACGGGCGACAACTGGGCGCACCTCGACGCCATGCCCGCACTCCTCGAGGCTCTCGAGCCGCACCTCGCGAAGCCTGGCGCGTTCGTCATGGGCTCGAACGACTACGTGGCGCCGATGGCCAAGAACCCCGCCCGCTACCTGCTGCCCGACGCGCGGGACCGTCGCCCGGTCGAGACCACCCACATGCCGTGGCGTGAGCTCGCCGCGCGGTTCACCGGCGCGGGCTGGACGGACCTCACGAACCAGCGGGCCGCAATCGACGTCGCGGGCCGACGGATCTCGCTGGTCGGCGTCGACGACGCCCACCTGGATCTTGACCGCTTCCCTGCCGCGGGTGGCCCCGACGACGCCCGCACGGGCGACGCCCCGGTCGACCTGCACGTCGGGGTGACGCACGCGCCCTACCGCCGCGTCCTCGACGCGATGCACGACGACGACGCGGACCTGATCCTCGCCGGGCACACGCACGGCGGCCAGCTCGCGCTGCCGTTCTACGGCGCCCTCGTCACCAACTGCGACCTCGACACCGAGCGCGCCAAGGGACTGCACGGCTGGCCGGGCCCCCGACCGGACGCCCCGGGCGGTGCCGGTTCGAGCTGGCTCAACGTGTCGGCCGGGCTCGGCACCTCGCCGTACGCCCCGGTCCGCTTCGCGTGCCGCCCCGAGGCGACGCTGCTCACGCTCGTCGCCCGCCCGTCGGCCCCCTGATCCACCGACCCCTCGCGTGATGTCCGGCGACCGATCGGTCGGCGATCCGTCCGCGGTGGGACCCGGTTTCGTCGCAGGGGGTGACCTCGGCTATCCTGGGCACGCTTAACCGGGGTGTGGCGCAGCTTGGTAGCGCGCTTCGTTCGGGACGAAGAGGTCGTGGGTTCGAATCCCGCCACCCCGACCGGTGAGTGAAGGCCCCGATCAGCACCTGTGCTGGTCGGGGCCTTTGTCATGCGCGTGCAGATGCCCGCGTGCGGACGGCCTCGTGCGCATGCAGGAGGGCCCCACCCAGCGCACGGCTGGATGGGGCCCGTCCTGCACCTCTCGGTCAGGTCGCCTGCTCAGCCGATCGTGCAGGCCGCGCCGTTGAGCGTGAACGCGGTCGGGCTGGTGTTGGTCCCCGCGACGCCTGCCAGGTCAGCGACACGGTCGTCGCCGTCCTGACCGCCGACGCCAGGCCCAGGGGCACGGACGGGGCGATCGTGTCGGGGTGACCGTCGGCGTCGGCGTGACCGTGGGGGTCGGCGTCGGGGTCGAGGTCGGGGTGACCGTCGGCGTCGGGGTCGGGGTCGGCGTCGGCGTCGGCGTCGGGGTAGGTGTGACCGTCGTGGAGAGCAGCCGGTCGTAGGCCGCGTAGGCCGTCGCGACGGCCGTCTGTGCCCAGAAGCGGTGTAGCTGAACCTCGGGGCAGCCCCACCGTTCAGGTACGTCTGAACCTTGGACCATGCCTTGGAGATGCGAGAGATGAACTACCAGCGACCTCATCGCTTAGGCGCGGAACGGACCTGGGCGCCGCCGCTCACTGGGCGGCCGAACGGGACCGAGCGCTGGCTACACGCGCGACGCGAGCTCCGCGGCGACCAGCTCGGCGACCTGGACCGCGTTGAGCGCGGCACCCTTGCGCAGGTTGTCGTTGCTGATGAACAGCGCGAGGCCGCGGCCGCCCGGGACACCCGGGTCCTGACGCAGCCGGCCGACGAGCGACGGGTCGATGCCGGCGGCCTGCAGCGGCGTCGGGACGTCGACGAGCCGGACCCCGGGCGCGTCCGCGAGCAGCTCGGTCGCCCGTTCGACCGACAGCGGCCGGGCGAACTCGGCGTTGACCGACAACGAGTGGCCCGTGAACACCGGCACGCGCACGCACGTGCCCGAGACGAGCAGCTCGGGGATGCCGAGGATCTTGCGCGACTCGTTGCGGAGCTTCTGCTCCTCGTCGGTCTCGTGCGAGCCGTCGTCGACCAGGTTGCCCGCGAGCGCGATGACGTTGAACGCGATCGGGGCGACGTACTTGACCGGGGCCGGGAAGTCCACGGCTCCGCCGTCGTGCACGAGGCCGAGCGTGTCGCCGCCCACGACCGAGCGGACCTGCGAGTCGAGCTCAGTCGCCCCCGCGAGGCCGCTGCCCGAGACCGCCTGGTACGTCGAGATGATGAGCCGTTCGAGGCCCGCCTCGGTGTCCAGGACCTTCAGGACGGGCATCGCGGCCATCGTGGTGCAGTTCGGGTTGGCGATGATCCCCTTGCGGGCCTCGCGGATCGCCTCGGGGTTGACCTCGGAGACGACGAGCGGCACGTCGGGGTCCATGCGCCAGGCGGACGAGTTGTCGATGACGATGGCGCCCGCCGCGGCGAACCGGGGAGCCTGGACCGTCGAGGTCGAGCCGCCCGCGGAGAACAGCGCGATGTCGAGGCCGGTCGGGTCGGCCGTCTCGGCGTCCTCGACGACGATCTCGGTGCCCTTCCACGGCAGCGTGCGGCCCGCGGAGCGCGCGGACGCGAAGTAGCGGATCTCGGCGACCGGGAAGTCGCGCTCCTCGAGCAGACGGCGCATGACCGCGCCGACCTGACCGGTCGCACCGACGACCCCGACCCGCAGGCCCTTGACCTCAGCCATGACTACCGTCCCGTCCCGCCGTAGACCACGGCCTGATCCTCGGAGCTGTCGAGCTCGAACGCGGTGTGAACCGCCCGGACGGCGTCGTCCAGGTTCTCGGCGCGCGTCACGACCGAGATGCGGATGTCCGACGTCGTGATCATCTCGATGTTGATGCCGGCCCCGGCGAGCGCCTTGAACAGCTGCGCCGAGACGCCCGGGTGCGACTTCATGCCCGCACCGATGAGCGAGAGCTTGCCGATCGCGTCGTCGTACTGCAGGGACGCGAAGCCGATCTCCGCCTGGCGCTCGGTGAGGGCCGTCAGGGCCCCGGCACCGTCGTCCTGCGGCAGGGTGAACGAGATGTCGGTCAGCCCGGTCTTCGCGACCGACACGTTCTGCACGATCATGTCGATGCTCACGCCGGACCCGGCGACGACCTCGAAGATCCGCGCGGCCTTGCCGGGCACGTCGGGCACGCCGACGACCGTGATCTTGGCCTCGCTGCGGTCGTGCGCGACGCCCGCGATGATCGCTTCCTCCATGTGCCCTTCCCCTTCCGGTCCCGGTGCGGGGACGTCCGTGACCAGTGTCCCCGTGTGCCCGGAGAACGACGACCTCACGTGCACCGGCACGTCGTAGCGGCGGGCGTACTCGACGCAGCGCAGGACAAGAACCTTCGCGCCCGACGCCGCCATCTCGAGCATCTCGTCGTAGCTGATGCGGTCGATCTTGCGCGCGGTCGGCACGATGCGCGGGTCCGCGGTGAACACGCCGTCGACGTCGGTGTAGATCTCGCACACGTCGGCCTTCAGGGCGGCCGCGAGCGCGACGGCGGTCGTGTCCGAGCCGCCGCGACCGAGCGTCGTCACGTCGTTGGTGTGCTGCGTGACGCCCTGGAAGCCCGCGACGATCGCCACGGCGCCCGAGTCGATCGCGGCGCGGATGCGGCTCGGGGACACGTCGATGATCCGGGCCTTGCCGTGGGTCTCGTCGGTGATCACACCGGCCTGCTGGCCCGTGAACGACTGCGCGTCGACACCGAGGTTCGCGATCGCCATCGCGAGCAGCGACATCGAGATGCGCTCGCCGGCCGTCAGGAGGATGTCCATCTCGCGCGACGGCGGGATCGGCGTGATCTGGTGCGCGAGGTCGATGAGCTCGTCGGTCGTGTCGCCCATCGCGGAGACGACGACGACCACGTCGTTGCCCGCACGCTTCGTCTCGGCGATCCGCTTCGCGACGCGCTTGACGCTGGTCGCGTCCGCGACGGAGGAACCGCCGTACTTCTGCACGATGAGGGCCACGAGGGTGCGCTCCGGGGAAGGTGCTCGGGGAAGGGACTCGGGGACGAGCGACACGCGGAGGATGCCCGCAGTCGCCGCGATTCTAGAACCGCCCACGGTGTGGACGGCAGGCGTTCCGCATCCCGGACGATCGGGGGTCGACCCGCGCACCGGCCGCCGTCGGGACGCACACAGACTCTGCACAGCGTTCCGGCCCGCGCGGCATACCTCCCGCCCTATGTTGTCGCCATGGCAGAAGGTGCAGGTCAGACGGACAGCTCGGGCCAGGACGTGCTCATCGACGCGCACGACGGGATCGCCGTCCGCGGGCTGCACCGGTCCTTCGGTGCGGTGCATGCGCTCGCCGGCGTGGACCTCGACGCCCGGCCGGGGCGCGTCACGGCACTCATCGGGCCCAACGGCTCCGGCAAGACGACCCTGCTGCTCGTGCTCGCGGGGCTGCTCGTCCCGCACGCCGGGCACGTGAGCGTCGGCGGGTTCGACCCCGTGACCGACGGCGCCCGGGCCCGGGCCCGCACGGGCTGGATGCCCGACACGTTCGGCACCTGGGACTCGCTGACCGCGCGCGAGGTCCTCCTGACGTTCGCCGCGGCCTACCGGCTGCCGCGTGCGACCGCCGAGGCCCGGGTCGCCGAGCTGCTCGAGACGGTGCACCTCAGCGAGTTCGCCGACCGCCCGGCCAGCGTCCTGTCGCGCGGGCAGAAGCAGCGGCTCGGGCTCGCGCGCGCGCTCGTGCACTCCCCCGACGTCCTGCTGCTCGACGAGCCCGCGAGCGGGCTGGACCCGCGCAGCCGCGTCGACCTGCGCGTGCTGCTGCGGTCCCTGGCCGCGCGCGGCACGACCGTGCTCGTCTCGAGCCACGTCCTGTCCGAGCTCGACGAGCTCGTGGACGACGCCGTGTTCCTCTCGGGCGGGCGGACCGTCACGGCAGGCACGCTCGTCGCCGCCGAGTCCGCGCGCCGGTCCTGGCGGGTCCGGGCCTTGTCGCTCGCGACCCTGACCTCGTGGCTCACGTCGGTCGGCGCGGTGTGGCAGCCGGACGCCGACGACACCCCGGCCCCGACCGGGTTCGGGCCACCCCGACCGGCGCCCGACCGACCCGGTGGGGTCCTCGTCGACATCGCCGACGAGGAGGGCGCCGCGCGGCTCGTGCGGGACGCGGTGACCGCCGGGGTCGCCCTCACGTCGATCGCCCCCGCGGGCGGCGCGCTGGAGCAGGCCTACCTGGCCCTGGACGAGGAGCGACGATGAGCACGGTGATCGACGAGGGCGCAGTCCCGACCGGCACCTCCGGGACGCAGGCGCCCACCACGTTGCCCCGGACCTGGAGCCTGACGTGGCACGGGGTCCGGACGGTCGCGGAGCTCGAGCTGCGTCAGCGGATCCGGTCCACGCGGTGGATCGTGGCGCTCGTCGTCTGGTTCGTCGTCGTCGGCGCGATCACCGGGCTCGTGTGGCTGAGCACCCGGAACGTCATGGGGCTGGCGGACGGGCTCGACTCGCCGGCGCGCAGCTTCCAGGGGCCGCTCGTGTTCGGCCTCGTCGTGTTCTTCGTCCTGTTCCTCGGGCTGCTCGTCGCGCCGACCCTCAGTGCGACCTCGATCAACGGCGACCGTTCCGCCGGAACCCTGGCAATCCTGCAGGTCACGCTGCTCTCGCCGTTCGAGATCGTCCTCGGCAAGCTGCTCGCCTCCTGGGCCGCCGCGCTCGCGTTCCTCGTGGTGAGCGTGCCGTTCATCGGGATCGCCGTGGGCCTGGGCGGCACCCCGGTCCTCGCGATGTTCGTGTGCCTCGGCGTCCTCGCGCTGCTCCTCGCGGCCGTCTGCGCGATCGGCCTGGGGTTCTCGGCGCTCACCGCGCGTACGTCGGGCTCGGCGGTCCTGACCTACATCGCGGTCGCCTCGCTCTCGGCCCTGAGCCCCATCGTCTTCGGGCTCACCTACCTCACGACCACGCACGACGAGACGGTACGGGTCTGGACGATGTCGGAGTCCGGATGGGACGGGAACGCGGACACCGCGCCCGCCTGCGTCTGGGACGAGCAGGTCCAGTCGGTGAGCCACACCGAGCGCACCTGGTGGCTCCTCGCCATCAACCCGTTCGTGATCGTCGCGGACGCCGCGCCCCAGCCGGGCTCCGAGACGTTCCGCACGGTCAGCGGCGACCCGCTCGGGTCGATCCGCAACGGGGTGCGCTCGCTGCGGGCCGGACCTGCGTACGAGGTCGACCAGTGCTGGTCGCAGCAGTCCCTGACCAGCGACTACGTCTCGCCCGTGGCGAAGCCGGATGTCAGCACGAGCGCCGTGTGGCCGTGGGGGCTCGGGGCGAACCTGCTGCTGGGTGCGGCCGGCGTGTGGTTGGCCGTCCGACGGCTACGGATCCCGCAGCGCACGCTCCCCCGCGGGACCCGCGTCGCCTGAGGGCGTCCGGCCAGCCCCCAGTGGCCGCGACGGATCACGGCGGGCACGCCTCAGCGCTGAGGCGTGCGCGTCAGATCTGGAGGGCGTCGTACTCCGCCTCGGCGGCGACGTCGTCGTCCACGTCGAGGCGGAGGTGGGCGAGCACCGTCTGCAGGACGCGCAGCGCGCTCGACGCCCGTTCGCCCCAGTGGGACAGGTACGAGAACTGCCACCACCACAGCGCCTCGAGCTCATGGCCCGACTCGTAGTGGCGCAGGCCCTGGACCAGCGCGCCCGCGACCGTCACGAGGTCACCCGACACGGTCGACGCGGTCACCTCGGAGCCCAGCAGGGGGTCCACGACCTCGGCGTAGTCGTCGATGCCCTCGAGCGTGTTGGCCAGCGCCACCCGCAGCGGGTCGACGTCGGCATCCGGGCCGATGTCCGGCTCATAGCGCTCCGGCGGCACGACGTCGACGATCGCGCCCAGCCGCGAACCGGCGGCCAGCAGGTCCGAGACGGCGAGCAGCAGCAAGGGGATGGCGGCCTCGGGGTTCGTGCCGGAGCCGACCTCGGTGACCGTCGTCAGGAAGCTGCGGGCCTCGTCGGCCACCGCGTGCGCGACGCCCATCATGTCGTCGGCCTCGGTGTCGGGAGCGTCCAGGGACGTGTCCGCTGCGGTGCCCGCCGGTGTGACGTCTGCCATGGTCATCGCTCCCTTACGCACTGATCCGTCGTCGGCCCTCGAACGCCCGTCCGAGCGTCACCTCGTCCGCGTACTCCAGGTCCCCGCCGACCGGCAGGCCCGAGGCGAGCCGGCTGACGGTGAGTCCCATGGGGACCAGCATGCGCGCCAGGTAGGTGGCTGTCGCCTCCCCCTCGACGTTCGGGTCCATCGCCAGGATGACCTCGGTGACGGAGCCGTCCGCGAGGCGGGTCAGCAGGTCGCGGATGCGCAGGTCGTCGGGGCCGACGCCCGCGATCGGGTTGATCGCGCCGCCGAGCACGTGGTACCTGCCGCGGAACTCCCGGGTGCGCTCGATCGCGACGACGTCCTTGGGCTCCTCGACGACGCAGATCGTCGCGAGCGACCGGCGCGGGTCGCGGCAGATGCGGCACAGCTCCTCCTGCGCGACGTTGCCGCACAGGGAGCAGAACCGCACGCGGGCCTTGACCTCGGTGAGCGCGTCGATGAGCCGGCGGACGTCCGCCTGGTCCGCCGAGAGCACGTGGAACGCGATGCGCTGGGCGCTCTTCGGACCGATCCCGGGCAACCGCCCGAGCTCGTCGATCAGATCCTGGACCGCACCCTCGTACACGCGCTCACCCTACGTCCTGAACCTGACGACGACCGGTACCGACCGGCCGCCCGGCTACCTCGTGGGGTCGTCGAGCTGCTCGTCGATGACCGTGCCGCCGAGGAGCTGGGCGACCAGCGGGGCACCCGTCAGCGAGGTCGACATGAGGTCCGGGTCGTCGGGCGACGGGTCGTCCTCGACCTGGGCTCGGTGTGCGCTCTCGCGGCCCGCCGCGTACGCCCGCTCGGCCGCCTCGCGGGCACTGAGCGCATGCTCGACGGGTGCGTGGTCGTGCCCTTCGGGGGCTGCGTAGAGGGCCGGCTCGCCCGGGTCGTCGTCGTACGGCTCGGGGGCGCCGGGGTCCTCGTCCGGAGCTGCATACGCGTCGGGGTCGACGGCCACGGCGCGCGAGGCCGCGGTCACACCGTCGAGGGCTTGGCCGTCGGCGGCCGGGCCGGCGGCGGACCGATCGGTCGGGGCAGGGTCGTTCGCGGCCCGGTCGTTCGCGGCTCGGTCGTTGGCGGGCCGGGCGTTCGGGGACCCGTCGGGCATCGACGCGTCGGGGCGCACCGCGCCGCGACCCGGGACGCCTGACCGGCTCACCGCCGAGCCGCCGGCAGCCGGGACCCCTGCGGCGGCGCTCTGGCTCGCGGTGGCACTCGGGCTGTCCCAGGACGCCGCCGCCTGAGCCGGGGTCATCGACCCTGCGCCGCCCGGACGACCGTTGCGCACGGTCGTGTCACCCGTCCCACGGCCGCGGCCGCGAGGGCTGCTCGAGCTGTGGGCCGGGTCGGCGTCGTGGTCGCCCGAGCCGTCGGTGGACGCCGGCGCGCCCCCGCCCGGCTCCGCGAGGATCGACTCGACCCGCACCTCGAACCCGAGCGTCTCGCGGACGGCCTGCTTCACGACGTCCGCGTGGGCGCCGCCCCGGAACGCCGTCGCGAGACCCGGCGCGGTGAACGACAGACGCAGGGTCGTCGCGTCGAGGTCCGCGACCAGCGCGTTCTGGCTGACGAGCACCCAGGTGGCCTTCTTCAGCCGGCCGAGGGTCTCGAGCACCTCAGGCCAGCGGCGGCGCAGCACCTCGGTGTCGGGGCCGGTGGCCGCCGGGGGCGCCGGGGTCGGCGACACGACAGCCGGAGGAGCAGCAACGGGTGCGGGCTCGACGCGAGCGGTCACGACCGGCGTCGGCACGGGCTCCGGCACGACGGGTTCGCTGACGGCCCGCGCGGGCACGGCGGGTTCTGGCACGGCGGGTTCTGGCACGACCGGCGCAGGCACGGCTGGTTCGCGCACGACCGGCGCAGGCACGACCGGTTCGCGCACGACCGGCGCAGGCACGACCGGTTCGCGCACGACCGGCACTGGCGCGACCGGAGCGGCCGCGACCGGAGCAGCCGGCACTGCCGCCGGCAGGAGCGGAGCGGGTGCGAGCGTCGCGGTCGAGACGATGCCGCCGCGCTCCAGCCGGTCGAGCCGCGCACCGAACCCGGCGACGGAGTCGTCGGCGCCGGGCAGCAGCAGGCGGGCCATCAGCAGCTCGAGGTGGAGCCGCGGCGAGGTGGCGCCGGTCATCTCGGAGAGCGCGGCGTTGACCAGGTCGGCGGACCGGGACAGCTCGGAGGCCCCGAGGTGGACGGCCTGCGTGCGCATGTGGGTGAGCTGGTCGGCCGGGACGTCGCGCAGTGCGGCGCTCGCCGCGTCACCGGATGCGGCGATGACGATCAGGTCCCGGAGACGTTCGAGGAGGTCCTCGACGAACCGTCGCGGCTCGTGACCGGTCGAGATGACGCGCTCGACGACCCGGAACGCGCTCGCGCCGTCCGCCGCCGCGATCGCGTCGACGAGGTCGTCGAGGAGCGAGGCGTGCGTGAACCCGAGCAGCGCGACAGCACCCTCGTAGTCGAGACCGGCCGGACCCGAGCCCGCGATGAGCTGGTCGAGCACCGACAACGAGTCGCGGACCGAGCCCGCGCCCGCCCGCACGACGAGCTGCAGGACGCCCGCGCCGACCGTGACGCCCTCGGCCTGGGCCACCTGCTCCAGGAAGCTGAGCATCACGTCCGGCGGGACCAGCCGGAATGGGTAGTGGTGCGTCCGCGAGCGGATCGTGCCGATGACCTTGTCCGGCTCCGTCGTCGCGAAGATGAACATGACGTGGGGCGGCGGCTCCTCCACGATCTTGAGCAGGGCGTTGAAGCCCTGCGGGCTGACCATGTGGGCCTCGTCGAGGATGAACACCTTGAACCGGTCGCGCGACGGCGCGAACGTCGCCCGCTCGCGCAGCTCACGTGCGTCGTCGACGCCACCGTGGCTCGCCGCGTCGATCTCGACGACGTCCAGGCTGCCGGGGCCACCACGGGCCAGCTCGCGGCACGACGCGCACACGCCGCACGGGGTGTCGGTCGGCGAGGCGTCGGTGTTGCGCTCGCAGTTGAGGATGCGGGCGAGGATGCGCGCCGAGGACGTCTTGCCGCACCCGCGGGGTCCGGAGAACAGGTAGGCGTGGTTGACCTGACCGTTGCGCAGCGCCTGGCGGAGCGGTGCCGTCACGTGGTCCTGACCGATGACCTCCGCGAAGGTCTCGGGCCGGTAGCGGCGGTACAGCGCAGTGGTCACGCACCGAACTGTAGATGCCCGAGCCCACACCGTGATCCGTCGGACGCGCCTGCCCGCGAAGCAGCAGGTGGGGGCCCGACGTCGGGCAGGCGACCGGCGCCGGGCATGCAAGGACCCCCCGCACACCCATCAGAGCCCGCCTGCCCTTGCTGCCTTCCGGCCCTGGGGGAGTTCAGCGAGATGACGCCGTACGAGGGGTCACCACAAGCGTAACGCAGCCCGAGGCCTTCGCGGTGGCCCCCTCGATTGGAAGGTGGGGCTCAGCCGGCTCTCAGGAAGAGCCCAGGCACGGCCGTCACGATGAATCATCAACCAACGGCGTTCGGGCCGCGTTGGTCCACCGCCATGAACGTCCGAGGAGCCCCGATGAGCGCAGCGACAACCCGCGGCCGGCCCGTGTCGATCCCGCCGGCCGCCCGTTCAGCAGCCTTCCGGGCGGCACGAGCCGACGTCGCTGCCGGGGCACGTGCCCCGCGCATGCTCACGGCACCCCCTCGTCGGGGCTGGTGGCCGGACGCGGTCGGGACGTTCACCTGGGTGACTGCGCTCATCGTCGTCGCGCTCTGGGTGTCCGGGGGCGGGATCCAGGCGCTCCTGCCGCTCGGCGCCGACACGATGAGCTCCCTCGGCCGGCTCAGCGGGTTGCTCGCGAGCGACCTCATGCTCCTGCAGGTGCTGGGCATGGCCCGGATCCCGTGGGCCGAGCGCTCGTTCGGTCAGGACCGGCTCGCCAGGTGGCACCGCCTCATGGGCCTGTGGTCGTTCTACCTGCTGCTCGCGCACCTCGTGACGATCGTCATCGGGTACGCGGGCTCGAGCGGTCAGACCTTCCTCGGCGAGGCCTGGTCGATGATCCTGACCTTCCCCGGGATGCTCATCGCGACCGCCGGCACGCTCATGATCTGGTTCGTCGTCGTCACGTCCATCCGGGTGGCCCGACGCAAGCTCCGGTACGAGTCGTGGCACCTGCTGCACCTGTACGCGTACCTCGGCATCGCGCTCGCGCTGCCTCACCAGCTGTGGACGGGCACCGACTTCATCGGGCACCGCTGGGCCACGATCTACTGGTGGTCGCTCTACGCGTTCGCGCTGGCCAGCGTCCTCATCTACCGCGTCGGGCAGCCCGCGTGGCTGTCGCTGCGACACTCGCTGCGCGTGGCCGCCGTCGTGCACGAGGGCCCGAACATCGTCACGGTGCACCTCACCGGGCAGCACCTCAAGGACATGCGGGTCGCCGCCGGGCAGTTCTTCGTGTGGCGCTTCCTCACCGGTCCCGGCTGGTCGCGGGGCCACCCGTTCTCCCTGTCGGGCGCGCCGACCACCGCGGGGCTGCGCCTCACGATCGGCACGGGCGGCGACGACGGCGAGCGCATCGCGACGCTGAAGCCCGGCACCCGGGTGCTCATCGAGGGCCCGTACGGGCGGATGACGGCGGACGTCCGCACCCGACCCCGCGTCGCGGTGTTCGCCTCCGGCCTCGGGATCGCCCCCCTCATGTCCCTGCTGCACGAGCACATCCCCACCGAGGGACCCGCGACGCTCGTCTACCGGATGAGCCGCGCAGACGACGAGGTGCTCGCCGCCGACATCGACTGGCTCGTCCAGAACACCGGGCTGCGCCACATCCCCCTCGTCGGTCCCCGGAGCCGCGTCGGCACGCCGTGGCTCCCCCAACAGCTCGGGCACGTCGCCGGGCCCGACGCCGTCCGGCTCCTCGTCCCCGACCTCGACGACCACGACGTGTTCGTGTGCGGTCCGGGGCCGTGGTCCGACGCCATCGAAGCTGATCTCCGTGCCGCGGGCGTCCCGCCCGAGGCGCTCCATGTCGAGAACTTCTCCTGGTAGGTCCTCATGAAACGCATCGTCATCGCAGTGCTGAGCACGATCAGCGGGCTGGTCCTGCTGTTCTCCTACCCGACGAGCACGAACAAGTCGGTCACCGCCGACACCGTGCCAGCCGCGGGGACCGCCACGACGACCGGCTCGGCAGCTGCCGGCACGGCGGCCACCGCGGCGCCGACCGCCGCCGCAGCGGCACCCGCTGCCGCCGCGACGTCCGGGACGTTCACGGGCGCGGCCGTCCAGACCCGCTGGGGAACGGTCCAGGTCCAGATCGTCGTGGCGGACGGCAAGGTCACGTCCGCCGAGGCGATCCAGTACCCCAACAGCAACGGTCGCGACCAGCAGATCAACTCCTACGCGATCCCGGTGCTCAACTCGGAGGCCGTCGCGGCGAGCAGCGCGAAGATCGACATGGTCTCCGGCGCCACGGTCACGAGCGGCGGGTACCTGAAGTCGCTGCAGGACGCGATCGACCAGGCGTTCCCGGCATGACCGCGGACGTGCAACCCGACGAGCTGGCGCCGGTGCGGACGGGCGGGCTGGCCGGCGTGCTGCCCGACGCCGGGCCGGCCTCGACGGGCGCGCCGCGCAGCGACCCTGCGCGCCGCGCCTGGGTCGAGCAGCTCATGGGCATGCCCGTCAGCATCCACGTGCGCGGGCCGCGCGCCCACGACGCGGACGTGGCCCGCACGGTCGAGGCGGCCTTCGCCTCGCTGCACGTGGTCGACGCGATGTTCAGCACCTACAAGGACGACTCCGAGATCTCGCGGCTCCAGCGCCACGAGCTGACCCTCGCCGACTGCTCCGTCGAGATCCGCGACGTCTACACGCTCTGCTGCACGGCCCTCGAGCGCACCGCGGGCTACTTCGACGCCTGGGGCTGGCGCGGCGCGGGCGTCTTCGACCCGACGGGCCTGGTCAAGGGCTGGGCCATCGGGCGGGCGGGCCTCGTGCTCGCGGCACTGGACGACTGCGACGTGGCGATCGACGCCGGCGGCGACGTGCTCGTGCGCTGCGCCGACCCCGACGGCGCGCCCTGGCGCATCGGCATCGAGGACCCGCGCGACCGCACCCAGGTCCTCGCGACGGTCGAGCTGCACGACGGCGCGGTCGCGACGTCCGGCACCGCCGCCCGCGGCACGCACATCGTCGACCCGTTCACGAAGGAGCCGGTCGAGTCCATCCTCTCCGCGACGGTCATCGGACCGTCCATCGTCTGGGCCGACGTGTGGGCGACCACCGCCGTGGCCCGCGGGGTCGGGGCCGTCGAGTGGACCGAGTCGCTGCACGGCACGTCGGGCATGGTCGTGCTCGCGAACGGGACCGTGCACCGGTGGTCGCAGCCCGACTGACCCTTCAGTCGACGGTCCCGCCACCGAGCACGTGACGCAGGAACCGCCCCGGGTCGTCGAGGAACCCGCGCCAGCGCCGGACGAGATCGAGGTCCTCCCAGTCGCAGCGGCGCATCCCCCACTCCCCGACCTCACACACGTCCGCCCCCGGCATCGCGGCGAGCACGGGTGAGTGGGTCGCGAGGACGATCTGGGAACCGTCGGCCACGAGGCCGCTCAGGTGGGTCAGCAGGGCGAGGCAACCCGCGAACGACAGCGCCGACTCCGGCTCGTCGAACACGTAGAACCCCGGCTTGACCATGCGGTCCATGACGAGCGCGAGGATCGACTCCCCGTGCGAAATCCGGTGGAACTGCGGCTCGGGCTTCCCGCCGGGGTTGTCCTCGAGGTACGTGTAGAACGAGTGCATCGTCTCGGCCCGCACGAAGAACGCCCGGCGCGGCGCCCCGAGGTCCCGTTCGAGGACGAGATGGCGCCAGAGCTCCGACTCCGTCTCGCGCGTGACGTGCCGTGACCCCGTCGAGCCGCCCTCGGCCGCCATCCCGAAGGCCCGGGCGAGCGCCTCGACGAGCGTCGACTTGCCCGCGCCGTTGTCCCCCACGAGGACCGTCACGGGCGCGAGCGTCCAGCCGTCACGCAGCACCTGGGCGACCGCCGGGACCCGCTCGAACCACGACCCGCGCGGCGGAGGCTCACCCTCGTCGCCGCGGACCCGACGGACGGCGAGCGTCGGGCGGCTCACAGCTGCGCGCCGAGTGCTGCGGGGCGGTCGTCCTCCGGTGACGTCACGCAGACATCTCTAGCAGGTGCCGCTGACGGCCGGAGGCGTTCGACGATCGTCGGACCCGGGCACGGACCCGGGCGCGAGCAGACGTCGGGAACGCTCCCCTTGCGTCTCACACGGTGTCAGAGTGTGGAGTTGTGAGCATGCCTCCCCCAGGCGAGCACCTGCTGTCGATCGGCGAGTTCTCGCGGCTCTCCCGGATCACCATCCGGATGCTGCGGCACTACGACGAGCACGGCGTGCTGCACCCCACCCGCGTCGACGCGTTCTCGGGCTACCGGCACTACTCGCCGGGCCTGCTGCGCGCCGCCGGGCGGATCCGGGACCTCCGCGACGTCGGCCTGCGCGTCGACGAGCTCGCCGCGTGCGCGCCCGTGCTCGACGACGCCGCGGCCCTACGACCGGTCCTGGAGCGTCAGCGCGCCCGCCTGCTCACCGATGCGGCGACGGTCGCGGACCGGGTCCGGGAGGTGGACCGCCTCATCACCGAGCTGGAGGTTCCGCTCATGCCCGTCGAGATCACGCACCGCACGATCCCAGCCCGCACCGTCGCATCGGTGCGGGACACCATCCCCGGCTACCAGGACGAGGGGCTGCTCTGGGAGCGGCTCATGGCAGGTCTGGCCGCCACGGGCGGCCGGGTGGCGCCGTCGCCGCTGACCGTGGCCGTGTTCCACGACGACGCCTTCGTCGAGTCCGGGCCCGACGTCGAGGTCCGGCTCGACGTCGTCGGGCCGGTCACGGAGGCGGGCGACGTCCGCGTCCTCGACGTGCCCGAGCAGCAGGTCGCCGTGGGCACGCTGCACGGCGGCTTCGACGGCATCGGCTCCGTCATGGTGGCCATCGCGCAGTGGGTCGGCGAGCGCGGGTACCGGTTCGACGGACCGATGTTCAACATCTACGTCGTCGGGCCGCCGGACGAGCCGGACCCCGCGCGGTGGGTCACCGACGTGTGCGCACCGGTTGCCGCGTCTGCCGACCGCGCGGCCGACAGAGCGGCCGAGGGTGCGGCCGGCAGCGCCGCCGCAGCGACGACGACCGGCGATGGTCTGGTCGGTGCACGATGACGTCGGGCAGCGACGTCCGCGGCGCCGACGCGCAGAGCAACGACCTCCGCCGTGCGCACCCCGCGCTGTACCGGGCTGGGGACGCTCCCGCCCGGCTGACCGTTCCTCCCCTGCGCCTGCTCATGGTCGACGGTGAGGGGGACCCCAACACCGCACCCGGCTACGCGGACGCGGTCGGCACCCTCTACGCGGTGAGCTACGGCCTCCGCGGGATGGTCAAGGCCGCCGGCGGTCAACCGTGGACGGTCATGCCGCTCGAGGGCCTGTGGTGGGCCGACGACATGGCGACCTTCAGCACCGACGACCGCCGCGGCTGGCGGTGGACGATGATGATCGCCCAGCCGGACGTGGTCACGGCGGAGATGGTCGCGACTGCGGTGGCAGCCGCTACGGCCAAGGGCCGGGCGCCTGCAGCCGCTCTGGTGAGGCTCGACGTGTACGACGAGGGCGACGCCGTCCAGGTGATGCACCACGGCCCGTACGCCGACGAGGCGCCGACCATCGCGGCGCTGCACCGGGCCGTCGCCGACCTCGGACTGGTGCTGCGCGGCAAGCACCACGAGATCTACCTCAACGACCCGCGGCGCGTGGCCCCGGCCGCCCTGCGGACGATCCTGCGCCAGCCCGTCGCGGAGCGCTGACCGGGGGGCAGGAGGTTCGCGGCGCCGCGGCGGACCAGTCGAGGCATCTGGAGGAGACGGTGAGATACGGCATCGAGGTCGTGCCGCTAGGGACGTACGCCGAACCCGGTCCTGTGGTCGAGCTGGCCGTCGCGGCGGAGGCCGCCGGCTGGGAGGCGCTCGCCATCTGGGACCACGCCCACTTCTGGGGCGGCGTCGGCGACCCGTGGGTGACGCTGACGGCGGTGGCCGCGGCGACGAGCCGACTGCGGCTCGTCACGACGGTCAGCCCCCTGCCGCGGTACGCGCCGCACCTGCTCGCCCGGTCCGTGCACGCGCTCGACGCGTTCAGCGGCGGACGGGTGACGCTCGGGGTCGGGCTCGGGGTCGAGTTCGACCTGGGCGCGTTCGGCGAGCTGCACGACGCCCGCACCCGCGCGTCGATGGCCGACGAGGCGGTCGACCTCGTCACGCGCTGGTGCAACGGCGAGACGGTGACCCACGCCGGCCCCCACTACACGTCGGCGGGAACGCAGATCGCCTCCCGCCCGACGCAGTCACCGCGCGTGCCCGTGTGGGTCGGCGGCTCGAGCCACCCAGCACTGCGCCGAGCCGCCCGCTGGGACGGCTGGGTGACCAGCTCGATCGACGAGGCGCAGAACGTCACGTTCCCGCCCGAGAACGTGGCCAACGACCTCGCGTACCTGCGCTCCTTCGGCCCGCACGAGGGGTTCGACGTGGCGGTGAGCGGTGTCACCCCCGGCGGATCGCCCGGTCTGGCGCCCGCCTACGCCGACATCGGTGCGACGTGGTGGTTCGAGTCGCTGTTCGGGCTGCGCGGGACGCACGCGCAGATGCTCGAGCGGGTGGCCGCTGGGCCGCCGCGGTGACGCTCCCGGGACGGCGCGACGAAGGCCGAGTCCTGGGCGTCCAGCTCCGCATTCCGTGCCAGGCTCGTGCGGTGAGGACAATGGCGCGGACGACCGTCATCGGCATGGCGGCGCTCTCACTGACGGCAGGATGCGGATGGATTGGCGGTTCGACGCCGGCGCCCAATCCGACCGACGTTGCCGTTTACGACCCGACTGGCGGCCCGGGCGGGTTCGCCGCGCTGCTGGCTGGCGTCCTGGACCGTGTCGATGGTTGCGTCGTCGTTCGCGGTGACGGCATCGACATGGCGACGGACCGCGAGTACGTCCCGGTCTTCCCCCGCGGGGCCCACTGGAACGGCGACGTTCTCGTCGTTGGGGGCACCAAGTACCGGCTCGGCGAGCATGCGGAGTTCGGTGGTGGCGAGCTCTCTGAACAGAGCGCGTCTGCAATGGCAGACGTACCGGCGGCGTGCGTCGGCCGACCGATGTGGCTGGTCTCGGGACAGTAGGGCAACCCCGGCCCCCGCCAACACGCTCCTCCACGAACCGCGACGCGGGCGATCTCGCGATCAATACGGCCACGCGCCTGACGACCTTGCACCGTTGGCCTGTCTCGGCGCGGATGCTCCGACGACCCCTCATCACGCCGACGCGGTGCCCGACTCGAGACCCCCAGCCCGGGGTCGCCCGCTCGGGATGACCCCGGTACCGGTCCACTCTGCGGATCTAGTAACCTCTGGTGGCCGGGAGGATTCGCCTAGTGGCCTATGGCGCACGCTTGGAAAGCGTGTTGGGTGAAAGCCCTCGGGGGTTCGAATCCCCCATCCTCCGCTGGTGAAGGGCCCGTGACCTGCAGCGATGTGGGTGACGGGCCCTTCGTCATATCCAGGAGCGTGGGGCCGACGGGATGCGGTAGCAGTTCTGGTAGCAGTTCGAGGCGATTGCGCCCTAGCTGCGTCGTGGCGCACCAGGGGGGGCTTGACCCCCGGTGGTGGACACGCGGTGGGTTTCACGCGGCGGTGGCCAGCGTAGCTGCGTAGTGGGTGTTCTCGTAGGTGATGGGGCTGAGGTAGTCGCAGTAGGAGTGGCGGCGGCGGGTGTTGTAGCGGGTGATCCACGCGAACACGACCCGACGTGCGGTGGTCGCGTCGGGCCACCCGTGGGAGCCGGCGAGGGTCTCGCGCTTGAGGGAGGCGTTGAAGGACTCGGCCATTGCGTTGTCCGCAGAGGTCCCCACGGCGCCCATGGAGCGGGTCACGCCCAGCCGCTCGCAGAGCGCGGTGTAGTCCTTGGCGACGTACTGACCGCCGTGGTCGCTGTGAAAGATCGCCCCGGCCAGCGACCCGCGTTCTCGGGCGGCTGCGCGCAGGGCGTCGGCGACCAGGTCGGTGCGCATGTGGTCGGCGATCGACCAGCCGACCAGGCGCCGGGAGTAGCAGTCGATCACGGTGGCCAGGTAGAGGAACTGCCCGGCCCCGCAGGGCAGGTAGGTGATGTCCCCGACGTACTTCGTGTTCGGTGCGTGGGCCGTGAAGTCACGCTCGAGCAGGTCCGGGACCAGCTGGCCGTCCGGGTCGGGCACGGTGGTGCGCACCCGTCGGCGCAGCCGGATCCCGGCGATGTGATGGGCGCGCATCACCCGGGCGACGCGCTTGTGGTTGACACGCTCCTGCTCGCCGGCGCCGTCGTTGAGCTCGGCGGTGATCCGCGGCGCCCCGCACGCACTGTCGGTGGCGTGCACCGCGGCGATCCGCGCGGCCAGGGCCGCATCGGCCGTCTGGCGTGCCGCGCGGGCCGGGGCTGCGGACAGCCATTTGTAGAACGAGGACCGTGCGACCTGAACGACCTGGCACAACCGCTTCACCTCGAAGGTGGACTGGTGGTCGGCGACGAACTGGAAGCGGCTCACCAGTTCGTCTCCCCGGCGAAATACTTCGCCGCCGCGCGCAAGATCTCCCGCTCGGTGCTCAGCTTGCGCTCGGAGTCCTCCAGCTCACGCACCCGCGAGCGAAGTCGCACGAGCTCCTGCTCGGGTGTCTCACCCGGCGGCGGGGCCGTCGATGCCGGCCGGGACTGCCCGCGGATCGCCACCCCAGCGGCCTTGATCCAACCCGACAGGGTCGTGTCCATGATCCCCAGATCAGCCGCGATCCCCGCGACCGTCGCTGTCGGCGTCGAGCGGTACAGCTCGACCGCATCGCGGCGGAACTCCGCCGAGTACGTCTTCCTCGCCATGATCAGATCTTCTCGCTTCCTCCAGGCCAGACCTGGAATCAGCGTGTCCACCCTCAGGGGTCAAGGCCCGGTCAGCCAGACGATCCAACTCGACCGGACTGCTGCGAGCGACCTGATGAAAGCCCTCCGAGAAGCGTTCCCAGGCCTGTAGCACTGCGCTTCGGTAAGAAGTGGGCCGCATCGGACAGCCTCGATGGCGAGCCGGCGGCCGTCGGTAGCAGTTCCGGTAGCAGTTCGCCGCTGAACCGAGCCGCTCGCGTCAGTCCGCCCCTCTCCGCGTAGCCAGCTGACCTGCGCAAACGCGTCCACACATGCCCACCCGCGACCCCGTCGGGCCATTTGGAAAGCGTGTTGGGTGAAAGCCCTCGGGGGTTCGAATCCCCCATCCTCCGCTGGTGTATGGCCCGTGACCTGCAGCGATGTGGGTGGCGGGCCCTTCCGCGTGGCGGACGCTGGGGAAGCCGCTTCTCACAGGTTGCTGACCTGGGCTTTGGTAGCAGTTCGAGTCCCGCCGAGGTGGTGCGCGAGGTTGACGGCCGTCCGTCCTGTTGTCGGTCGGCGGGCCGCTGTTGCTCTGCTCCATTTGCTGGGGCCCCGGCGCAGCAACCTCATGCGAAGCCCTATGCGGCGAGGACCCGAACTCAACGAGATCAGGGGATCAACTCCCTCGAAATCAGGGGTTCGATGCCTGCGAAAAAGGGACTTCACGCTACGATCGGAGCATGGATCTGCCCCAAGGCCTGGTCGAGCGACGCATCCTCGGCATCGTGCTGGACCGACTCACAGACGAACCGGTCATCCTTCTGGAGGGACCGAGAGCCGTCGGGAAGTCCACGGCGCTGCGGACACTCGCCGAACACCTCAACGGAGAGCTCATCGATCTGGACGATCTCGCGACCCGCGATGCCACGCTCACGGACCCGACCACGATGATCGCCTCCAGCGGGCTGACCTGCATCGACGAGTATCAGCACGCACCGGCCGTCCTCGACGCGATCAAAGCGCAGCTCAACCGGTCGACGCGGCCGGGCCAGTTCATCCTCACGGGGTCGGCCCGTCATGAGTCCCTGCCGGTAGCCGCGCAGGCGTTGACCGGTCGGCTGCACCGTATGGCGATCTACCCGCTCGCACAGAGCGAGCTCGAGGGGACGGCACCCGATCTGCTCGCTCGACTGTTCGCAGGGTCAGATGTGGCGACCACTGGACGGCTGTCATCGACCAACCGCGAGGACTACATCGCGCGCCTGGCTCGAGGCGGGTTCCCCCTCGCCCTGGCCCGGCACACGGAGCCCGCCCGCAACCGCTGGTTCGACGACTACATCCGCCTGACGCTCGAGCGGGACGTCCGCGAGCTGAGCAAGGTGCGTCAGGCGCGCGCCCTGCCAGCCCTCCTCCAACGCCTGGCCGGACAGACCGCACAGGTCCTCAATGCAACGGCCGCAGCGACGGACGTCGGGATCGATCCGCACACGGCCCGGGACTACATCCGGCTACTGGAGAGCGTCTTCCTCATCTACCTCCTCCCCGCCTGGGGTACGACGCTCACCAGCCGTTCAGCCAACGCCCCCAAGCTCCACGTCCTCGACTCAGGAGTCGCCGGACGACTCCTGAGACTCACCCCCGACAAGCTCGCCCGCCGCGACGCGACATCGCTGACCGAGTTCGGTCACCTCCTGGAGACCTTCGTCGTCGGCGAGCTGCTCAAGGAAGCGTCCTGGATGGACGGGATCGCCGGCGCCGGCCACTGGCGCACCTACGACGGACACGAGGTCGACCTGGTCGTCGAACGTGACGACGGCGCCGTGGTCGCGTTCGAGATCAAAGCTGCCGGGCGCGTGCCCGGAGATGACTTCCGCGGGATGCGCAAGCTCCGCGACACGCTCGGCGACGCCTTCATCGCCGGCGTCGCGCTGTACACAGGCGAGCGGGCCTACACCCACGAAGACCGGCTGCATACCGTTCCGATCGACCGTCTCTGGTCGGAGCCGTAAGGGCCAGCCGAATGCGCGCGGTAGTAGCGGCTCTGGCATCAGTCGGACACCAGACCGAACCGCTCGCTGATCCACCTGGCGGAGCCTCGTGGGCCGTCGTGGACGGACAAGATGCCGGCACCCGCGCCTCGGTCATACCGGATTCCCGTTCCCCAGCGCCTGAGCGTCGACCCGGTGTTCGTTCCAGTGCTTGCCCAGCCAATCGACCTGCTCGTCCTTGAGCCGCAGGGTCAGGGGCTCGTCGTGGAGTCGTGCGTACTGGGGATACGTCGCGAGTGCTGGCGCGACGTCGATACAAAGGCTCGACGGCTGGACCGCGAGCAACCCGTCATCGAATAGTCGATGGATGTCCCGTCGCAGCATGAGGCCGCCGTGCTCGAAGTGCGTGCCCAATTGGCCGTAGCTGTACAGGTGCCCGGCCTCCAGGACGCGGGTTGGAGCACCTCCGGTGAAGGCGCACATGCTTCCCTGGGCTGCAAGGAGGCGTTCACGAAACTGCTGCTGTCCTCTCCGGACCCGAACGAGTGCGTGGCTGAACCCCTGGGGCATATCGACGAGACAGCCGGGGTCTGCCTGCCAGCTCAAGTCGACGCGCGCCGCCACACGGTCGACGGCGCGAGCTGCGTCCTTGGCGATGAGCGTCTCGCGGAAAGCGGCCCAATCGAGTTGGCGCATCGCGTTGAATTCTCCAGCGTTGACCGCCAAGGATCGGATCTCGCGTGCATCGAAACGCCCATCCAGTGACGTCCAGGCCGCGTCATACCTCGCCTTGTACTGCACCACCTCGACGACGTCAGCGCGCGGACTAGTGAACTCGTGACGGCACTTCATGCACCGGTATGGCGGCTCGACATTCTTGCGCAACGCGATCCGGGTCGTGTTGCACTGTGGGCAGCGGCCGAGCATCTTGGTGCCGCGCGAAGTCTCGATCTCCTCGATGACTGAGACGCCGAGCAAGTGCTCCTTGTCCCACAGCGCGATTGGATCGCCGACGGCAAGGTTCTTGTGGTTCGGAACGTTGCTGTCCCAGGAGTAGTACGCGTCGACCTGGTCGTCATAGCCGGAATTGCCACCGTGGCCGCGATTGTTCCCGGCGGCCATGAGCAGCCAGGCTCGCTGTGGGACGCCGCCCTCCATGTACCACAGCTTGGCACAGCCACTCATGGCTTCACGCATGAACGTGGTCGGGCGACCTCACGTTTGTTGGACGCATGGCCGGCGACGCATCTCCCAGGCGAACCGGCGGGGGTGGTGGGGATGCGACGCGCGGTCGAGACCGTCGGCCACCCGGACTCGGATGGCGTGCGAGATGCGGAAGCTCCTCGCCCCGGCGAATTGAGCGCGTTGTATGTTCGGACCCGAGCTCAGGGGAGCCCGGGCCGCGCGGGATCGCCGCGTGTCCGCGATCGGCTCCTTGCGCTACCGGTCTTCTGGGGGAACGTCATGTCTGTCGGTGACGAGCTGCACACCTACTTCGCGGACCTCGACGTCCGGGACGCGTTCTCCGGCGTCGTTCTGGTCACCGACGGCGCGACCACCCTCTACGAGGGGGCATTCGGCCTTGCGAGTCGCGCGTGGGGTGTGCCCAACAGGATTGACACCCGGTTCGACACGGCCTCGATCACCAAGCTGTTCACCGCGACCGCCGTGCTGCAGCTGATCGACGCGGGTCGGCTGGAGCTCGACACCCCGGTCGTGGCGTACCTCGGCCTCAGTGAGACCACGATCTCTTCTGACGTGACGGTGCGCCACCTGCTCACCCACACGTCAGGGATCGGCGACGACGCCGATGAGGAGGCCGGCGAGCAGTACGAGGACCTGTGGCGAGACAAGCCGAACTACTCGGTGATCGACACCGCTGACTTCCTCCCACAGTTCGCGACCAAGCCCGCCAACTTCGCGCCCGGCGCCGGTTGCCGCTACAACAACGTCGGCTATGTACTGCTCGGGCTGTGCGTCGAACGCGCCAGCGGTTCGAGCTACCGACTACGTCCGATCCCGCGTCTTCGCGCCCGCAGGGATGAACCGGTCCGACTTCTTCCGGATGGACGACGTGGCGCCCGATGTGGCGGAGGGCGCCGACCCCGTCCGCGACACCGACGGGAAGATCGCGTCCTGGCGCCGAAACATCTACTCCTACCCACCCGTCGGCTCGCCCGACGGCGGCGCGCACGTCACTGCCCACGACCTCGACACGTTCCTGCGTGCCGCCCGAACCGGGCGCCTGTTCTCGGCGCGCCTGACCAAGCAGTTCCTCCAAGCCCACGTCCTGCACTCGACCACCGAGACCGCCATCAGCAGATTCGGGCTGGGGCTGGAGTTCGTCTCCGACCCGAACGACGACCTCATGTTCATCCAGAAGGATGGAATCAACGCCGGCACGAGCGCACTCCTGCGGTACTACCCGGGCGCCGACCTCACGATCGTGCTGCTGTCGAACACGTCCGACGGTGTCTGGGCACCGGGCCGCGCTATCCACGCGATAATTCGCGCACTGTGATGCCACCGCAGTGCCGCCCCGCTCGACCTCATCGACCAGCCAAGCGCTGACGGACGGCAAGGAACCTGCCGCCGACGTCGCCGGAGCGCACCCGGTCGACGGACGCTCCGAGGCGGGCGAGTGGCCGTGTGCAGCGGACACGGTGCCCTCTCGGCCAAGCCTGCCCGGCGCGGCCGAGGAGCGAGATTCTGGACCAGTCGGTAGCATCAAGTGCTACAGAGCGCAAGTTCGCGCGCGGGAAGGGGCCTGTCAGCGCCGAGTTCCCTCGAACTCGTCAGGTGGTGATCCCTATCCACCGTGGCCGACGCGCGAGCCATCAGATCAGAAGACTTCGATACGCCGCGTGCACCGGGTTCGGTCTCACGCGGGTCGGACCACGGAGGATCAACGATGAAGCGCTCCAGGATCCAGACGAATGCGAGAAACGCGCGATTCGGTGTCGGCTCCGTTGCAGCACTGGCGCTGCTGGTGGCGCTGCCGGCAACAGCTCAGGCGGCGGCCACCGCTGTGCCCTCGGTACCGCCGACAGCTTCGTGGTCCTGGCGGGCACGCTCATCAGCAACACCGGCGCGACCACGCTCAGTGGTGACGTGGGGCTGTCCCCGGGGGCCGCCGCCGCCATCACCGGGTTCGGCACGGTGACACAGCCGACCGGCACCGTCCACGCCGCCGATGCCGTCGCTCTCGGCGCCCAGGCCGATCTCACCGTCGCCTACCTCAATGCCGCTGGTCAGTCCCCTGCGACTGCGCTCCCCACCGAGCTGGGTGGTTCGACACTTCTGCCCGGTGTCTACAGTTCAGGCACCTTCGGCATCACCAACACGCTCACGCTCGACGCCCAGGGTGACCCGAGCGCGGTGTTCGTCTTCACTGCCGCCTCCACGCTCATCACGGCATCGGACAGCAACGTCGCCCTGATCAACGGCGCCCAGGCCTGCAACGTCTTCTGGCAGGTCGCCAGCTCCGCAACCCTCGGTAGCGGCTCGCACTTCCTGGGAACCATCCTGTCGCTGACAAGCATCACCCTCAACACCGGCGCGACGGTTGAAGGCCGGGTCCTGGCCCGCAACGGCGCCGTGACCCTGGACGCGAACACGATCACGAGGCCGACGTGCGCGGCCGCTCCCGCTCCGACGTCGACGCCCACGACCACCCCCACACCCGCGCCCACTCCGACGCCGACGCGACAGGTCGCCGCGGTCCCCGCGGGGGCGGTCTCCACAGGTGATGGCAGCACCGCTGCCGGAACGAGCACTGCTCCGTCGGCGGCCATCGGCGCGCTGGCAATCGCGACCATCGCCGGGGCGACCGTGGTTGTCGTTCGGCGTCGCCGCCTCGACAGCTGACTCCGCACCGCATGCGCCACCACACCGAGCGGCTCTCGCCGCGTCACACCGGCGCTCGGGTGGTGGCGCGCGGCGCCCTGATCGCTGCGATCACCTTCGCGGTCGCCGGCTGCTCTGGTCCGGCGGGCAGCGTGCCGTCGGCGCCGCTTGTCGGTCCGAGTGTTCTGTCGCCGAGCGCCCCCTCCCCGAGCGACTCCTCCCCGAGCGTTGCCGCGCCAAGCGTCCCCGCGCCGACCCCGGTCGAAGCACCCCACCTGGCAAAATCCAAGCCCGTCCGACTGCACATCCCGGCGGTCGGGGTGGACTCCCCGCTGATGGACCTCGGGCTGAAGGCCGACGGGACGATGGAGGTTCCGCCGAGCGGATTCCCCGCCGGTTGGTACACCGGTGCACCAACTCCCGGCGAGCTGGGCCCCGCGATCATCGCGGGACATGTCGACTGGAAGGGGCCCGGCGTCTTCTACCGGCTACGCAACCTGAAGCCCGGCGACACTGTCTCCGTCACGCGCGAGGACGGCAGCATCGCCGCGTTCCGGGTGACTCGGGTCGAGCAGTTCGCCAAGGACACGTTCCCCACTGATCTTGTCTACGGAAACATCGACGTCGCCGGACTGCGACTGATCACCTGTGGTGGGTCGTGGAATGCGCAGACGCATCACTATGACGACAACATCATTGCGTTCGCCGATTTCGTCCCACCCGGGTCGTAGTCGCTCGGGCAAGCGACGCGACTCACTGCCGGCGGGCAGACGGAGCCCATGCGGTGACCGTCTCGTCGGAGCGAGCACTCACAGGAGGTCAGCGTGGCGGATCTCATCGGGGCATACGTCGCCGTCGTCGGACCCGGCTCCGGCGCGACGTCCGACGACGTCGCGACCGCGGCGCAGATCGCCGAGGCGCTGGCGCGCGCGGGGGCGACGATCGTCACCGGCGGGATGGGCGGCGTCATGCATGCGGCCGCAGAGGGATGAAGCACGGCCTGACCTCCAGCCGTCAGGCGATCTCCCAGCACCTGGACGTGCTGGAGGACGCCGGGCTGGTCTCGCGGCATCGTCAGGGCCGCTACACGTTCCATCGTCTCGACACCACACCGCTCGGCGAGATCGCCCGGCGGTGGCCGACCTCGAAGTGAGGACCTCATGCCACGCATCACTGTCACGAGCGTCCTGGTCGACGACCAGGACAAGGCGCTGCGCTTCTACACCGAGACTCTCGGCTTCGTGAAGAAGACGGAGGTGCCGCTCGGCGACCACCGCTGGCTCACCGTCGTCGGCCCGGGCGAGCCTGACGGCGTCGAGCTCCTCCTCGAGCCGGACGCACATCCGGCCGCGCGGGTGTTCAAGGCGGCGTTGGTGGCCGACGGGATCCCGTTCACGTCGTTCGGCGTCGACGACGCGCGCTCCGAGCACGCCCGGCTCGTGGCCCTCGGCGTGCAGTTCACTCAGGAGCCGCTCGAGATGGGGCCGGTGGTGACCGCGGTGCTGGACGACACCTGCGGAAACCTCATCCAGATCGCTTCGAGGGTGTAGCCGGCGGCTGGTTCAGCTGCTCCGCCCTCGATCTCGGCCCCGAGATCAACAAGGGCCAGCAGCTCCGACGTGACACCTCGCGTCTGCGGGGCCACGCGTTCCTCGCTCATCGCGCTGTCCGCTCCGTGAGGCCGGCCTGCTGCGGGCGTGGATCGATTGTCCACCGCACGCTCCGTTGGCGCACCGGGCCACCAGCTGTTCCGGTGCACCAGCGACCTCGCCTGCCGAGGTCCGTCGCAGCTCAGGTCGCGCTTCGGCTCAGCGCCCGGAGGTGAACCACAGGAGTGGTCGCGGGTCGTACATGGTGGCAAGTCGGCTGAGGGCGATGGCTGCCAGGAGGAGTCCGAAGTCCCTGAACGCCACGTCGTAGAACCCTGGGATGAGAAGGAGATTGACGATGATCCCGGCGAGCCACGCCACGACGATCGGCCCGCCCAGGCGGGGATGGATGGCGACAACCAGACCGGCGATGATCTCGACGCCTCCGACGGCGTACATGAGCTGGTGCGGCGTGAACGGCAGCGGGCCAGACAGCGCCGGGGCCAGGTACTTGTCCCAGTCGACCATGAGGTGCAGGAACTTGTCCGCGCCGAACAGGATGGGCGCGACGGTGAACGCGGCCCGCAGGATCATGAACGCCTGTTCGGCCGCGTCCGCGTGCCGGATCCGCGCCAGGAGGCCATCGTCGGCCGTGGAGGAGGCCGGCCGGGGCTGGGTCGTGGTCATGGCGGTTCTGCCTTTCCGTGGGGGTGTCACGAGACTCAGCGGAACCGGGACGGGAACTGGGCGATGATGCCTGCGCTGAGCTGGTCGGCCATCATCAAGATGTGGGCGTGGATGCCCTCGTAGTCGGTGACGCTCGAGGCGTACTGACCGTGGAGCTCGTCGGAGGCCTCCGTCAGGGTCTGGTCGAGGTGCTCCTTCATGTCGGCACGCATGACGTCGTCCGGCCAGGACCTGGGGTTTGCGGTGGCGAGGAAGTCGGCGATGTCGTTGCCGTTGGCATACCAGCGGGTGTTGGCGGCGTTGAACGCGTCGGTGTCGCCGATCTTGGCCGCCTGCAGGATCTCGACGGCGATGGTGATGTGATCGTGCAGCAGCGCGGTCAGCCGGTCGCCCGCGGCGTCGCCGTAGAACGGCTTGATCGCGTCACCGATGTCGCTCTGGTTCTGCAGCAGCCGACCTGCCGTGACGCCGAAGCTGGGTGACCCGTCCGCGAAGGTCACGATCGCCAGCCTCGTCCACGTGATGTGGTCTTCCCAGAGCTTGCGCATCTGGTCGTGGAACGCGTCGCGGGCGGCGACAGGTGGCCCCATGCGCATGACAAGGGCCGGTGCCCCTGCGGACGTGCCGTTGGCGCGGGCCGCGGCGGCGCCGGACGCGAGCGTCACGCCAAGGAGGGCGCTCAAGATCAGCGCGACCAGCGCGATCGGCTGTCGCCGGAGAGTTCTCGTGCGGTTCATCGTCGTTCCCTTCGGATGATCACCGGAGACTTCTGCGAGCAGGGCACCCGGGCCGGACGACGCAGCGGAGGGCGACGTTGACCCCGGCAGGAGCCAGGTGGAGACTGCGTGTCGTCGAGAGGGCCACGACATGTTGGCGTCAGCGCGGCGTGAGTTCTTACCGGGCATCCCCGACGTCGGTAAGACACGACCCGCCCCACGACACCAACAAGGCATGACGACCACGTCCCTCGCTCCGCGCGGAGCCTGTTGTGTGGACGGTCCGCCGGTCGACGTCACCACCTGGCGACTGTGCCGTCTGCTGGAGTCGGGCTTCCCGCAAGGGCTCGCCCAGCGGCTCGCGTCGACGCGCACCGTTGACCTGCATGCCCTGCTTCAGCTCGTCGACCGCGGGTGCCCTCCCGAGCTCGCAGCCAGGATCCTGTCGCCCGTCGCACCCTCGGACGTCTGACCATGAGCCGGGTCAGCGCGGACGACCGCGTCCCGCCGGACCTCGACCAGCACGCTGCTGCGCCGGAGAACTGGGTCGAAGCTCTCAGCACTCCCGGACCGCGCCAGGACCATGCCATGGTCCATCTCCACCAGCTGATGCTCCGGGCCTCGCGTCACCAGGTCCGGCGCATGCGCTCGACGCTTGCCGGGGTTGGCGACGATCGCCTCGAAGAGATCGCCAACCAAGCGGCCGACGAAGCGATGATGGCGGTGCTGGCCAAGCTCTCCACCTTCGAAGGCCGGAGCCGATTCACCACGTGGGCCTACAAGTTCGCCATCCTCCAGTCCGCCACCGAAGTACGCCGATTCGCGTGGCAGCACCGCGAGGTCGAGCTCGACGACTACGCTCAGCTCCCAGCACACAGCCTCTCGCCGGCCGGCTATGCCGAAGCCGCGGATCTGGCGTCGGCGGTCCGCAACGCGATCGATGTCGCGCTGACCCCGCACCAGCGCAGGGTCACCCTCGCCCTGCTCGTCAACGACGTCCCGATCGACGTTCTCGCTGACCGGCTGGGCACGAGCCGCAACGCCTTGTACAAGACCGTGCACGACGCGAGAACCCGCTTGCGCGCCACCTTGATCGCCTCCGGCCATCTGGCCGCACCACACCCACAGGCAGGCACACCATGAGCCAAGCCCCCAGGCCGCTGAGCCTGCAGGCCGCGCAACGGCTGATCCTCGACACCGAGCCGTTCCTGTCCTGCGACGACTGCTTCGACCTGGTCGACCGCTACGTCGAAGCGCTGCTGTCCGACCCCAGCCACGACCATCCCGCGATGCGCATCCACCTCGCCGGCTGCGCTGCATGCGCGGAGGAGGCGCGGTCTCTCATGTGGCTGGTCGCCGAGGAGCGCGGTCTCGATCCCGCACCCGCCCTGCGGCACCTCGGCGACGGCCCGGCCTGAGCCTCGCGACTGCCTCTGGATCGTGCCGGTCGACCGCGGATCGGGAAAGTCCGACGTACCCTCGTTGGTCGTGGCCACCTTCTCCTCTGTGACGAGACAGCACCTGCTCCAGGCGATCGCTGAGTACGACGTCCGCGGCGCCGAGCAGTTCCTCGAGGTCTACGGGTTCTCTCCGTCCCCCGGATACGCGCTCCTCCACGAGGGCCGCAGCTACGACGTGGCGGCGATCCTCGGGGTCGCCCACCGGTTCGCGACCGGGAGGCTCGCGCCGCCGGACGAGTTCAGCAGCGACCGCCACGGCGCCGTCGCGATCCTGCGCAAGCGCGGCTTCGAGGTGTCCGAGCCGGCGTCGGCGTCGCGCCTCGCGTCCGTGCGTGCCACCCGTGCCCCGCGCGCCACGCGAACCTCGGCCACGCGGACCCCGGTCGCGCGGGCCGCCGCCGCCCGCGAGATTGCCCCCGCGATCTGCCCGACGTGCTCGATGACCCTCCCCGCGACCGGCATCTGCGACGACTGCGGCTGAGGCCGGGACCGTCGCACCCAGGCTCTACCGGGAGCCGGACGCGGCCTCGCGCCGGAGCCATGCCAGCGCGCCCCGCGCTGCGACCACGCCGGTGCTGAACGAGGCCTGCAGCAGGTAACCGCCGGTGGGTGCCTCCCAGTCGAGCATCTCGCCCGCGACGAACGTGCCGGGCAACCGGCGCAGCATCAGCGCCTCGTCGACCTCCGACCACTCGATCCCGCCCGCCGTGGAGATGGCCCGGTCGATCGGCATCGTCCCCGTCACCACGACCGGGACCGCCTTGACCAGCGCGGCCGTCGCCGCCGGGTCGCTCGGCAGCCCGCCGCCGCTCGACTCCCGCAGCAGGGCGATGCCGACGGGGTCGAGGCCGATCGACCGACGCAGCCACGTCGAGCCGGAGTCCTTCGGCCGGCGGTGCTGCAACCGGCCGACGAGCTGGTCGACGGTCAGGTCGGGGCGGAGGTCGACCTCGAGGACGCACCGACCGTCGGTATCGAGCGCGTCGCGGATCGCGGCGCCGATCGCGTAGACCGGGCCGCCCTCGATGCCGGTCCGCGTCACCATCGCGTCACCGCGCACCTGCTGACCGCGAGGCCCGCCACGGACGGTCAGCCCGACGTTCTTCAGCGGTGTCCCGGCGAACCGCTCCGCGAACACGTCCGACCAGTTGACGCGCACCCCGACGTTCGCCGGCCGCAGGGGCGTCACCGCCACCCCTCGATCGGAGAACGGGCCGACCCACCCGCCGTCGGAACCCAGACGCGGCCACGACGCGCCGCCCAGCGCGAAGAGCGCCGCGTCCGGGGTGACCTCGATCGTGCCGCCGTCGGCCCCGGTGAAGCTCAGCCGACCCGATTCGCCCGTCCACCCGGTCCACCGCTGCCGTGTCTCGATCCGCACCCCGAGCTCGGCCAGGCGCGCCAGCCAGGCGCGGAACAGCGGTGTCGCCCGGAACGCCTGCGGGAACACCCGCCCGCTCGACCCGACGAACGTCGGCTCGCCCAGACCGGCGCACCAGTCGCGGAGATCCTCCGGGCCGAACACGTCGAGCATCGGCGCGAGCCGGTCGGCTGATCGGCCGTACCGACCCAGCATCCGGTCCCGGGCCTCGGAGTGCGTGATGTTCAGCCCGCCATGGCCCGCGAGGAGGAACTTGCGGCCGACCGAGGGCATCCGGTCATAGACCGTCACGGTCACTCCGGCCCGGGCCAGCACCTCGGCGGCGATCAGGCCCGCAGGGCCGCCACCGATGACGGCCGCCGTGCTCATCGGCCGTACCTCACGAGCTGGACGGTGAGTAGCGGCACCGGCCGAACGTAGCCCACGCGCGACGACCCGTACCAGCGAGACGTCGTCCCGCGGCGACGCCCAGCGGCCGATCCGACGCGACGTGTCGACCGATCGGCCCACCAGGCCCGTCACGGGTCGGGCGGCTCGACGGCGGTAACCTGACCACGCGACGGGCTCCGCCGTCGGTCGACATCGCGTGGCGGTGCCCCTGGCCCGAACGGTCGCGACGGTCGGCATCGAGCACAGGAGTGGACCAGATGAGCGGGGCGCACACAGTGCCGGTGCGGGGCGAGGGCCCGCGGCCCAGGACGTCGACGGGCGAACGCAAGCGGGAGCAGATCCTCGACGCGTCCGTCCGGGTCTTCGGGACCGGTGGCGCGAGCGCGGTGACCCACCGGGCCGTCGCGAAGGTCGCGCACGTGCCGCTCGGGTCGACGACGTACTACTTCACCGACCGCGACGACCTCCTGCTGCAGACCATGGCGCACGCGCGGGCGAGCGAGGCGGTCCGGCTCGCGTCGATCGTCGACGCGCTCGACGTGGCCCTGACGATCGACCGGTCGGTCGAGGTGCTCACCGAGATGTTCTTCGACAAGACCGTCGCGGACCCGCTCTACGACCTCGCACTGTTCGAGATGTTCATGGAGGCGACCCGGAACGTCACGGTGCGCGAGGAGGCTCGCGAGTGGTCGCGCATGATCGGCTCGCTGGTCGACCGCGTCCTGCCGCCGAGCGACCCCGAACTCCCCCGGGACAGCGTCGTGCAGATCGTCGCGTGCCTGGTCGACGGGCTCATGCTCGAGGCGGTCTCGAACGGCGAGCTGACGGTCGCCGACCTGTCGGACCGGTTGCGTGTCGTCGTCCGGCGCCTGTGCCTCGCGCCGTAGCCATGCCGTCGACGCCGTAAGGACCTTGGTCCCTTGGGGCAGCGGCCGCCACATGTACTTTTGTACAACATCGAATGTTGTACGTTTGTACATGTCAGACCACGAGCCGCAGTGACCCCGATCACGGCCCGCCCGATCTGATCTCTGCCTGACGTGCCGCGTCCGAGCGCACCTCGTAGCAACGGTTCGTCACGCAAAGGAGCAGAGCAATGACCGTGCAGACAGACAGGCCTCCGACGGAGGGTCGAGCGACTGGTCGCCCGGCCTTCCGGATGTTCGACATGGTGCTCTTCTCGGTGGCGGCGATGCTGCTGCTCTCGCAGCTGACCGTGACCGCCGCCGTCGGCCCGACCGCGATCTTCTGGACCGTGGCGATCATCATCGTGTTCTTCATCCCGTACGGGCTGGTCACGAGCGAGCTCGGGTCCGCCTACCCCGACGCCGGCGGCATCTACGCCTGGGTCGTCCGGGCGTTCGGCAACCGGTGGGGCAGCCGCGTCTCGTGGTGGTACTGGCTCAACGTCGGCCTCTGGGTCCCGAGCGTGTACCTGATGTTCTCCGGGGCGATCTCGTCGATGTTCTTCGGCGGCGAGCTGAACTTCTGGGTCCAGGTGGCCATCACCGTCACGCTGATCTGGATCAACTTCTGGGTCAACATCCGCAGCCTCAAGACGGGCACGTGGGTGTCCAACGTCGGCGCCGGCATCACGATCGCCGTGATCGTCGCCCTCGCCATCGCCGGCGGGATCTACGCCTCGGCACACGGCTCCGCGACCTCGTGGACCGTCAGCAGCGTCATCCCGACCGACGCGCTCCCCGCCTTCATCGCCGCGCTGCCGATCGTGATCTACAACTTCCTCGGCTTCGAGCTCATGTCGTCGGCCTCGACGCAGATGGAGAACCCCAAGCGCGACGTCCCCCGGACGATCGCCATCGCGGGCGTCCTCATCGGCGGCTTCTACCTCGTCGCCACGATCGGCATGCAGCTGATCTTCCCGGCCGACGAGATCTCCCAGACGACCGGCCTCGTCGACGCGCTGCGTCGCGGCTTCGGTGACTCGGGGGTCGCGAGCGTCGTGGTCTCGATCCTCGGCATCGGCGCGCTCTTCTGCTTCTTCGCGAGCCTCGTGCCGTGGACCATCGGAGCCAACCTCGCCGCCGCGGAGGCCGCCCAGCAGGGTGACCTCCCCCCGATCTTCGCCAAGACGCACGCGACGCGCGGCACCCCGGTCGGTGCGGCGATGCTCTGCTCGGTCGTCGGCACGGTCTTCACGCTCGGGTACGCCGGCTTGTTCTCGCTGACCGGCGGGGCGATCGACGACGTCTTCTGGAACCTGTTCGCGTTCTCCTCGGTCATCTTCCTGCTGCCGTACATCGTGATGATGCTGGCGTTCGGCAAGCTGCGCCGTCTCGACCCGGACCGCCCCCGGCCGTACCGCGTCCCGGGTGGCGTCGTCGTCACCTGGCTCGTGACCTGGATCCCGGCGGTCCTCCTCGCCGCGGCCGCGGTGTTCTTCGTCTGGAACCCGTACGACTTCTCCTTCGCGGTGACCGGCTCGATCCTCATCGGCCTCGCGGTGACGGTCGGCATCCAGGAGTACTTCTGCCTGAAGTCGCCCGAGTGGACCCGCCTGCGCGCCCTCGAGCGCGGCGACGACCCCGAGACGGCGCGTCAGTTCGCTGACGTCGCCCCGCTGGCCCTGGAAGGAAACGCACCATGACGCACACCCTCGCCTCCACCCCCGCGGCAGACGGCTACCGGATGCCGGCGGAGTGGGCTCACCACAGCGGCTGCTGGCTCATCTGGCCGGAGCGGCCGGACAACTGGCGCCTCGGCGGCAAGCCGGCACAGGCCGCGTTCACCGCCGTCGCGACGGCGATCGCCGGCACCGAGGCCGTCACCGTCGCGGTGTCCGCCCGGCAGTACGACAACGCCCGCAGCGAGCTCCCGGAGACCGTCCGGGTCGTCGAGATGTCCAACGACGACTCGTGGATCCGGGACTGCGGCCCGACCTTCGTCGTGAACGGCGACGGCGACGTGCGCGGGGTCGACTGGGACTTCAACGCCTGGGGCGGTCTCGTCGACGGGCTCTACTTCCCCTGGGCCGCCGACGACGCCGTCGCCCGCAAGGTCCTCGAGATCGAGGGGATCGACCGCTACAAGGCGCCCTTCGTCCTGGAGGGCGGGTCGATCGACGTCGACGGCGAGGGAACCCTCCTCGTCACCGCCGAGTGCCTCCTGTCGCCCGGTCGCAACCCCGACCTGACGCAGGCGGAGATCGAGGGCCTGCTGCGTGACCACCTCGGGGTCGACGTCGTGGTGTGGCTGCCGTTCGGCGTCTACCTCGACGAGACCAACGGCCACGTGGACAACTTCTGCCGGTTCGTCGAGCCCGGCAAGGTCATGCTCACGTGGACCGACGACCCGACCGACCCGCAGTACGAGCGGTCGGCGGCCGCCCTGAAGGTCCTCGAGTCGACGCTCGACGCCCGCGGGCGCAGCATCGAGGTCGTCAAGATCCACCAGCCCGGACCGATCTTCATCACCGACGAGGAGTCCGGCGGCGTCGACTCGATCGCGGGCACCCTCCCGCGGGAGGCCGGCGACCGGCTGGCCGGCTCGTACGTCAACTCGTACATCGGCAACGACGTCGTCGTGCTCCCGGTGTTCGACGACCCGCACGACGACGCGGCCGTCGCCGCCTACACCGAGCTGTTCGCCCCGCGGCGGGTCGTCACCGTCCCGGGCCGGGAGATCCTCCTCGGCGGCGGCAACGTGCACTGCATCACCCAGCAGCAGCCCTCGGGTCGCTGACGCGGGAGCGGACGGGGCGTCACGCGGCGCCCCGTCCGACCCCCGCCCACGCCTCTCCCCCGCAGCTCCGCGGTCCACGTCCCGACCTTCGGCGACACCCGGCCGTGCTCTGCCATGCCCTCACACCGACCCTGCAAAGGACACGACCATGACCGCACGCGACTTCATCGACACGCAGGACCTCACGAAGGACGAGATCCTCGACATCGTCCACCTCGGGCTCAGCCTCAAGAAGTGCGTCGCCGTCGGCTACTTCCCGCCGCTGCTGCACGGCCGGACCCTCGGGATGATCTTCGAGCAGTCCTCGACACGGACGCGGGTGTCCTTCGAGACCGCGATGTCCCAGCTCGGGGGGCACGCGCAGTACCTGGCCCCCGGCCAGATCCAGCTCGGCGGGCACGAGTCGATCGAGGACACCGCCCGCGTGCTGTCCCGGCTCGTCGACGTCATCATGGCGCGCGTCGCCCGGCACCAGACCGTCGTCGACCTCGCCCGGTACGCCACGGTCCCGGTCCTCAACGGGATGTCGGACTACAACCACCCCACGCAGGAGATCGGCGACCTGATCACGATGGTCGAGCACCTGCCGCGCGGCAAGCGGCTCGAGGACTGCAAGGTGGTCTTCGTGGGTGACGCGACCCAGGTGTGCGCGTCGCTCATGATGATCACGACGAAGATGGGCATGGAGTTCGTCCAGCTCGGCCCGGAGGGCTTCCAGCTCCGGGACGAGCTGCAGCAGATCGGGCAGCAGAACTGCGTCGTCTCAGGAGGCAGCATGTTCGTGACCGACGACCCCCACACGGCCCTCGAGGGTGCCGACTTCGTCTACACCGACGTCTGGTACGGCGACTACGAGGCGGAGCTCGGCGAGGCGGAGCGGCTGGCGGCCTTCATGCCGAAGTACCAGGTGAACGCCGAGCTCATGGCGATCGCGAGCCCGGCGGCGAAGTTCATGCACTGCCTGCCGGCGACCCGCGGCGAGGAGGTCACCGACGACGTCCTCGACGGGGACCACTCGATCGCGTTCGACGAGGCCGGTAACCGCCTCACCGCTCAGCGCGCCCTGCTCGTGTACTTCCTGCGCCCCGAGCTGTCGAACCCGATCAAGGTCGACGCGGCCAAGGCCGAGCTCGAGACGCTCCTCGCCGGGATCCTCTGAGGCGCGGCGATGTCACGCATCGTCATCGCCCTGGGCGGCAACGCGCTGGGCAGCACCGCGGAGGAGCAGCGCACCTGCATCGACGCGGCCACCCCGTCCCTCGTCGGGCTGATCGCCCAGGGGCACGAGATCATCGTGTCCCACGGCAACGGGCCGCAGGTCGGCGCCATCAGCCTGGCCTTCGAGGTCGCGTCCCAGCACACCGACCGGGTGCCGCGCATGGAGCTGCCCGAGTGCACGGCCATGAGCCAGGGGTACATCGGGTACCACCTGCAGCAGGGGATCGCGAAGGAGCTGCGGCGGGTCAGCATGCCCTGGCACGTCGCCTCCGTCGTGACGCAGGTCGAGGTCGCGGCCGACGACCCGGCCTTCGCTGCGCCGAGCAAGCCCATCGGCGGGTTCTACGACGAGGCCGACGCGCGGGCCATGATGGCCACGCAGCCGGGACTGGTCATGGTCGAGGACTCCGGGCGGGGGTGGCGGACCGTCGTCGCGTCACCGCGCCCGGTGGACATCGTCGAGCGGGACTCGATCCTCAACCTGCTGGACCACGAGTTCATCGTGGTCGCGTGCGGCGGCGGCGGGATCCCCGTGGTCAAGGACGCGGCGGGCGACTACCACGGGGTGCCGGCCGTGATCGACAAGGACTTCGCATCCTCGAAGCTCGCCGAGGTGGTCGGTGCCGACTTCCTGTTCATCCTCACCGCGGTCGACCGCGTCGCGATCGGCTTCGGCACCCCCGAGCAGCGCGACCTCGAGGACCTCGACCTCGTCACGGCGCAGCGCTACGTGGACGACGGGTGCTTCGGCGCAGGGTCGATGCTGCCCAAGGTCCAGGCGGCGATGGAGTTCGCCGCGAGCGGCCCCGGCCGCAGGGCCGTGATCTGCTCGCTCGAGAAGGCCCCGCTCGCCATGCGCGGCGAGAGCGGGACCGTGATCCACGGGTAGCCCTCGACGGTGCTGGCGCGGGTGGGCCGACTCGACCGAGAACCAGGCTGTGGCTCGCTAGAGTGACCTCACCTTCCGGAACTAGCGACGGCCTCGGCCGCCGGTCGCAGGAGACGCCGCATGTCGGTCGACGCTTCGCCCCTCGGGGTGCGGCCCACGGGCCCGGCACCCGCCGGCATCCGCCGCGTCACCGGCACGGACGTGGCCCGCGCCGCCGGCGTCTCGCAGAAGACCGTCTCGCGCGTCGTGAACCACGACCCGCAGGTCAGCCCCGACGTCCGTCGGCGCGTCCAGGAGGCCATCGAGTCGCTCGGCTACCGCCCCAACACGGCGGCCCGGTCGTTGCTGCTGGGCCGCAGCCGGACGGTCGGGCTGCTGACCCTCGGCAGCGCGGCCTACGGTCCGGCGTCGCTCGCCATCGCGACGGGTCGGGCGGTCAGCGCCGCGGGCTACGGGCTGCGCGTCGTCAACACGTTCGACCTCGACGCGGAGACCCTGGAGAACGGTCTCGTGTCGCTGCTCGACCAGGGGGTCGACGCGATCGTGGTCAACGAGCCGACGGCCATGTTCCGGTCGCGACGCCACGGCCTGGCCGTTCCCGTGCTCAGCCTGTCGGGACCCCTCCACCTGTCCGCGACCGAGCTCGTCGTCGCGACCGACGAGACGAGCGGGGTCACCGAAGCGGTGAACCACCTGCTCGGCCTCGGGCACGTCACCGTCCACCACATCGGGGGGCCCAAGGACTGGCCGTCCGCCGTGCGACGGACGGACGCGTGGCGAGCAGCCCTGCAGGCCGCGGGCCGTGACGTGCCGGACGTGCTGCAGGGTGACTGGTCGCTGGCCTCCGGCTTCGAGGCCGGCCGCGCGCTCGCCCAGCGGCCCGGCGTGACGGCGGTCTTCGCCGCGAACGACCACATGGCCATCGGTCTCGCGCGCGCGCTCCAGGACGCCGGTCGGCGCGTGCCCGACGACGTCAGCATCGTCGGCTACGACGACGTGCCGGAGGCCGCCTTCCTGCTGCGCGCGCTGACGACCGTGCGCCAGGACCTCACCGTCGCGGCCGTGCGCGGCGTCGAGCTCCTCGTGCAGGTCCTCGAAGGGCGACGTGACCACGGCCTGCTCGAGGCGATCCCGACCCATCTGGTCGTCCGTGAGACCACCGGGCCGGCACCCGCTCCCTCAGACTGAGCGGGACCGGCCCCGGCCCGCCGTCAGGCACCCTCGCGCAGGACGACGACGCCGCGGGCGGGCACGAGGTCACCGCGCCCGTGCGTGCCGCCTCCGACGAGGTCGACCCCGACCGCCTGCAGCGGAAGGTCGGCGTCCGTGTGGTTGAGGGCGAACAGCCAGCGGCCCGACTCCCCCGTCCGCCGTACGACCTCGAGCCCACCAGGCTGCTCGACGACGGGCGCGACCCCCGCGGCGTCGACCACGCGACCGACGAGGGCTGCGAGCGCCGGTCCGTCGAGCCGCGTCGACAGGTACCAGGCCGCTCCTCCGCCGTCCACGGTTCGCCGCGTGATCGCGGGACCGCCGGCCGCCGGGCCGTCGGTGTACGTGGCCAGCACCTCGGCGTCGGCGGCGGTGAACCGCTCGGTCCACACCTCGCCGGTGGCCCCGTCGCTCAGCCGGACCGTGCCGTTCTCGCGCAGCGGGGCGAACTCCTCGACCCGCACGCCGAGCAGGTCCCGGAACGCTCCGGGGTAGCCGCCCAGCAGCACGCGGTCGGACTCGTCGACGATGCCCGAGAAGTACGAGACGAGCACGTGACCGCCGTGCGCCACCACGGCCGCGAGCCGGTCGGACAGGTCCGTCGGCGCGAGGTAGAGCGTCGGGACCAGGACGACGTCGTAGCCGTCGAGGTCCGACGTCGCGGGCAGCACGTCGACCACGACGCCCGCGTCGAGCAGCGCGCCGTGGAGGCGCCGGGCCAGGTCGAGGTAGTGCAGGTCGACCGTCGGGTGGGCCTCGAGGTCGGTCGCCCACCAGGCCTGCGTGTCCCACAGCAGCGCGACGCGCGCCTTCTCGACGACGCTCCCCCGCACCTCCGCCAGGCGTCCGAGCGTGGCACCGAGGCCCACGACCTCACGGAACCGGTCGGAGTCGGCGCCGGCGTGCGGCACCATGCCGGAGTGGTACTTCTCGGCACCCGCCCGGGACTGCCGCCACTGGAAGAACAGCACCCCGTCCGCACCGCGGGCCACGTGCTGCAGGGAGTTGCGCAGCATCTCGCCGGGCTCCTTGGCCAGGTTGCGCGGCTGCCAGTTCACCGCGCTGGTCGAGTGCTCCATGAGCAGCCACGGGTCACCGCCGGCCAGCCCCCGGAGCCGGTCGGCGCTGAACGCCAGCTCGGCCCAGCCGCGCGGGTCGTCGGCCTTGAGGTAGTGGTCGTTCGACACGATGTCGAGCAGCGGGGTGGTCGTCGTGTAGTCGATCTGGTGGAAGTCGCCCATGACCATGTAGTTGGTGGTCACCGGCAGGTGCGGCGTGACCTCGCGGAGCACGGCCGCCTCGGCCTCGAGGTGGTCGACGAACGCGTCCGACGAGAACCGGTCGAAGTCGAGCGTCTGGCCGGGGTTGGAGATCGTTGTCGTGCGACGCGGCGGCAGGACCTGCTCGAACGACGCGTAGCGCTGACCCCAGAACGCCGTGCCCCAGGCGAGGTTGAGAGCGTCGATGTCGGCGTACCTCGCGGCCAGCCAGTCGCGGAACGCGGCCGCCGACACGTCGCAGTAGCAGCGCCCGTTGTGGCAGGCGAACTCGTTGGACACGTGCCACATGCGGACCGCGGGGTGGTGGCCGTAGCGTTCCGCGACGACGCGCGCGATCCGGGTGGCGTGCTCGCGGATGACCGGGGAGCTCACGCACCACGACTCGCGGCTGCCATGGGTGTAGCGCAGACCGTCCGCGTCGACCGGCAGCATCTCGGGGTGGGCCAGGTGCAGCCACACGGGCGGTGCGGCGCTGGGCGTGGCGAGGTCGACACCGATCCCGGCCTCGTGCAGCAGGTCGACGATGCGGTCGAGCCAGCCGAACTCGAACCGTCCCTCCTCCGGCTCCAGCTGACCCCACGAGAAGATGCCCAGGCTCACGAGGTTCACGCCGGCCTGGCGCATGAGCGCGACGTCGTCGGCCCACACCTCCTCGGGCCACTGCTCGGGGTTGTAGTCGGCGCCGTACGCGATGCCGTCCGTGGGCCACGGGCCCGCCCAGCGCGTCATCGGGTCACCGCCACGAGGACGTCCCACGAGCCGAGGGTCACGGAGTCGCCGGCAGCGAGCGTCCCACCGGGGGCGTCGGCGGGCGGCGGGTCCGCCGGGGCGTCACCGCGCGCGGCGACGAGGACGTCGAGATCGATCGGGGCTGTCACGGTCGCGGCCTCCCAGGACCAGTTGTGCACGACGTGCACGCGGGTGCCGTCCGGTCGGGTCGACGTGTGGACGGTAACGCTTGCCGGGACGTCGGCCCACGCCGCGAGCGGCTCCGGGACGAGCCACGCGGCGAGCGAGCGGGCGAGCCCGACACCTGGAACCGTACCGACGACAGTGATCCGGCCGGCACCGTGCGGGTGTGTCGTCACTGCCGACCACGCGCCCAGGTGGGGGTGGACGTAGCGCGCGAGCACCTCGGCACCGTCGGCCACCAGGCCCTCGGCCCACGCGGTCGCCTCGCCCGTCAGCGCGCCCGCCACCGGGACGGGGTCGGGGAGGTTGTTGAGCTCGTCGTACCAGACGCCTGCCGGCGAGGACAGCCGGGCCGGCTGGACCTCGTCGCGGGCCCGGGCCTCGTGGTCGGCGTACGCGGTCCGGGGGCCGACGACGAGGTGGCCGCCCCCGTCCGCGTACCGCAGGAGCCAGTCGAGGTCGGCGTCCGACGCCGGGTAGTAGCCGGCGGCGACGAGCACGGGCAGGCGGCGCACGACGTCGGAAGGGTCCTCGTCGAACAGGTAGCGCGGGCGGACCACCCGGACCTGGAGGCCGGCATCGAAGGCGCCCCGGTAGAACGCGCCGACGATCCGGGGGTAGCTGTTCGGGTCCCCGGTGCCGTCGGGCTTCTGGAGCGGCGGCTGGGCGGCGAGCGCGAAGCGCGCGCCGGTCGAGGCAAGGATGGCGATGTCGGCATCCGGGGTCGCGTCAGCCAGCACGCTCCCGGTCCGCGCGAGCTCGGCGCCGAGGAGCGCGATCTCGCGGTAGGCCCGGCCGGGCACCCCGCTGTGCGGCAGCACACCACCCCAGTACGTCTCCGCGCCGTAGTGCAGCGTGTGCCAGTGCCAGTACTCGACCATGCGTGCGCCCCGGCTCACGAGCGCCCAGGCGGCCTGCCGCCACTGGCCCGGGTAGGCCGGGTTGTTGGTGCTCGGGCCGCCGATGGACTGGGCGTCGGTCTCGGTCACCCAGAACGGCTCGCCGCGGCTCGAGAACATCGTGTCGCCGCTCTGGAACAGGGCCCACGTGCCGTTCGTCGTCCAGTACTGCAGCCGCTGCGACGCGTTCGGGTGGGTCAGGCCGTCCTGCATCGCGTAGTACGGGTTGCCGCTGGTCACGTCGAGGACCGACGCGAGGTCGGCGTCCTCGAGCGCGGGTCGGTCGTAGGAGATGCAGGTGGTGACGACCTGGTCCGGGCGCGCGAGCTTGCGGACCGCACGGGCCTGCCAGTCGATCATCTCCGTGGTCAGCACCGCCTGGAACCGCCGCCAGGCCAGGTCGTACTGCGGCTGGGCGTTGCCGTCCGGGGTCCACAGGTCCGCCCAGGTGGACAGCCGGTGCGACCAGTAGACGAGCCCCCACTCCCGGTTGAGGGTCTCGACGTCGCCGTAGGTGTCGCGGAGGTGGTCGACGAACCGCTCGAACACGCCCCGGTTGTGCAGCAGGTGCAGGCCGGGCTCGTTGTCGACCTGGTACGCGACGACGGCGGGGTGGTCGCGATACCGCTCGACGATCTGCGTGAGGATGCGCTCGGCGTGGAAGCGGAAGGCAGGGTGCGTGTAGTCGACCTCCTGGCGGGCGCCCCAGCCCATCCGGTGCCCGGTGCGGTCCTCGCCCGCGATCTCCGGGTACCGCCGGACCAGCCACATCGGGACCGCGTACGTCGGGGTCCCGATGACGACGTCGATGCCGCGGGCGTGCGCCCCGTCGAGGACCGGCTCGAGCCAGTCGAGGTCGAAGCTGCCGTCCTCGGGCTCCCACGTCGACCAGACCGACTCCCCGACGCGGATCACCGAGAACCCGGCGGCCTGCATCAGGTCGAGGTCCCGCTCCAGGGTCTCCGGCTTCGGGTCCTGACCCGGCCCGGCGTACTCGTAGTAGTAGGCCGCGCCGAAGAGGACGGTCTGGTGCTGGATTGCCATGTGTGTGTTCTCCACCTTGTCGGGGGTCAGCCCTTGACGGCACCGCTGGCGAGGCCGGACTGCCAGTAGCGCTGAAGGAACAGGAAGGCGATGACGAGCGGGATGATCGAGAGGAAGGAGCCGGTGATGATGCTCGAGAAGAGGGCCCGCGAACCCGAGCCGCCGGCGGCGGTCGCCTGCCACTGGGCCAGGCCGACCGTCAGCGGGTACAGGTCCGGGCTGTTGAGCATGATCAGGGGCAGGAAGTAGTTGTTCCAGGTCGACACCAGGGCGAACAGGAGCACCGTGACCAGGCCCGGGGAGAGCAGCCGGAGGGCGACGGTGAAGAAGATGCGCAGCTCGCCCGCGCCGTCCACGCGTGCGGCCTCGATCAGCGTGTCGTCGACCGAGTCGGCGGCGTAGACCCGCATGAGGTAGACCCCGAACGGGCTCGCCAGCGACGGCAGGATGACCGCCCACGGCGTGTTCGTGAGGCCGGCGTTGGCGAACAGCAGGTAGGTCGGGATGGTGAGTGCCGTCATCGGGATCATGATCGCGCCGAGGATCCCGCTGAAGATCGCGTTGCCACCGGGGAACCGGTACTTGGCGAACGCGTACCCGGCCATCGTCGCCAGGAACGCCGAGCCCACCGCGCTGGTCACGGAGTACACGAGCGAGTTCCGCAGCCAGAGCAGGTACACGCCGTTGTCCGACGTGAACACCGTCTGGATGTTGACCCACAACGAGTTCGTGCTCGAGAACCAGAGCCCGAAGGTGGAGAACAGGTTCGCGTTGGACTTGGTCGATGCGACCAGGAGCCACCACAGCGGGATGAGGAAGTAGAGCAGGACGGCGCACATCACGACGGTCAGCACGATGCTGCGGCGCGGCCGGTCGGAGGAGTACGCGCGGGACCTGCGGCTGCGCTGCCGAGGGGGCGAGGGGCGGTCGAGGGGGCTGCCGGTCCGGGTCGGCCCGCCGGCGGCGGTCTGCGTGGTCATCGTGCTGCACGCTCCTTGCGCTGGGTGGACAGCTGCACGGAGTACGACACGACCATGATCACGACGCCGAGGATGAAGGCGATCGCGGCCGCATAGTTGCTGTCCCGGTTGATGAACGCGAGGTTGTACGCGTACATGTTCGGCGTGTAGTCGATGCCGATGACGTTGGGGGCGATGGTCCGCAGGAGGTTCGGCTCGTTGAAGAGCTGGAACGAGCCGATCACCGAGAAGATCGCCGTGAGGATGATCGCCGGGCGGATGGCCGGGATCTTGATGCTCCAGGCCGTGCGCACCCGGCCGGCGCCGTCCACCGCCGCGGCGTCGAAGAGCTCGCTCGGGATGGACCGCAGGGCGGCGTACAAGATGATCATGTTGTAGCCGATGAACTCCCACGAGACGATGTTCATGATCGAGCCGAGCATCCAGTTCTGGGACAGGAACGGCGGCGCGGAGATGTGCAGGTTCTTGGCGATCTGGGCGGCGGGACCGAAGTCCGGGCCGTAGAGGTACCCCCACATCAGCGCGGCGATGACGCTCGGCACGGCGTAGGGGATGAAGATGCCGAGCCGGACGAAGCGCTGCAGGTACAGGACGCCCGAGTCGAGCAGCAGGGCGAACACCAGCGCGAGGCCGAGCATGATCGGCACCTGGATGAGCAGGAAGATCGCCATCCGGCCGACGCCGGTGAGGAACGACGAGTCGGTGAGGGCCCGCGTGTAGTTGTCGAGAGCGACGAAGGTGGTGCCGCCCACGAGCTGGTCGCGGAACAGGCTGAGGTAGCCGGAGTACACGAGCGGAACGACGATGAACAGGGCGAACACGACCACGAAGGGCGTGATCAGGATGTAGGCGGCCGCGTTCTCGCGACGGCGCATCGGCGACGGGCCCCGGCGTCTGACCGGCTCGGTGGGCGTCGTCGGCGGCCCCTGGGGCAGACGGACATCAGCTGCAGTCATGGTGGTCTCCTGGATCGAGCGGGGTGTGCCGCCCCACGCCCACGCAGCGGGCGTGGGGCGGCACCTTCCACTACTTGACGGTGAAGCCCTGCTGCTTGGCGTACGTGGTCAGGGCGTCCTGCCACGCCTTCAGCGCGCCGACGATGTCGCCCTTGTCAGCGATCGCCTTGCCCACCGACTCCTGGCCGGCGGAGTACGCGTAGTCCATGAACGGCAGCCAGCTGAAGTCCTCCGGCACCGTCTTGGAGATGTCCGCGAACACCTGGTTGACCTTCTGGCCCCCGTAGAACTCGGGCGCGAGGTCGCTGAACTCCTTGCTCGTGAGCGTGGCGTTCGTCGTCGGGAACAGGAACTGCGTGTTCGCCAGCATCAGCGTCGACGCCGGGTCGTGGTTGATCCAGAGCGCGAGCTGCGCCGCGGCGATCGGGTTCTGCGTGCTCTTCATCACCGCGTCGGACGAGCCGCCCCAGTTCGCGGAGACCGGCGAGCCGGACGCGTCCCACTGCGGGATGTTCGCGGCACGCCACAGCCCGGAGGTGTTGGCCGCCGTGCCCTGCAGGAACACCGGGGCCCAGGCCGCCGTCGGCGCCCAGCCGGCGTACTTGCCGTTGGCCAGCCCCTGGTACCAGGTGTCGGTGAAGTCCGGGTCGACCGAGACGTCACCGGCCTGGATGAGGTCCTGCCAGTACTGCGCGACCTTCGTCGCCTCCGGCGAGGTGACGTTGATCGTGACCTGCTTGTCGCCGTCCCAGCCGAACGGCCGGGCGCCGGCCTGCCACAGCATGGCCGTGAACTGGCCCATGTCGTTGCCCGGCATGTTCGTCAGGTAGACGTTCGGGTCGGCCGCGTGCAGCGTCTTCGCGGCGGTGGCGAACTCGTCCCACGTCGTCGGCACGGCGATGTTGTGGGCCTTGAGGATGTCGTCGCGGTACAGCCCTCCCATGGGGCCCGAGTCCTGCGGGATGCTCCAGATCTTCGAGCCGTCCGTCGACAGGACCTGCTTCCACACCCACGGCACGTAGTCCGCGCTGGTGCTCGCCGGGATGTACGGCGTCAGGTCGAGCAGGTTGTCACCGAGGGCGAACGACTGCACGTGCTGGAACTCGATCTGGGCGACGTCAGGCGCGCCCTTGCCGGCCTGCAGCGCGCTGCGCATCTTCTTGTAGTGGTCGGCGCCCTGGCCGACGTTGACGACGTCGACGGTGATCGCCGGGTAGGCAGCCTCGAAGAGCTTGACCTCGTTCTCGATGTCCGGGACCCACGTCCAGAACGTGAGCTTCGTCGGCGTCGTCATCGCCTTGTCGATGTCCGCCTGGCTGATCGCCGCTGCGGGGCCGGTCGCCTTGTCGCCCGAGCCACCACCGCTGCACGCCGTGAGCGCCAGTGCGGCGACAGCCATCCCTGCGGTCAGTCCCATGGCCTGACGACGCCACGTGATCTTCGTTCTCGACATGCTCCACTCCTTCGTGTTCCATGCGGGCGTTCTGGTGGGGTCCGTCATCGCCGGGCTGGCGGTGCGGCCGTTGTCTCCCGGATCACGAGCTCGACCGGGACGTTCTCGCGGCGGTCCTGCGGCCGCGGGTTCTCGATGGCGTCGATGAGCATGCCGACGCCGAAGGTGGCCAGGTAAGCGAGGTCCTGTCGGACGGTGGTGAGGGCCCGCGACAGGTAGGCGGCCTCTGGCACGTCGTCGAAACCGACGACGCTCACGTCACCCGGCACGTCGCGTCCGGCCTCCTCGAACGCGCGCAGGAGGCCGATCGCCATCTGGTCGTTGGCGGCGAAGACCGCAGTGACCTCCGGGTCGGCCGCCAGGGGGCCTCCCAGCTCGTAGCCGGACCGGACGCTCCAGTCGCCGCGCACGACGGCCGGCTCCGGTGCGCCGGCGGTCTGGATCGCGCTGCGCCAGCCCTCGAGCCGCAGCTGGGCCGTCCGCCAGTTCCCCGGGCCGGCGATGTGGTGCACGGTGCGGTGCCCCAGCCCCAGCAGGTGCTCCGTCGCGAGCCGGGCGCCCGACGCCACGTCGACATCTGCCACGATCTCGCTGGTCGACAGCCCGTACGAGCCCGACAGGCTCAGCACCGGCAGGTCACCGAGGGCACCGGCGTCCAGGGTGAACGCCCCGTCGGGCTCGTTGACGACGATCCCGTCGACGCCCTGGTCGACCAGCGAGCGCAGCGACCTCGTGATCGTCGCCGGCTCGTCCTCGAACGTGTTGATGACCGACATCGCGTACCGGGCCCTGCGGATCGCGCTCTCGGCCGCCAGCATCAGCGAGGACGGGCCGAAGTCCGTCGACCCGACCGACAGCACCCCGATGGTGCGGCTGCGACCGAGGACCAGGTTGCGGGCGGCGCGGTTGGGCCGGTAGCCCAGCGCGACGATGGCGCCGTTGACGCGCTCGCGCACGGCAGCGCTGACGTGCGGGTCGCCGTTGATGACGCGGGACACCGTCTTCTGCGACACCCCTGCTGCCCGGGCCACGTCCATGGCCACGACCGGGTGCGGCTTGCTGGCGACGAGCCCGTCGGTCACGATCTCGTCCCCTTTCAACGTCGATGTCGAATGACTACGTAGTCAACTACTGGATGTCTACGTAGTCAAGTGATCTAGGTCACAAAATTGCATCGATCCGGAGCCCGGGGGCCGCGGGAGCGTGACCACCACCGCCAGTCCCGCGGACGGCCGTCGGACCGCGGTCGGACCGCGGTCGGACCGCGGCCGGACCGCCGTCGGACCGCCGTCGGACCGCCCTCGGGCACGGCCCCGTGCGCGGCGCCGGGCGCGAGTCCGCACACGGATCGGAGGCTCTCCGTAGCATCGGTCCATGGCGCTCCTGCACCGGGCCGAGCTGCGGCCGTCCAAGATCGAGCTCGTCGCGAGCTGGGCACCGACCCAGCCCTGGTTCGAGGCGGGCGCCGGCGCAGAGCTGGCGACCGTCGGTTCTTTCCGTTTCGACGACCCCGCGGGCGAGGTCGGCATCGAGACGCTGCTCGTCCGGGCGGGTGACGGCCCGGTGATGCAGGTGCCCCTGACCTACCGCGGATCGCCGCTCGACGGCGGCGACGCGTGGCTCATCGGCACGATGCAGCACTCCGTCCTGGGCGAGCGGTGGGTGTACGACGGCGCCGGGGACCCCGTCTACCTGACCGCTGTCGCGACCGCTGCGCTCACGGGCGGCCGCCAGGCCGACCAGTACGTCGACTCGGGCGGCGAGCTGGTCTTCCGCGAGCCGACGGCTCTCGTCGTCGGCAGCGGCACGAGCGGCACGCCTGTGCCATCCACGGTGCCGGCCGACACCGTGTCGATGCGGAACGAGCAGGGGTCGACCGTCGTGGAGGCGGGCGACCTGCGCCTCGTCATCGTCCGTACGGTCCGCGCCGGCGGCCGCTCTGCCCGCCCCCTCGGCACCCTCGACCCGGTCGATGGCGCGCCGTCGGCCGTGCTGTCCGGCACCTGGTCAGACCAGGCCGAACCGCGGACCCTGGTCGTCGTGCTCGCCAGCTGAGCTCGGCCGACGCGGGATTCGTAGGCTGGGGGCATGGCCGACACCTGCGTCGCGCGCGTCCCGGTCTTCGCGAGCCTCTCGCCGGACGACCAGCACCGGGTCGAGACCCTGGCGCGGCCGACCCACCTGCATGCGGGTGAGACGGCGTACTCCGCCGACGACGACGTGTCGCAGCTCATGGTCCTGCACACGGGCCGCCTCAAGATCTTCCGGCTCTCGGCCGACGGGTCCGAGCAGCTCGTCCGGGTGCTGCTGCCCGGCGAGTTCACCGGCGAGGCCTCGGTGTTCACGGGGCAGCGGCCCGACAGCTACGCCACCGCGCTGGACGAGAGCCGGCTCTGCGTGTTCCGCCATGACGATCTCAGGGCCTTGATCACCCAGCACCCCGACATCGGCCTGCGGATGCTGGCCGCGGTGAGCGAGCGGCTCTCCGACACCGAGCGCCGACTCGGCTCACTGACCTCCCGCGGCGTCGAGGGCCGTCTGGCCGACTACCTCCTCGGCCTACCCAGCGCCTGGCGGGACGGCATCGCGACGGTGACCCTGCCGCTGGCCAAGAAGGACGTGGCCGCGCTGCTCGACACGACCCCCGAGAGCTTCAGCCGGGCGCTGAAGGGCCTCGCCGCCCAGGGGCTGATCGTCGTCGGTGCGGGGCGGTCGGTGTCGATCACGCAGCCTGACCGGCTCCAGCGGCTGGTCGACGTGGTGGCGTGACGCGTCGACTCCCCGCAGACGTTCGACTCCCCGCAGACGCCAGCAACGCGGTCTCCCACCGCGTGCGTTGACCTCAGGACGTGAATCCGCACTCGCACAGCACGTTGAACTCCACCACCCGATCACCCTCGTCGGGCCTGGCCCACGCCTCCGCCTGTGCTCGCGTGGCGAACGTGCGCGGCGCGAGCCGCCCGTCTGCCATCAGGACGCCCACCGCGACGGCCTCGCGCGGGTCGTCGACGTCCACGGGGCCGGTCGGGTCAGGGGCCCGTCCGTCCCGCACAGCCTCGGTGCTCATGGTGCCGCCCTTCCGTTCGATGGTCTGGCCGGGATCGCGACTTCTACCGTGCGCCGCCCCGTCGGACGTGTCAAAGGGCCAGGAGCTCGTCGCCCAGGAGCGAGCCCCCAGACGCGCCTGCGCCCCCACAGCTTGCGCAGCACCACCGCGTCGACACTCTCGACCCCGACGAAAGGCTCGTCCCAGATGCGGGAGTCGTCCGAGACGTCCACGTTGTCGCCGGCCATGAAGTAGCTCGACGCAGGGACGTGCCGGGTCTGGGTGAAGGCGCCCCGCACCCGGGAGCGTCCATCGACGGACTCCCCGTTGACGAACAGCCGTCCGGCCTCGAGCTCGACGAGGTCCCCCGGCAGGCCGACGACGCGCTTGACCATCCGCAGCCCGCCGCGGTGGAACACCACGACGTCACCCCGGCGCGCCCGCACCCCCGCCCGGCCGACCCGCCGCGTGAGCAGCAGGTCGGACGCGCGGTAGGTAGGGGCCATCGATTCGCCGGCCACCCTGACGAGGCGGGTCATGACCGTTGACCTAGTGCGCGTGGCTGAGCTCGTGCCCGTGCTCGTGACCGTGCTCGTGGTGCTCGTGCTCCTCACCCTCGGCGTACGTGAAGAAGCTCACGTACGCGGCGAGGTAGCGCCGGCCGGCCGCGACGTCGTCGACATCGAAGTCCATGACGGCCAGCGCGGCCTGGAAGCGCTCGTGGAGCTCGGCACGGCGCTCCGCGGGAACCATCGGCAGCAGCGCAGCGTCCGAGCCGCGGGCGATGGCCTCGTCGGCGGCCTCGACGACCGGGTCGACCCGGGTACCGACGGGCTGGATGCCGGTGAAACCGACGCCCTCGCCCATCCGGTGGATCCGGACCAACGTCTCGAGGAAGAGTCGGTCGGCCAGCTCGGCGGCATCGGCTCCACGGCTGCGCACCTTCAGCGCCTTCTCGAAGACGTCGCGCAGCTCGGCCTCGCCGTCGGCGGGGATCCACTTCAGCGCATGGTTGATGTTGCCCGTCTCCAGCGCCCTCCGTCCGTCCTTGACGGCCGGGCCCTCGGCGGTGTCGCAGTGGGCGTGCACCGTGGACGGCTTCAGCGCGCCGAGGAGACCGGCGAGACCGGTGATGAGGGTGGTGAACATGGGGGCTCTCCTTCGCTTGAGTTGTCCCCACGCTAGGAAGATCGCCGCCGCGCCGCCTTGACGACGGTCAAGTCCCGTCCGGGTGGTCTCGGTGGACCGCGTGCGCCTGCTAACGCCCGGCGTCTGCCACGAACCGGGCGGCCGCGCCCGCTCGCGCTCCCCGGCCGGTGAGACCGAGCTTGGCGTACACGTTGGACAGGTGCCGCTCGACGGTGCGCACGCTGAGGACGAGCGCGTCGGCGATCTCGTCATTCCCCTGGCCCCGTGCGACCAGCCCGAGGACCTCGCGCTCACGCGAGGTCAGACCCGCAAGACTGCGGGCCGCCGACGAGGCAGCGCCCTCCGGACCGCCCAGGAAGGCAGCGATCTCGTCGGTGAACGCCGTCCAGGCCGGCTCGTCCGCCAGCAGGATGTGGTTGTCGCTCTCGAGCGGGACGAACGAGGCCCCGGGGATGAGCGAGGCGAGGCGCCGGCCCTCCTCGAACGGCACCAGCCCGTCCCCCCGGGCGTGCAGGACGAGCGTCGGGACGTCGAGACCGGCCGCGAGGTCGCTGACGTCCAGCTCGGACCGGATCGCGCGCGCCCGCGCCGCCTGTTCCGGGGAGGAGGACACCTGCTGGAGCTCGTCGAACCACGCCATCTGCTCCTCGGAGCCGCCCGGCACGAAGAGCGTGGTGAACATCCGCCGGTACGCGGGGTTCCGACCACCCCAGCCCGCTCTCGTCAGGGCGACGAGCGCGGCTGCCTCCTCGCGCGCCTGCGGGCTCGGGTCGCGCCGCAGCCGCCCACGCCCGTAGGTCCCGTAGAGGACCACACGGCTCACCCGCTCGGGGTGGCGGGCCGCATACGCGATCGCCGTCGGACCGCCCTGCGACATCCCCAGGAGAGCGAAACGGTCGACGCCAGCTGCGTCGACAACCGCCTCGAGGTCACCCACCCAGCGCGCGAGGGAGAGCTCCGGGTCGCTCCGGTCCGAGAGCCCGCAGCCGCGCTCGTCGTAGCGCACCACGGTGCTGCGACCGCTCAGGAACTCCAGCCAGTGGCGCCACACCGGCGAGGTCCAGTCCCGCTCGAGATGGGTGAGCCAGTGGCCCGCCTTGACCACGGGGGCACCACGGCCGCCGACGGCGTACGCCAGCCCGGTGCCGTCCGCCGCCGTGCAGAACCGCAGCTCCTGCCGCATGCCTCTGGACTGTACAAGCGCGGTCGGCGGGCAGCACCTGCGTGCCGGCCGACACGGTCGGCAGCGGAGAGCCCAGGAGATGGGTGCCGGCTCGGACGCGGCGCCCGGCCCCGAGCCCCTAGCGTCGTGCTGGTCGGCCGGCCGGCCGACCAGCACGAAAGGACAACGCGATGCCACTCATCAACGTGAAGATCATCGAGGGCGTGTTCGACGCGGACCAGAAGCGTCAGATCGTCGAGCGGCTGACCGACGCGATGGTCGGGATCGAGGGCGAGAACATGCGGCCCGTCACCTGGTGCGTCGTCGAGGAGGTGCGCAGCGGCGACTGGGGCATCGGCGGGAAGCCCCTGACGACGCAGGACGTCAGAGAGCTCGCCGCCGGCGTGCCCGCCACGGTCTGAGCGACCGCCGCGAGGTCGAGGTGGCTACCCCGCAGGGAACGTCACCACGACCTTGTCGGCCGCCCCCGGCGTCATCGCGAGCGTCAGGGCGTCCTGGACGCTGTCGAACGGGATGCGGTCGCTGATGATCTGGGCGTACTTCTCCCAGGCCGCGACGATGTCGGCGGTGACCTCGAAGATCTCGGTCGGGTACCCCATCGCCATGTGGATGGAGAGCTCGGTCGACAGGATCGCGCCGAAGTCGACCTCGACGGGCTTCTTGTGGACGGCAGGGATGCTCAGCCGGGCACCCTTCTTCGCGATCTTCAGCACGGTCTGGATGACGGCGGGCACGCCCGCGGCGTCGATGAACAGGTCGGTGCCCCGCCGGAGGTCGCCCGCGCGGAGCGGGACCCCGCCGTGCAGCTCGATGAGGCGCGCCGCGACGTCCTCGGTCGACGAGTCGATGACGGCGTCCGCGCCGATGCTCAGAGCCTTCGCGAGCCGCGCCGGGAGCACGTCGATGACGACGACGCTCGCCAGGCCGCGGAGCTTGAGGTCGATGAGGGCGCCGAGGCCGATGGGTCCGGCGCCGAAGACCACGGCCCGCTCACCGGCGACCGGCGCTGCCCGGTTGACGGCGTGCCGGGCCACGGCCATGGGCTCGTTGAGCGCCGCGACCTCGAACGGGATCTCGTCGGGCACGATCGCGAGGCTGACCCCGACCGTGGCGTCCTGGATCAGCAGGAAGTCCGCGAGCCCACCCGTGGAGCCGCCGTTGCCGATGATCCCGGTCGGTGCCGCCATGGGGTTGATGACGACGTGGTCGCCCACCGCGATGCCGACGACGTCGTCGCCGACCTCGACGACCTCACCGGCGATCTCGTGGCCGAGCGGCGTGGCGCCCTGGCGCGGCGGGATCCCACCGATGTGGATGTAGAACACGTCCGACCCGCAGATGCCGCAGGCCCGCACGCGGACGAGGACGTCCTTCGGTCCGGCCGAGGGACGATCGACCTCCTGGACCTCCGTCGTGCCCGGTCCGGTCACCACCACCGTGCTCATCCGCGCCATCGTGGACTTCCCTTCCAGCTGCGCCGTTGCAGATCTCCAGGCAACCGTAGGGCTCAGCCCTGCGCGCGGTAGTCGTCCGCACGGGTGACGTACCGCGACGCGTTGCCATGCAGCGCCTCGACCTCGGCGTCGGTGAGCTGACGGCGCACCTTGCCTGGCACGCCGGCCACGAGCGAGCGCGGCGGGATCACGGTCCCCTCGAGGACGACCGCCCCGGCAGCCACCAGCGAGTCGTGCCCGACGACGGCCCGCGTCAGCACCGTCGCGTTCATGCCGATGAGGCAGCCGTCCTCGATGGTGCAACCGTGCACCACCGCTCCGTGCCCGACGCTCACGCCGCTGCCGACGACCGCCGGCGACCCGAGCTCGGTGTGCACGACGACGTTGTCCTGGAGGTTGGACCCGGGTCCGATCTCGATCTCGTCGATGTCGCCGCGCAGCACCGCACCGAACCACACGCTCGCCTCGGCGTGCACGCGCACCTTGCCGATCAGGGCGGCGCTCTCGGCGATCCACGCGGTCTCGTGCACCTCGGGCGTCCGTCCGGCGAACCGCAGCAAGATCATGCGGACCAGGCTAGTTCGCCGGGCGTCGCCCCCACGCATCGGCCCAAGGGTCCTATGCCCTGCAGTCCGTCGTCGCCGTAGGCTCCTCGTCAGAGCCAAGCGCCGACCAAGGGATCAGACATGGGCAGCACGGCGCCCGTCGACAAGACGGTGAGCCCGAGGCCCGCAATTGCGGTCCTCACCTCCGGCGGAGACGCCCAGGGCATGAACGCGGTGGTCCGGGCAGTGGTCCGGACGGCCATCGGTGCCGGGGCGGACGTGTACGCGGTCTACGAGGGCCTGCAGGGCCTCGTCGACGGCGGCGACCGGATCAAGAAGTTCGACTGGGGGTCGGTGGGCTCGATCCTGCACCGCGGCGGCACCGTGATCGGGACCGCCCGGTCGGCCGACTTCCGGCAGCGTGCAGGGCGGCTCAAGGCCGCCCGCAACCTCGTGCAGCACGGCATCGACCGGATCGTCGTGATCGGCGGGGACGGCTCGCTGTCCGGTACCGACCTGTTCCGCGGCGAGTGGACCGGGCTGCTCGCGGAGCTCGCCACCGCGGGTGAGATCACCGCCGAGCAGGCCGGGCGGCACGGCACCCTCATGGTGGCCGGCGTCGTCGGCTCGATCGACAACGACATGGTCGGCACCGACATGACGGTCGGCGCCGACACGGCGCTGCACCGGATCATCGAGGCGATCGACGCTCTCTCGAGCACCGCGGCGAGCCACCAGCGGTCGTTCGTCGTGGAGGTCATGGGCCGCCACTGCGGCTACCTCGCCCTGATGAGCGCCATCGCCGGCGGCGCCGACTACGTGCTCATCCCGGAGAACCCGCCGCCGGACGGCTGGGAGGACGAGATGTGCGCCCGGCTCCGGGCGGGGCGCGCTGCCGGACGTCGCGACAGCATCGTCGTCGTGGCCGAGGGTGCCCGGTCCCGGTCCGGAGAGCCCATCACGAGCCAGGGCGTCCGCGACCTGCTCGAGGAGCGGCTCGGGGAGGACACGCGCGTCACGATCCTCGGCCACGTGCAGCGAGGCGGCACCCCCAGCGCGTACGACCGGTGGATGCCGACGCTCGTCGGCCACGCGGCGGCGATGGAGGTCCTGGGCGCCGGACCTGACGACGAGCCGCAGCTCATCGGGGTGAGCAACAACCGGGTGCACCGGACCCCGCTCATGGAAGCCGTCCAGCGCACCCGGGAGATCCCCGGGCTGATCGACGCCGGCGACTACGAAGGCGCGATGGCCGCCCGCGGCTCGTCCTTCAGCGAGATGGTGCAGGTCTTCCAGCGCATCGCCCAGGTGGCGCCGACGGACCTGCCGGCCGGCTCCCGGATCGCCATCCTGCACGCGGGCGGGCTCGCGCCCGGCATGAACACCGCTGTGCGGGCCGCCGTGCGCCTCGGCCTGTCCCGCGGGCACACGATGCTGGGCGTCCGGGGCAGCTTCCAGGGCCTCATCGACGGCGACGTGAGCGAGCTGACCTGGGGGGACGTCGACGGCTGGGTGGGCATCGGCGGTGCGGAGCTCGGCACGAGCCGGGCAGCGCCCGGCGTGGAGCAGTACTACGCCGTGAGCCGGGCACTCGAGAACCACGACATCCAGGCGGTCCTGGTGATCGGCGGGCACCGCGCCTACGAGACGATCCACCGGATGCTCCAGGAGCGGGACCGCTACCCCGGGTTCCAGGTGCCTGTCATCTGCCTGCCGACGACGATCGACAACAACCTGCCGGGCTGGGACATGGCCATCGGCGCCGACACGGCGCTGTGCTCCATCGTCAGCTCCGTGGACCGGCTGAAGCAGTCGGCGATGGCGTCGCGCCGGTGCTTCGTCGTCGAGGTCATGGGCCGGTACTGCGGCTACCTCGCGTTCATGGGCGCCCTGTCCGTCGGTGCCGAGCGCGTCTACCTGCACGAGCAGGGCGTGCACCTGGCCGACCTCACCGAGGACGTCGCGAAGATGGTGGCGGGCTTCGCGGCCGGCCGGAGCTTCCACCTCGCGATCCGCAACGAGGCCGCGAGCGTCGGGTACACGACGGAGTTCCTCTGCCAGCTGTTCACGGAGGAGTCGGACGGGCACTTCGACGTGCGCCCGATGGTCCTGGGCCACCTGCAGCAGGGTGGGAACCCCACGCCCTACGACCGCGTCCACGCGACCCGGCTCGCCGCGTACTGCGTGGACTGGCTCTCGGGTCAGATCGACGCGGGCAAGCGCGAGTGGGGCTTCGTCGGGCTGGACGACGGGGCCCTGGCCACCGTGCCGATGAAGGCCATGACCGACCTCGTCGACGCGAAGTTCCGCCGGCCGGTCGACCAGTGGTGGCTCGAGCTGCAGCCGATCATGGAGGCCCTCGCGACGGAGCCGCCCGAGTAGCCACGGCCTGCACGACGAGCGGGGCGACGCCTGGTCAGGCGTCGCCCCGCTCTCGTCCACCCCGGCCTGCTCGTGGCGGGCCGGGGACCTCAGACGAGGACCGGCACCCGCTCCTCGGCGACCTCGACGTCGGTGCGCGTCGCGGCGGGCCGAGCCGTGATGAGCACGCCCGCGATCACGGCCGCGGCGAGCAGGAACCCGACGGCCCACCAGATCGCCACGGAGAACCCGTGCACGACGCCGGTCGCCATCGCGAGCTGGCTCGTGCCGTGCGTGGTCAGGTAGCTCGCAGTGGCCGACGTGGCGACGGTGTTCAGCAGGGCGATCCCGATCGACCCCCCGACCTGCTGCGACGTGTTGACCATCGCCGACGCGACGCCGGCGTCCCGCGGTGCGACACCGAAGGTCGCCGTGCTCATCGCGGGCATGAACGTCGAGCCCATGCCGAGCCCGAGCAGGAGCAGCGACGGCAGGACGTGCGTCGCGTAGCTCGAGTCGACCTGGATGCGGGTCAGCAGGACGAGCCCGGTGGCCGCGACGAGCAGTCCGGGCACCATGATCATGCGCGCCGGGACCCGCGGCAGCAGGCGGCTGGCGATCCCGACAGCGCCGGTCATCATCCCCGCGGTGAGCGGCAGGAACGCCAGGCCGGTGCGCACCGGCGAGTAACCCAGGGTGACCTGCAGGTAGTAGGTCAGGAACAGGAACATGCCGAACATGCCGACGGTGACCAGCCCCACGCTGAGGAGCGCGCCGGCGCGGTTGCGGTCACGCAGGACACGCATCGGCAGCAGGGGGTGCGCGACGCGACCCTCGGCCACCACGAACAGGGCGATCAGCACCAGCCCGCCCGCGAGCAGCGACAGCACGAGCCCGGAGGTCCAGCCGTGCTGGGTGGCCTCGCTCAGACCGTAGACGATCGAGAGCAGCCCGGCGCTGGCCAGGACGGCGCCGACGACGTCGAGCCGCGACTCGCTGTCCCGACGGCGGTCGTGCAGGAACACTCGCGCCCCGATCACCGCGACGATCGCGATCGGTGCGTTGACGAGGAGGGTCCAGCGCCAGCTCATGTACTCCGTGAGCAGACCGCCGGTGATCAGTCCGATCGCGCTGCCGCCGCCCGCGATGGCGCCGTAGATGCCGAACGCGCGGGCGCGCTCGTGAGGCTCGGTGAACGTGGTGCTCACGAGGGACAGGGCCGCGGGCGCCAGGAGCGCCGCGAAGACGCCCTGCAGACCGCGCGCGGCGAGCAGCATGCCGCCGGACGCGGCGATCCCGCCGAGGGCCGAGGCGCCGGCGAAGCCGAGCAGGCCGATGATCATGGCGCGGCGACGCCCGATCAGGTCACCGACACGACCGCCGAGGAGCAGCAGGCCACCGAACGCCAGGGTGTAGGCCGTGACGACCCACTGACGGTTGCCGTCGCTGATGCCGAGGTCGGCCTGGGCGGACGGGAGGGCGATGTTCACGATGGTCATGTCGAGCACGACCATGAGCTGGGCGAGGGCGATGGCCGCAAGGCCCCACCAGCGGCGGGGGTCAGGCGCGGTGTCGCGCGGCGCGTCGACCGCCGCGGACGAGGGCGTGGCAGAGTCCATGAGAGGACCTTCCTGAAAAGGTGTGGGAGAGCAGCGACGCTCGATGGGGGGCCGGGTGGCTCGCGTCGTGTGACCGAGCGACATGTGACGGAGTGCTCATCTACTTGCCGGCCGGCAAGTTGTAGACTCGAAGATAGATCCATACTTGCCGGTCGTCAAGTAAGTACGATGGGCAATCGCGAACAGGGAGATGACGGCACATGGAGGCGGACACCCGTCGCCGCGGCGACACGCGCAGCGAGATCCAGCGGGTCGCGCTGTGCCGCTTCACCGAGGACGGCTACGACAAGACGTCCCTGCGGGAGATCGCCGAGGACCTCGGCGTCACCAAGGCCGCGCTCTACTACCACTTCCGGACCAAGGAGAACATCCTCGAGTCCCTGGTCACCGACATCGGCAAGTCCGTCGACGACCTCGTCGCCTGGGCCGGCTCCGCACCGTCCACCCGCGAGCGCCGGCAGGAGCTGCTGCGCCGGCTCGCGGCCCTCGCCCAGAGCGGCGTCGGCGACCTCATGCGGTGCGTCCAGCAGAACGAGGCGTCACTGACCTCGCTGCCGCAGGCCACCGACGTCGTGCACCGTTACAAGGAAGAGCTGTGGCGCGCGTGCACGCCCCCCGACGCGACGCTCGAGGACAAGCTCCGGGCGAGGATCGCCATCATGACGATTCTGATCGCCGGCAAGGGCGCGGCCGAGCTCGGCGGGACCGACCAGGAGCGGACGGACGCAGCGCTGCGGATCGCCTTCGAGATCATGCCCTGACCTGACCTGACGCCTCGACGCTGCGGTCCCGTCACCTAGGTCAGAAGTCCGGCAAACCTGTTCAAGCGCGACCTTACTGTGCTCCCAGGAGCCAGCGTCGGCACCACCGTGCTGGACGCGATGTGGCGGACGGCGCGGAGAGCTGTCGCTGCGCCTGCGATCACACCAATGGAGGTCTGACGTGCGCGAACTGTCTGAGAGCGACCGCTTCACCGTGACGGTGAACAGCCGCGAGATCGAGGTCTTCGAGGGCCTGACGATTCTCGAGGCGCTCGTGCTGGAGGGCATCGAGGTGCCGTCGCTCTGCCACGACATCCGGCTCGAGCGGTCCAACGGCAACTGCGGGCTGTGCGTCGTGGAGGTCGGGGCCGAGGCGCCGCGCGACGTGAAGGCGTGCCTGACGCCGGTCACGCCCGGCATGGTCATCACGACCCACTCCCCGCGGCTCGTCGAGTACCGCAAGGTCCGGCTCCAGCAGCTCCTGTGCGACCACAACGCCGACTGCGTCGCACCGTGCGTCGAGACGTGCCCGGCCAACATCGACATCCAGACCTACCTCAGCCACGTCGCGGACGGGAACTTCCGGGCCGCCGTCCACGTCATCAAGGACCGCAACCCGTTCCCCTCGGTGTGCGGCCGCGTGTGCCCCCACCCGTGCGAGTCCGAGTGTCGCCGCAGCCTCGTCGACGAGCCCGTCGCGATCAACTACGTGAAGCGGTTCGCGGCCGACTGGGACATGGCGCAGGACTCCCCCTGGCTCCCCCGGGTCGAGGAGCCGACCGGCAAGCGGATCGCCGTCGTCGGCGCCGGTCCGTCGGGCCTGTCCGCCGCGTACTACAGCGCGATCGCCGGCCACGCCGTCACCGTGTTCGAGAAGCAGGACCACGCCGGCGGCATGATGCGCTACGGCATCCCGGAGTACCGGCTCCCGAAGGCCACGCTCGACCAGGAGATCGGCGTCATCCAGTCCCTGGGCGTCCAGATCGTCACGGGCAAGGCGCTCGGCACGCACCTCAACCTCGAGGACCTCAAGCGGGACTTCGACTCCGTGTACCTCGCGATCGGCTCGTGGCGGGCGACGCCGCTGGGCATCGACGGTGACCGCCTCGAGCACGTCGAGCTCGGCATCGACTACCTGCGGCACATCACCAAGGGCTCGACCCGCTCGCGCGGCGACAACATCGTCGTGATCGGCGGCGGCAACACCGCGATCGACTGCGTCCGGACGGCCCTGCGCAAGGGAGCCAAGAGCGTCAAGCTCGTCTACCGGCGCACCCGCGCCGAGATGCCCGCCGAGGCGTTCGAGGTCGAAGAGGCGCTGCACGAGGGCGTCGAGATGGTCTTCCTCACCGCACCGACCAAGATCACCGAGACCGACGACGGCACCAAGCAGCTGCACTGCACGAAGATGGAGCTCGGCGAGCCCGACCGGTCCGGCCGCCGCCGGCCCGTGATGATCGAGGGCAGCGACTTCGTCATCGAGGCCGACACCATCATCGGTGCCATCGGCCAGAGCACCGACACCGGCTTCCTCTACAACGACCTGCCGGTGCGCCTCAACAAGTGGGGCGACATCGACGTCGACGGCTTCACGATGCAGTCGTCGGAGAACAACGTCTTCGCCGGCGGCGACTGCGTGACCGGCCCGGCGACCGTCATCCAGGCCGTCGCGGCCGGACGACGCGCCGCCATGGCGATCGACGAGTTCGTCACCCGCGGCTACGTGCGCCCGAGCACGGAGGACTACACGTGCAGCCGGGGGACGCTCGAGGACCTGCCGAAGGCCGAGTTCGAGGACATCCCCAAGCTCGTCCGCGCGAGCATGCCGGGCCTGGCGCCCGCGGCGCGCATCGACAGCTTCGTCGAGGTCGAGACAGGGCTGACCGAGGCGGAGGCCCGCGCCGAGGCGGCCCGTTGCCTCAAGTGCGGGTGCGCCAAGCAGAACCACTGCGCCCTGCGCCAGGAGGCGACCGACCACGGCGTGGCGTTCGCGACGCCGCTGCACATCCGCCCGTACTCGCCGATCGTGGCGGACCACCCGTTCATCGTCCGCGACAACAACAAGTGCATCGGCTGCGGTCGGTGCGTCGCGGCCTGCGCCGAGATCGAGGGCCCCGGCGTCCTCGCGTTCCAGTTCAGCGGCGGACGCATGACGGTCGGAACCACCACCGGCCTCCCGCTCGGACAGACCGACTGCGTCTCGTGCGGGCAGTGCGTGCGGGCCTGCCCGTGCGGCGCCCTGGACTACGTGCGCGAGCGCGGCCCGGTGTTCACGGCGATCAACGACCCGGCGAAGGTCGTGGTCGGGTTCGTCGCTCCCGCGGTGCGCAGCGTGATCGCCGCCGAGTACGGGATCCCGTTCGACGAGGCGTCGGCCTTCATCGCCGGCATGATGCGCAAGATCGGCTTCGACAAGGTGTTCGACTTCTCGTTCGCCGCCGACCTCACGATCATGGAGGAGACGACCGAGTTCCTCGGACGCGTGACGTCCGGCGGCGTGCTGCCGCACTTCACGTCCTGCTGCCCCGGTTGGGTGAACCTCGTCGAGCGGCGGTGGCCGGAGATGATCCCCCACCTGTCGAGCTGCAAGTCGCCCCAGCAGATGATGGGCGCCACGGTGAAGAACCACTTCGCCCAGCAGGCGGGCATCAGCCTCGACGAGCTGTACGTCGTGTCGATCGTGCCGTGCCTCGCGAAGAAGTACGAGGCGGCCCGGCCCGAGTTCGCGCCCGAGGGGATCCGCGACGTCGACGCCGTCCTGACGACGACGGAGTTCATCGAGATGGCGGAGATGCTGCGCCTGAAGGCCGACGACATCACGCCCGGCGAGTTCGACGCGCCGTACGCGCGGGTCAGCGGAGCCGGCGTCCTCTTCGGCGCGTCGGGCGGGGTCGCGGAGGCCTCCCTGCGGATGGCCGTCGAGAAGCTCACCGGCGAGCCCCTGGTCGACCAGCTCGACTTCCACGAGGTCCGCGGGTTCGAGGGCTTCAAGGAGGCGACCGTCACCGCGGGCGGCACGACCGTCCGGGTCGCCGTGATCTCCGGTCTCAACAACGTCGACCCGCTCGTGCGGCGCATCGTGGCCGGCGAGGACGTGGGCTACGACCTCGTCGAGGTCATGGCCTGCCCGGGCGGCTGCGTCAACGGCGCCGGGCATCCCGTGCCCGACCGCGTCGGCGAGATGGCGGCCCGGCAGAAGGTGCTCGTCAACATCGACCAGACCTCGCGGTACCGCAAGTCGCAGGAGAACCCGGACATCCTCCGGCTCTACGACGAGTACTACGGCGAGCCCAACTCGGACACCGCCCACCACCTGCTCCACACGAGCTACGCCCCGTTCCGGGACGAGCCGATCGTCCCGACCCGATGAAGGGCCCGACCTCCATGAAGCGACTCGCGACCGCGGCAGCCGGCATGATGCTGGTGCTCGCCCTGCTGCCCGGCTGTGCCGGCTCCACGCCCGCGGCGGCGACCACGGCTGCGGCGACGACCGCCTCTGCGACACCGAGCCCCGAGGCCCCCGTCGTCAAGACGACGATCCGCATCGCGTCACTCAAGGGCCCCACCACGATGGGCCTGGTCAAGCTGACGAGCGACGCCGAGGCCGGTCAGGGCAAGCAGGACTACGAGGCGACGATGTACGGCACCCCCGACGAGGTCGTGCCGCTGCTCATGAAGGGCGACGTCGACGTCGCCCTGCTCCCGGCCAACCTCGCCGGCGTGCTCTACAACAAGCTCAAGGCGACGCCGGACGCGGCGATCCAGGTCGCGGCGATCAACACCCTCGGGATGCTCGAGGTCCTCGAGTCGGGCGACACCGTCACGACCATCGCCGACCTCAAGGGCAAGACGGTCTACAGCACCGGCAAGGGAGCGTCGCCGGAGTACGTCCTGGACTACCTGCTGAAGGAGAACGGCCTCGACCCGGCGACCGACGTCACCGTCGAGTTCAAGAGCGAGGCCACCGAGGTCGCTGCGGTGCTCGCCAGCACACCCGGGGCCATCGGCGTCCTCCCGCAGCCGTACGTCACCGTCCTCAAGACGAAGAGCCCCACCATCCGCACCGCGCTGACCCTCACCGACGAGTGGGCCAAGGTCACGACGGACTCCCAGATGGTCACGGGTGTGGTCGTGGTCCGCCGGGCGTTCGCCGAGGCGAACCCGGACGCCTTCGCCGACTTCCTGGCCGACTACCAGGCGTCGACCGAGTTCACGAACTCCAGCCCGGCGGAGGCCGCGGCGCTGATCGCCGAGGTCGGCATCGTGCCCTCAGCTCCCATCGCCGAGGCGGCGATCCCCGCCTGCAACATCACCTACATCGACGGCGCCGAGCTCAAGACCACCCTGGGCGGGTACCTGCAGGTGCTGTTCGGGGCCGACCCGGCCTCGGTCGGCGGAAGCCTGCCGGGCGATGACTTCTACTTCGGCAGCTAGCGCGCCGACCGGGCTCGTGCCGTGGCGGGTCGTCCGCCCGGCACTGGTCGTCGCGTTCTGGGTGGGCGTGTGGCAGGTCGCCACGGTCATCGTCCACCAGGAGATCCTGCTCGTCTCACCCGCAGGGGTGCTTGTCCGGCTCGTGGAGCTCATCCCCACGGCGGGCTTCTGGGGAACGGTCGCGCACTCGTTCGTCCGCATCTCGGCGGGGTTCCTGCTCGCTGCGGTCGTCGGGGTCCTGGGAGCGGCCCTGGCGGCGGCGTCACGGGTCGTCGACGCCCTGGTGACGCCGATGGTCACGGCGATCCGCAGCACGCCCGTGGTCAGCTTCATCATCCTGGTGCTGATGTGGGCGAGCAGCGGCCAGCTGGCTCTCGTCATCAGCTTCCTGATGGTCCTGCCCATCATCTACACGAACGTCCTCGAGGGGATCCGGCACCGCGACCGGTCGCTGCTGGACGTCGCGCAGGTGTTCGAGGTGCCGCTGCTGCGCCGGCTCCCCGCCATCGACGTCCCCGCCGTCCTGCCCTTCTTCGTCGCGGGCTGCAAGGTCGGCGTCGGCCTCGCGTGGAAGAGCGGCATCGCGGCCGAGGTCATCGGACTGCCGAGGGGCAGCATCGGCGAGCAGCTCTACCAGGCGAAGCTCTTCCTCAGCACCGCGGACCTGTTCGCCTGGACGGTCGTGATCGTCGCGGTCAGCTACGGGTTCGAGCGCCTCGTGCTCGCCACGCTCACGCGCGCGCAGGTCCGGGTCGCCCGCGGGCGCACGACGTGATCACGCTGCGCGGGCTGACCCAGAGGTTCGGGGACGAGGTCGTGCTCGACGGGCTCGATCTCGACCTGGTCGACGACGGGGTCACGGTGCTGATGGGGCCGAACGGTTCCGGGAAGACGACGGTCGCACGGCTGCTGCTGGGGCTGGCCGCGCCCGACGGCGGCACGGTGAGCGGTCTGGAGAGGCTGCGACGCGCGGCCGTCTTCCAGGAGGACCGGCTGTGCGAGCAGCTCACCGCGGTCGGCAACGTGCGCCTGGTCCTGGACCGCGCCACGCGTGCGTCGGCCGTCGTGTCCGAGCTGCGCCGGGTCGGCCTGGACGGTGAGTCGCTCATCAAGCCGGTGCGTGACCTCTCCGGCGGGCAGCGTCGACGGGTCGCGATCGTCCGGGCCCTGATGGCCGACGCCGACCTCCTCGTGCTCGACGAACCCTTCAAGGGACTCGACGCCGAGGCGAAGACCCTGGTCATGGCCTACGTCCGCGAGCGCTGCGACGGCCGGACGACGCTCCTGATCACCCATGATCCCGCCGAGGCCGCGTGGTTCGGGATCCGCCCGGTGGAGCTCGTTCGCCGCAGCGAGGCGTGACACGCTCGTCGGGCCCACCCGGACGGCGTTCACCCCCCACGAGCCAGGAGTGACCCATGGCAGATACGACCCCCACGTCGCTGGCGGCAGCCAGCGGGGAGGCCCTCATCGTCCGCGCGCTCTACGAGACGCTCGAGACCCGGTTCAACGGCAGGACCTGGTCGCTGCACGAGCTGATGATCGGCTTCTCGAACGACGTCGGGCACATCGGGCGCCTCGTCCTCGCCCACGACGGCACCTGGCCGATCGACGGCGACGTGACCGCCGAGCTCAAGCACAAGCTGGCCGAGTCCCTGTGGTGGACCTTCGTCCTCGCCGACAAGCTCGGCGTCGACATCGACGGCGCCTTCACCGAGACCATGAGCACGATCCGCACGGGTCTGCTCGAGACGATCGACCGGACGGCACCCGAGCCTCCGCAGGGATGACGCGCCGCGCGCCGCGGGAAGCCCTGCCCACCGGGCTCCCAGACTTCGCGAGACTCCCAGGCTGCGCATACCGGGGACCGGGTCCGGCTGTCAGGTCCGCTCCACATCCTGATCGGACACCGCACCCTACGACCGACCTCAGGAGATCCCATGACCACCGCACCGTCAACAGTCCGCAAGCGCATCGCCGGCGTCGCCCTCATCGGCGCCATCGCCGGAGCGGGGGTGATCGCAGCCTCGGTCGCGGCCAACGCGACCGACGCCACGCCCGCGCCGGCCACCTCGACCTCGACCTCGTCGGGCACGGCGGACTCCGACGCCGGCACGGCCGACTCCGGCGCGGGCACGCCCGCACCGAGCGGCACCGTCGACGAGAGCAAGAGCGTCCGGTCCGACGAGCACCTGCTCACCGGCACCGACGCGGACAGCGCCACCGCGGCGGCCCTGGCCGCGTACCCCGGCGCGACCATCCAGCGCGTCGAGACCGACAGCGACGGCGTCTACGAGGCCCACCTCGTCACGGCAGCCGGAGAGCGCCTGATCGTCCAGATGGACGCCTCGTTCACCGTGACCGGAACCCAGACGGGTGGCCCCGGCGGCGGGGCGGCCGGCAGCGACAAGCACGGCGCGTCCGACGGAGCCCGCGGCACCGCCCCCACCGACGCGCAGTCCGCCACTACGACCAGCTGACCCACCGGCCCTCGGACTCGCACCGGATGCCCGCAACGACCACCGACGCGGGCATCCGGTGCGCTCGCGCGCATCGGGCCGCGTGCGGAGGCAGCCGGCCTGTGACGGGGCACCCGGCCGGCCGGCGACGGCTATGCGTCGCCGAGCACGCGCGCGAACCATCCCCCGGGCGGCACGTCGGGCGGCCCCACGTCGTCCGGCCGGAACTGCCGGTCTGGTTCGCGCGGCCACAGCATCTGGCCGCGGCCGGCCGCGGCGGCGATGGCCTCCCCCGGGATGACGACACGACCCTCGGGCAGGTGGTGCGTCACCGAGGCCGCGACGACAGTCAGGTCACCGGCCGGCCGTGGCGTGAGCCAGTAGCTGATCTCGTAGCTGCGGCCGCCACCGCCGCTGCTCTGAGGCTGGAGGCTCGGGCCACCCGACGCGCCCTGGCCCAGGCCGGCGAGCGCGTCGCCCTGGAACGACGTCGCCGTCGAGCCGTCGGCCAGCTCGACCCCGACAAGCACCTCGCGATCGAACGCAAGACGCTGCGGGCCGATCGGCCCCGGCTCGTCGTCAAGCCGGTGATGCAGGATGAAGCTCAGCAGCGCGCCGTTGCTGAGCACCTGCAGCGACCTCAGCGTGAAGGCGACGTCGGCGTTGCGGGTCAGCACGGTGTCCACGGGGAGGGTTCCCGCGAGCTCGTTGTCGGGCGGCATCCGCCGCCGCCACGCGTCCATCGCCGCCTGGGCGGCCTCGTCGTCCCGGCCGTCGCTCGAACCGAACACCACGGTGTGCATGCCTCCGACCCTTCCGTGCCGGCCGATGCCGGTCAAGGACGGTGCCCGCCGGCGCCATGCGCGGTGGTGAGTGATGCCACGATGTCCCCGTGACGGACGTGGCACTGACGCGGGACGCGCTTGCCGCGTTCGAGCCGCAGCGGCGCCGGCTGTTCGGCATCGCCTACCGCATGCTCGGCTCGGCGAGCGAGGCCGAGGACATGGTCCAGGAGTCCTGGCTGCGGTCGCAGGGTGCGGACCGTGCGAGCGTGCGCGAGCCCGCGGCGTTCCTGGCGACGACCGTCACGCGCCTGTGCCTCAACGCGTTGTCGTCGGCGCGCGCCCGCCGCGAGCTGTACGTCGGTCCCTGGCTCCCCGAACCCGTCTCGACGACCGACGACCCGACACTCGGTGCCGAGCGCGCGGAGGCACTCTCGCTCGCCGTGCTGCTGCTCATGGAACGACTCACCCCCGCCGAGCGGGCCGCCTACGTCCTGCGCGAGGCGTTCGTCTACAGCCACCGCGGCATCGCAGCCGTCCTGGAGACCACCGAGGCGAATGCCCGGCAGCTCGTGAGCCGGGCCCGCGCGCACGTCACCGCCGAACGTGCTGCGCCGGTCGAGCCCGGGCCCCGCGACAGGCTGCTCGGCGCGTTCCTCACCGCTGCGCAGGGGGGTGACCTCGCGGGGCTCGAGGCGGTGCTGAGCGGCGACGTCCTCGCGCTCGCGGACGGCGGAGGTCGGGTCACTGCCGCGCGGAAGTCCGTGCACGGACGGGTCCGCACCGCCGGTTTCCTCGTGGGGGTGCTCGCGAAGTTCGGCCGTGGCGTCGAGGCGGTGCCGATCGAGGTCAACGGCGAGCCCGCCGTGCTCGGCGTGCGGGATGGTTCCCCGGTCGCGATCTGGTCCGTGGAGATCGCGCCGGACGGCATCCGGCGGGCGCTCATCGTGCTGAACCCCGACAAGCTCGCGCGGTTCACCGCGGCTGCGCTGTCACATTCCTGAGCCGTGTCCGGTCAGAGTGCTGACACCCGAGAAAGGACACCATGACCACGATTCTCGTCACCGGCGGAACAGGCAGGCTCGGCCGTGACACCGTTCCCGTCCTGAGGGCCCGCGGCGCGGACGTCCGCGTGCTGAGCCGTCAGCCGAGCACCGCCCCGGACCGTCGGACGGGAGACCTCGCGACCGGCGCCGGCCTCAACGCGGCCCTCGCAGGTGTCGACACCGTGGTGCATCTCGCCGCAGGACGCGACCAGCCGGGCGAGACACGCCACCTGGTCGACGCGGCCGCCGGCGCGGGCGTCGCGCACCTCGTTTTCATCTCGATCATCGGCATCGACGAGATCCCTCTCGCGTACTACCGCGAGAAGCTCGCGGCCGAACGACTCATCACCGCTGGTGAGGTCGCCTGGACCGTCTTCCGCACGACGCAGTTCCACCAGCTGGTGGCCGGGCTGTTCGCCGCGCAGCGCTGGTCGCCGCTGCTGCTCGCACCCGCGATCTCGATCCAGCCGATCGACACCCGCGCGGTCGGTGCGCACCTCGCCGACCTGGCCCTCGACCGGCCGCAGGGCCGTGCACCCGAGCTCGGCGGTCCCGAGGTGCTCGACGGCCGTCGGCTCGCCGAGCTGTACCGCGCGAACCGTGGCGGGCACCGCCCGATCGTCCGTCTGTCGATGCCGGGGCGCACCTTCGCGGGCTACGCGGCCGGCCATCACCTCGCTCCGGGCTCGCGAGCAGGAGGGCGCACGTTCGAGGCGTTCCTGGCCGACGAGACGGTGGCCGGTCGATGACCCTGGTCACCTGGCTCGCTCTCGTCGTCCTCGCGTTCGTCGAGCTCGTCGTCGGGCTCTGGAACCAGTGGTTCCCGGACAGCTTCTACCGTGACTTCCCGACGGTCGCCCTGACACCACCGTTCAGCGAGCACTACGCCCGGGACTTCGGGGGCGCGACAATCGGCATCGCCGTCGTGCTGGTCGCCGCGCTCGTGTCGCCACGGCCCGTCCTGGTCGTCACGGCCGGGCTGGCGTCCACGGTCTTCGCCGTCCCGCACCTCGTCTTCCACCTCGAGCACCTCGACGGCGCCTCGTCCGCTCAGGCGATCGTTCTCACCGCGGCCAACGCGACCGCGGCCGCGCTGGGGATCCTGCTCGTCGCGCTCGGGACGAAGGACGGGCTGCAGCGCACCGGGTCGGGACGAACCGCAGGCATCGTCCCAGGCCAGGGGTCGTTTTCAGGTCACGGAACCGGGCCTGACGGACAGCCGCGAAGCTAGGGTGGTCCCCATGGGCGATCGACCGGTGCACCGTGCAGGGCTCGGCGGCCTGCCGGCACCCCAGACCCCGCAGGGCTATGCCGAGTGGTGTCGCGCCGCGTGCCTCGCGCTCCCGGGAGCGTTCGTCGACTGGCCCTTCGGCCCCGACAGCGACGTGTTCAAGATCCACGGCAAGATGTTCGCCCTGCTCTGGCACAACCCGCGGGTGAGCGAGCACATGATCGTCAACCTCAAGGCCGAGCCCGACGAGGTGCCGTTGCTCATCGCGACGCACGAGGTGGTCGGGCCCGGGTTCCACATGAACAAGCGGCACTGGATCACCGTCGAGCTGTGCCCGGCCGCCGACCTGGGCTTCGTCGAGGAGCTCATCGAGGACTCCTACGACAACGTGGTAGCGGGCCTGCCCCTGCGGCTGCGGTCCTCGCTGCGTTCGCTGGGCGCCACTCCATCGACGAGGACGGACCGATGACAGGCTTCGACGACATCACGATCGAGGAGCTGCGCGCGACCGGCGGGCTCAAGTGGAGCGCCTTCCCCGACAAGATCGGCGCGTTCGTCGCCGAGATGGACTTCGGCATCGCGCCGCCGATCACCCGCGCGCTCCACGCAGCGGTCGACGCCGGAGCGTTCGGCTACCTCCCGGCCGCCGTGGCCCGGAGCATGTCGCTCGCGTACAGCGAGTTCGCCCGCGACCGGTACCGGTGGGACGTCGCGGCCGACGACGTCCGACCGCTGGCCGACGTGATCGCCGGGCTCGAGGTCGCGATCCGGCGCTTCTCGGCCCCCGGCTCGGCCGTCATCATCCCGACGCCCGCCTACATGCCGTTCCTCACCGTGCCGGGCGCACTGGGCCGCGACCTGATCCAGGTCCCGATGGCCTCCGTCGGTGGCCGGTACTCCTACGACCTCGACGCCCTCGACGCGGCCTTCGCGGCCGGCGGCAACCTGCTCGTCCTGTGCAACCCGCACAATCCCGTCGGCCGGGTGCTGGACCGCGGCGAGCTCGAGGCGATCGCCGAGGTCGTCGCGCGGCACGGCGGGCGGGTGTTCTCCGACGAGATCCACGCCCCGCTCGTCTTCCCCGGGCACCGGCACACCCCCTACGCCTCGATCTCCGACGTGACCGCGGCGCACACCCTGACCGCGGCGTCGGCCTCCAAGGCGTGGAACGTTCCGGGCCTGAAGTGCGCGCAGTTGATCCTGTCGAACGACGAGGACCGCGAGCTGTGGACGACGATCGGTCCGGCCGCCGAGCACGGCGCCGCCAACCTCGGCGTGATCGGCAACACGGCCGCGTACACGGCCGGCAGCCCGTGGCTGGACGACGTCCTGACCTACCTCGACGGCAACCGGCGCGCGCTCGACGACCTCGTCCGCCAGCAGCTCCCCGGCGTGCGGTACGTGCCCCCCGAGGGCACCTACCTGGCCTGGCTCGACGTGCGCGACCTAGAGCTGGGCGAACGACCTGCCCAGTTCTTCCTCGAGCGCGCCGGGGTCGCGATGATCGACGGCGGGCTGTGCGGGGACGCCGGCCAGGGCTTCGTTCGGTACAACTTCGCGACGCCGCGACCGATCATGGAGCGGACGATCGAGGCCATGGCGCGGGCGCTCGCCGCGCGCTGAACCTCGCGGACCCGCCGGGCGGTCAGCAGGCGTGGATGTCGACCGTCCAGCCACGACCGCCGATCAGACGGCGACGTCAGATCGCCCGGGCCATGCTCCGGCGCAGGGTCCACGTGCCGACCACGAGCAGCACCGCGGCCATCGCAGCAAGGACACCGAGCTGCGGCAGGATGTCGACGAGGCCGGCGTCGTGGCGCCGGATCTTCGCGAACGCGTCGTACGCCCAGGCGTGCGGGGTGATGTGCGCGATGGTCCGCAGGGTCGCCGGGAACAGCTCGAGCGGCAGCATGCACCCGCCCATGGCCGCGAGCACGAGGCCGAGGCCGACACCGATGCCACCGGCGGCACCGTCGTTGTCGATGAGCGAGCCGATCAGCATCGCGGCACCGGCGGCGACCGCGCTGAACGTCGCCAGCACGAGCAGCGAGAGCCACAGGTTGCCCCAGCTGACCCGGAACAGCACCGCGGTGGCCAGCATGATGTAGGCGCCCTGGAACACGGCGATCGTGAGCCGTCCGAGCGCCTGGCCCGCGATCGCCTGCCGCGTCGAGACAGGCGCGGCGAGGGTCCGCGCCATGACCCCGAGCCGGCGGGTCTGGATGAGCGTCGATGAGCCGGCGAGCGAGGCCAGGAAGACGAACAGCAGCGTCTCGCCCGCCGCGCCGAGGTCGAACATGCCGAGCCCGGAGAACTCCTGCGCGATCCGGTCGATGTCGACGACCTCGAGGCTCGGTCTCGTCACCGACGCGGAGGCTGCGGCCAGGGCCGCGCCCGCCTCGGGCTCCGCGACCCCGGCGCCTGCCAGGGCGGTGACCTGACCCTTCGTGGCGAGGAGTCCCCCGACGGCCGTCCGCACCCGCTGGAGGACCGCCGCCGTGCCCTGCTGCGAGCCCGTGACCGTCTCGAGGACGACGTCGTCCCCGGCGTCGAACGCGGTGGCCGCGTCGGGCGAGATGAAGACCCCGACGTCGGACCGACCGCGCGAGAGGAGCTCCCGGACCACGTCCGCGCTGGTCAGGGTGACGGTGACGCCGTCGTCCTTGAGCGCTGCCGTGACCGCGCTGCGCAGCCCGGTGTCGCTGCCGGCGATCGCGACGCGGCCGTTCCCGCCGCCCCCGCCGAACTGCGAGCCGATGACCAGGACCAGGAGCAGCGGGAAGATGAAGACGAAGAAGATGTTGGACCTGTCGCGCAGGAACCGGCGCAGCTCGACCCCGGCGATCGCGAGCGCGGCCCTCACAGCTCACGCCCCCGGCCCGGCACCAGCCGCGAGACCGCCAGGCCGACGACGGCGAAGCCGAGCATGATCACCACGGGGACCCCGATGTCCATGAGCCCTCCGCCTCCCGACGTGATGCCGAGGCCGCGCGTGAACGCGGCGATCGGGTTGAGGTCGAGGAGCCGGCCGGCCAGCCCCGTGGCCGTGAGCGGGAAGAACGCCCCGCCGGCGACGCCCAGCACCAGGGCGAGGATCGACTGGGCGACGCTGGCCTGCTCGGCCGTCCGGGCCACGCGGGCGATGATGAACATCAACGACGTGGCGGCCGCGACCGCGCAGAGCACGAGCGCGGCGACGGCGACCGGCGAGCCGAACGACACCTCGAAGAACCTCGCCCCGACCGTGAGCAGGACCGTCGTGGCGACGACTCCCAGGATGTAGCTGACCAGCCCCTTGGCGGCCACGATCAGGCCGGGCCGCATCGGCATGGACCGCAGGCGAGCCATCGTGCCCTGCTCGCGCTCGGCGACGAGCCCGAGAACCCCGAAGCCGACGGTGAACAGCAGGAACAGGCCGGCCTGGCCGGCGACCAACGCTCCGGACGTGCTGAGCTGCTCGGTCGAGGCCTTCCCCTCGGTCAGCGTGACGGTCGGCGTCGCAGCGCCCGCCTGCTGGGCGAGTGCCCCGAGCTGGTCCGGCGCGACCCCCGACTGCAGCCCGGCGTTGACGACGACCGCGCTCGCGGACAGGTGGTCGAGCACGCCCTGCATGACCGACAACGCGATCTGCGTCTCGATGCCCGACCCCTCGCCCTCGGTCACGTCGACGACGGCGGGCCCGCCCCGCTGCACGGCTTCGCCGAACCCGTCCGGCACGACGACGGCGAGCTGCGCCTTTCCCGACCGGACCTGCGACCTGGCCTCGTCGGCCGGCACCTCGTCCACGGTGATGGCGAAGGCGTCCACCTGCGCCAGGGCGCTCACGAGTGTCGCGGCGAGCTGGTCGCCCGCGGGGACGGAGGCGCTGACGGTGATCGGCTCGAGGGCGAGGTCGTCGGTGCTGCCGATCGTCAGGTTGAACACGAACATCAGCGCGAGGGGGACGACGAGGCCGAAGATGACGACGGACCTGTCCCGGACACGCTGCCGTAGGTCCGACGCGGTCATGGTCCACAGCTGGCGCATGGTCAGTCCCGCAGGGCCTTCCCGGTTAGGTGCAGGAACACGGACTCGAGGTCCGGGCGGATGATCTCGACCTCGCTCAGCGTCATCCCGCTGGCCGTGGCGGTGGTGACGACGCCAGCCACGGCGGTGGGTGCGTCGCGCACGGTCAGGGTGAGCAGTCGGCGGTCGACGACGACCTGCAGGACGGCGTCGAGCCCGCGCAGCGCCGTCGCCGCAGCCTCGACCTGGCCCTCCCCCGTCAGCCGGACGTAGTCCAGCCCGCCCGTCAGTGTGATGAGCTCATCGCGGGTGCCCTCGGCCTGGATGCGCCCCGAGTCGATGATCGCGATGCGGTCGCAGAGGCGCTCGGCCTCCTCCATGTAGTGCGTCGTGTACAGGACGGCCATGCCGCCGCCGGACAGCGCCTCGACGGACTCGAGGATCGCGTTGCGCGACTGCGGGTCGACGCCGACGGTGGGCTCGTCCAGGATCAGCAGCGTGGGCGCGTGGAGCAGGCCGATGCCGATGTTGAGCCGCCGCTTCATGCCGCCGGAGAACTCCTTGGTGGCGTCCTTGGCGCGGTCGGACAGCGCGATGAGGTCGAGGACCTCGTCGATGCGTCGCGTCAGCGGCTTGCCCCGCATGCCCTGGAGCCGGCCGAAGAACGCGAGGTTCTCCCGGGCGCTGAGCTCGGGGTAGATGGCGAGGTCCTGAGGCACGAGGCCGATCGCCCGCTTGGCGCCGACCTCGCTCGGTCCCATCGGCCGACCGGCGACCGTGACGGTGCCGCCGTGGGCGGGGATGAGGCCGGCGACGATCGAGATCGTCGTGGTCTTGCCGGCACCGTTCGGGCCGAGCAGCCCGTAGGTCTCACCCGGGTCGATGTGGAAGGACACGCCGTCGACGGCGGTCAGGTCCCCGTAGCGACGGACGAGGTCGCTCGCGACGAGTACGTGGTCCTGCGAAGGAGCTGACAGGGATGCGTTCTCGGCCGCTGCCTCGGTGCTCACGTTCCGACCGTCCGTCGTCGACTGATGTCTGGGTGCCGGGCCAGTCTGGCACAGGGCGTGCCCCGATCTCGGAGGCTTTGCACCAGAATCCGCCCGGACCCCAGTGGGGTCGACGGGCCTCGCGGAGGTCGCCGACGGTGCGACCCGGATCGCCGACCCGGTGCGGGAGCTCGCAGCCCGGCCGTGAGTCCCGTCCGGCCGTGACGTCCGCTCAGACGGCACCCCGCGGCCGGGCGCTGCCGCCGCCGATCGTGGCGTGGCCCGCGTGCGCGACGAGCCGGACCAGCTCCACCACGATCGAGATGGCCGACCCGACGACGGCGACGACCAGGACGACGCGCGCGACGGTCGCCCAGTCGAACTCGTACGGCGAGAAGTCGAACGGGAACACCTGGAGCGTTCGCAGCGCCGCGACCAGCCCCGTCGCGGCCACGGCGATCTGGCCGAGCGACCGGAACCAGACGGGGTCGAACACGAGGTAGAGGACGTTCGCGGCGACGCTCACGAGCAGCGACAGGTTGATCAACGGAAGCACGTCACTCATGCGCTCCGTCAGGAACGGCAGCTCACGCCAGCCCGGGCGCACGTTCGCGAGGTACAGCAGGACCGCATTGACAACGGCACCGACGAGATAGCCGAACTTCCGGGCCGGCGCCGGCGCGCGGTCCTGGCGTTGGGATGTCATCGCGCCTCCCCTCAACTACCCACGCTCGCAGTCGGTCGAAATGTCCCGGACGTGCCGAAGGTCCCAACCGCACACCGTCGCCTCCGAGCCGCGTCCGAGCCGGATCCGAGCCGCGTGCGGGCACCGCGCAGAGCAGACTGGCGGTAGGTCACAACCACGGGATGTGCTGACGGTGCAGGCCGGTGCGGACGAGCAGCTCCACGACGGTGGGACGCACGGGACGAGCGGGTGGCGACGACGTTCGGTCGTCCTTGTCGCGCTCGGCGCTCTGGTGGTCGGGGCCGCCGGGGGCTGGCTCGCCCGCACCGCGACGACGCGCGACCTCGACGATCGCGTCGCGGCCGCGGAGCTTCGGCTGGACACCCTCCTTGCGACACCTCCCTGCGCGTCGCCCGGCCCCGAGGCGAGCGCGTCAGCGTGCACCCCGGAGGTCGGTGCGACCACACCGGGCACTGCGACGACCCCGGACAACGAGGCGACCAGCCCGGCACCGGCCGTCACGGCCCAGGCACCTGAGGTCACCCGGCAGGCCGCGTACGTCATGGGCACGTACACGGCCGGCGGCACGCGCTACCTGACGGTCGACTACGTCCAGCTCCTCACGGGCGAGGCCGCCGGCACGGCCGCGGCAGCTCACGGCGACGAGTCGCCGCCGCCCAACGACTACTACATCGTCAACGACAGCTCCCTGCTGCGGGAGCTGCCCCTCGCCGCGGACGTCACGGTCCGCGTGGTCACGAACGCCGACGGCAGCCTGGACCCCGCCGGCTCTGACCTGAGCGCGGTGGACTGGGTCGGGCGGATCACCGGCACCGATGCCGGCCGGTTCCTCTCGAGCCTCTACCGGCTGACGATCACCGACGGCACCGTGGACGCGATCGAGGAGCAGTACCTGCCGTGAGTCAGGCGCGGCGCCTGGGGCGCAGGACGCTGCTCAACGACAGCTTCTTCGAGTACTCGATCGAGCCGTAGCGGAACAGGTAGACCGCGAGCCGCAGCGCGACGAACCCGAGCCCGAACAGCTCGACGATGACGATCGCGGACTCCGCCAGCGTGAGGGTCCCGAACCCGTTGCGGAGCATCGCGGTGACAGCCGCCGTGTACGGGAAGAACGTGAAGACCTGGACGATCACGGCGTGCGGGTCGCTGACGATGACGCTCACGACGTAGAACGGGACGAAGATCATGATCATCAGCGGGGCGAAGTAGGTGCCGGCCTCCTTCACGGTCGGGACCATCGCGCCGATCGCGACCAGCGTGCCGGTGAACAGGACGAACCCGCCGACGAGCAGCAGGAACCCGACGATCATCGGCTGCGGCTCGAGGACCAGGTGGGACAGGTCGATGTCGGGCAGGCTGAGGTTCGACCGGAAGAAGACGTAGCCGACCACCACGGGCACCGCGAAGGTCAGCATCTGGACCAGGCCGACCATGAACAGCGAGATGACCTTCCCGACGATCAGGGTCGTGGGGTTCATCGTCGTGAGGATCATCTCGGTGACCCGGTTCTCCTTCTCCTCCAGCGTGCTGTTGAGCATCTGGTTCCCCAGCATCACGATGCTGAGGTAGAAGGCCACCAGGAAGAGCAGCGGCGGGATGACGGTGTCCAGACCGCCGGACACCTGGCCGTCCTTGTACGTCAGAGCCGTGACCCTGACGTCGCCCTGCGCCATCGTGGTGAGCTCGGGCGACCCGATCTTCTGCTGCGCGCCCGTCACGAGGATCTGCCGCGCGACGGCGTCGTACTTGCCGTTCTCGAAGATGCCCCGGTCGACCCCGTACACCCGGACCGGCTGCGTCGTCGGGTCGGCAGGGTAGGCGAAGTACGCGTCCACCGTGCCGTTCTTCACGTCGACGAGGGCCTCGTCGCCGTTCGCCGCCTTCGTCCCACCGAATGCCGCCGCGACCACGTCGGTCACGAGGCCGGAGTCGTCGGTGTAGGTGAAGTCGAGCTGCGCGTTCTTCTGCTCCTGCGAGGCGTTGTCGGTGCTCGAGCTGCTGATGAACACGAGCGAGAACACGGCGACGAGGACGAGCGGGATCGCGAGGGCGGCAACCCAGAACCGCCTCTTCGTCACGACCCGGAGGAACTCGAAGCCGACGACCGTGCCGAGGTTGTGCTGCGCCACGGTTCAGGCCTCCGCTCGGTCGTTCTGGCTGCCGTAGATCCGCAGGAAGATCTCCTCGAGGGAGGTTCGGACCGGCGTGAAGCTGCGCACCGTCACACCCGTCGCGACGAGCTCGTGCAGGATCTCGGCGAGGTCGACACCCGCCCGCGGCGCCAGGACGGCGGAGGTGTCGTCGGAGGAGACCACGTCGAACAGGTTCGAGTCGGGGAGCGCACCGGTGCAGGAGACGCGGATGACCGTCCCGCCGTACTGGTCCTGCACGTCCTCGACCGTCCCGTACGCCTCGGCGGTGCCGTCCTTGAGCAGGACGACGCGGTCGCAGAGCCGCTCCACCTCGTCCATCTGGTGGGTCACCATGATGACGGTCGCGCCCGCGCGCTTCTGCTCCTCGATGATGTCCATGAGTAGCCGGCGGTTCACCGGGTCGAAGCCCTGCGTCGGCTCGTCGAGGATGAGCAGCTCGGGGTCGTTCATGATCGTCACGCCGAGCTGGATCTTCTGCTGCTGGCCGCCGGACAGCTTGTCCAGCCGGATGGCGGCCTTGTCGGCCAGGGCGACCCGCTCGAGGTAGGCCCGCGACCAGGCAGCGGCGGCGTCCCGGCTGAGGCCCTTGAGCCGGCCGAAGTACACCATGACGTCGAGGACGGGCTCCTTCTTGTAGAGCCCGCGCTCCTCCGGCAGGTACCCGAGCCGGGCGCCGTCGCGCGGCTCGAAGACCTTCCCGTCGATGTGCAGGACGCCCGCGGTCGGTTGGTAGATCCCGAGCAGCGCGCGCAGCGTGGTCGTCTTGCCCGAACCGTTGCTCCCCAGGAACCCGAAGGTCTCGCCCGCTCGGACGTCGAACGAGAGGTCACGGATCACCGTCTGGCTCCCGAAGTCCATCCGAAAGTTCCTGATGTGCACCAGCGGCTCAGCCACCGAGCTCCCCCTGCTCACGTCGTCGGCCCGACGGCCTCACGAACCACGGCCGAGCCTAGCGACGGGACGCGCCGCCGTGGCCCGTTCAGGGATCGGCTTCGGCTTGGGCTTCGGCTCGAGGTTGACCCAGCTGAACCGCCACGCCACGACGACGAGCCCCCCGACGGTCCACGCGAGCAGCACGCCCAGGTGGTCCCACGACAGCCCCGAGCCGACGACGTCGGTCGCCGTCGCGAGGGACATCGCCCGGGTGGCGTGGCGCAGCGGGAACACCCACGCGAGGCGGTCGAGGAACGGCGGGAACGTCACGCCGACGACGAAGACGTCGGAGATGAAGCACAGCGGCAGGAGCGTGCCGAGCGTGGCGCCGATGACGGCCTCGGCGGACTGGAGCAGCGACATGACGGCGAGGCCCAGCACCGCGAAGCAGGCGGTGGCGACCACGAACGTCAGGAGCGCCGCGGGCCACGCCGGCGGGACGCCGACCCCATACATCAGCCCGGCGACCAGGTAGATGACCGCCAACGTGAGCAGGGCGACCACGAGGGTCCCGGCGACCCGGCCGGCCAGCAGGGCCTGCCGAGCACCGAGACCGTGCCCGCGTCGGGCTTGCGGTAGCCCTCGAGGATCTCGACGGTGGTCGTCTTGCCGGCGCCGTTCGGTCCGAGCAGGGCGATCACCTCGCCGGCCTCGATCGTCAGGTCCAGCCCGTCCACCGCGGCGAGAGCGCCGTAGCTCTTGCGCAGCCCCTCGACGACGACCGTCGGCATGGGGTCACCCCTCCCGGTCCGGCAGCCGCGGCCGTACGGCGGTGTCGCGCGGGCGCAGCAGCTGCCCTTGCGTCTGTTCTACCGCTCCGCGGGGTCCCGCGACAGCGCTGCCGCCCCGACCGACGGCGCCGGCGGGCAGCCGCTGGTCAGCGCGCGGGCGGCTCGTCCTGCCCGGACTCCTCGGCCACGTCGGCCTCCGCCTTCGTCGCGTGCACCGCCCCCTCGGCGTGCTGCGGCGGGGCGTACACCGTGTACAGGACGAGCGGGTTGACGCCGGTGTTGCGGACGTTGTGCAGCGCTCCGGCGGCGACGGCCACCAGGTCGCCAGCCCCCACCGGCTTGGTCTCGCCGGCCACGTCGGCCTCGCCTGCCCCGCTGACGAACGTGAGGATCTGGTCGGTGTGCTCGTGCGTCTCCGCACCGATCTCGCCGCCCGGCGGGATGGTCATGATCACGAGCTGGGCATGCACGCCCGTCCACAGGACCTGCCTGAAGTCGGCGCTCTGCTCGGCGACGAAGTCGATGGAGAAGTGCGGCATGGCGGCCATGGCTCGGGTTCCCTTCGGTGCTGCGCAGGCGCGCGGTCCGCGGACGTGGGCCGGCGAGGCGACGCTCACCATTCTGCTCCGGAGGCGTCGTCCACGTGCCCGGTATGGCCTGCTCGTCCGCCCGACTCGTCCGCCTGGACGGGCGCCGCCCGCCCGGCGCCGCCGGTCCTCAGCCGGCCGGCGTGTCCACCACGATGCGGACCACGTCACCGAGTCGCTGGAAGACGCGGGCACTGAGCTCGGCGTCGAGGCTCCCCCCCGTCAGGACGACCTGCGTCCCGTCCGCACGGTCCACCCGGACCTCGCTCCGGTCGTTCCGGCGGTAGACGACGGGCACCTGGCAGAACGTGAACGCGAGCGAGCCGGCCTCGAGGTCGATCGACTGCGGCCGCCCGGCGACGTCGAGGTACCGGAACGTCTCGGGGCGCGTCGTCCACTCCTGCGGACGCAGGAGGACCGGTCGGAACGCGATCCGGCCGCGCTCGACGCGCAGCCCGAGCTCGCCGAGCCGGGTCAGCACCTCCTCCTTGACCTGGCCGGTCATGCCCGGCTGGCGCGCGCCGCGGCCCGCCGGCGTGTGCGAGTAGGGGTCGACCGGGAACGCGCCGTAGACCTCGGGGGTCTTGGAGTACCCGAGCCCGATGCGGACGTCCTCGTAGGCGTCGCGCAGCCGGTCGACGACGGTGGCGTCGGCGCCCTCGGCGACCGCCCGCTCGACGTTCTCCTGGACCGCGAGCAGCAGCTTGGAGACCATGTGCCAGTAGATGCTGCCGAGGCCCTCGTACGCGAAGAACGACCCCGACCGGCCCGTGAACTCGGCGTGCTGGAAGACGTCCTCGAAGACCGCCAGCAGCGCCTCCCGGCCGCGCTCGACGACCTCGGGCGCGACGGCATCGGCCGGGACAGCCGCGAGCGCCGCGGTGACGTCCCCCGCGTTGTGGATGTCGGGCGCGAAACGGAAGTCGCCCCCGACGTCCTGCAGGACGATCGAGGTGTCCCCCGCCCGGACGAGCTGGGCGACCAGCGGGACCCCGGCGGCCCGGTCGGCGCGCAGGAGGTTGCGCTCGAGGAACCTGGGCAACGTCTTGTCGGGGTAGAGCATGTAGCTGTGCTGGTCAGGGCGGTACAGGGCGCTCCGGCGCAGACCGTGCAGCAGGCCGAGGCACTCGTGCGGGCCGAGCAGGCCCGACGACAGGATGGCGACCTGACCCTCGAGCATCACCTGGAGCCGGCGGATCCCCGCCCCGCCCTGGCGCAGGTCGAGGAGGTTGTAGGAGTGGAACAGCGCGTCGGCGCGGCGGTTGGCCCGCAGCCCTGCGTCGACGTACCGCTCGGCCAGGTCGAGGAACTCGTGCACCGTGGCGGCGTCGACCGTCGTCCGGCTCCCGCGGAACCCGGCGTAGACCCGCGTGCGGTACGCCGTCCCGGCGGCCCCCAGCGCGTCCATGACCGACTTGCGGGACGCGTCGTCGAACCCCGCGGCGACGCCGTCCGCGTGCCCGGCGAGCGCCGCGTGCACGTCCGTGAGCAGGTCGCGCAGCTCGGTGGTCAGGGACAGGTCCTCCGCGAGCAGCTCGCGGACCACGCCCAGGTAGCGGCGCACGTAGGCCAGCGTCACGACCGAGAGACCGCGCCCGACGAGCGCGTTGTTCGCGTCGTTCCACTCGGGGCGCTGGGTGTTCATCCAGATCCCGCCGTCCGGGACCAGGTTGACGAGCTTCGCCAGGACGAGCAGCAGGAGCTTCTCGCCGAGCGTCACCCGCACCAGCTCGCCGTCCGGGCCGTGCACGAGCTTGCCGTCGGCCCCCTCGACCGCGACGCGGCGCGCGATGGCCGCGGCTGCCGCCTGGTCGAACGTGATCGTCTCGCCCGGGTCGAGCAGCGTCTGCTCGTACGACGCGATCCGGTACGGCACGTCGCCGTGCGTGAGCACCGGGCGGTTGACGAGCCCGGCGAGCACGCCCGGGTGGAACCGCTCGGAGGTCTCGATCAGCTTGAGCAGGTAGACGATCTGGTGGTCGCTCCAGTAGCCGATGTTGGACCACGGGTTGCCCGGCTCCGGGACCTCCCAGTCGATGCCGGTCCGGGAGATCCGGTACGGGTTGTAGCCATCGGCAGTGCTCGCGTCGAGGAACACCGCGACCATCGACTCGACGTACTCCGGGAACGACCAGGCGAGCGCCTCCCAGTTCTGGAAGATGTCGCGCCAGTTGCCCTGGAAGTCGACCTTCAGCTTGCCGCGCTCGTCGTGCAGGGCGATCCGGAACACGTTCCAGGGCCGGCTCGGGTCGCCGTGGCGGCGGCTGAACGTGAGCGGCAGGTACTCGCGGGCCAGGCGCCACAGGTCCGGGTCGCCGTCCCGCTCGGCGAGGGCGACCAGCGCGTCGACCGGGAGCCGCTCCGGCAGCCCGGCGAGCACGTCCGCGCAGCGCTGCGCGGTGCGCGGGCTGCGCTGCGCGACGAACAGCCGGAAATCGGCGGCCTCGACGGCGTGCCCGTCCGCGGGCACACCGCCGCGCATCGAGTTGAAGAGCACGTTGGCGCCGTGGTGCGCGGCGGCCAGCTCGTCGCCGGTCAGCTGGGCGGCGTCCGACGTCGCGATGAGCGCCTCGAGGTCGGTCCGGGTGCGGTCGATGTCGGCCGCGAGCCGTGCACCGGCACCCGCCGGGTCGGCCAGCTCGGTCTGCAGCGCGACGACCTGCGCCGCGTCGAGGTCGGCGTCGGCCACGACGCTCCACCGCTGCTGCTCGCCCGCAGCCAGGACGACGCGGGAGCGCACGAGGTACGCGCCGCGCTCGCCCCGCAGCTCGGTGTCCGGCGCGACCCGGTCGCCTGCCGCGAACGCCCGGACCTGACGGTCGGACAGCAGGTGGTCGACCCGTCCGAGACCGACGTGCCAGGCCACGTTCGCGCGCAGCGACTCGCTCGGCTCGGCCTTGTCGGTGAGCTTGGAGTTCATGTAGAGGATGCCCAGGCCGGTCGCGTCGTCGACCTCGGTCCGCTTGTACGCGTCGAGCAGCGCGCTCAGCTCGTTCTGGACCTGCGCGGTGGCGCCGGCCGGGAGCAGGTTGACGAACCCGTCGAGGATCTCGACCGTCCGCGGCCCGTCCGCGAGCGACGTCAGCTCGCAGCTGCGCACGACGCCGTACCGCGCGCTGGTCTGCCAGGACACGCGCAGCCGCAGGCCGAGGTCCGCGCGGCTCTCCTCGAAGACGAGGGTCGTGCCGAGGTAGTCCTTCGCAAGGTTCCGCTCGACCGCCGGGTCGCCGGGACGCGTCTCGGCGAACGGCTGCCAGCACACGACGCCGCCGTCGGGCAGCGTGACCCGCAGGACGCTCAGTCCACCCGTGCGCCCCGCGCCCTCGGCGACCTTGTCCTCCGTGTAGTACGGGAACAGCGCGCGGTCGGCGTGCTCCCGGCCGGCCGTGACCCCGCCGGTGCTCGAGATGAACAGCCACAGGTCGCTCGCACCGACGAGCGTCATGAAGAACGGCGGCATCTGGTCATACGCGCTGATCTGGTAGAACCGGCGCCCGTCCAGGTCGAGGGACCGGCCGGTCACGGCGGTGTGGTCGACGGACTGGGCGGGGGCGACTGCCTGCGGGGACATGAGGGCGTTCCTTGTGGTGGTGCCGGTGGGTCGGGTCGTGCGGATGCTCATCGGGTCCCCCCGTCAGCGATGACGGGGGAGCGCTCCCACGCACCAGCATGCCACCCCGGGGGCCGTGTGCGGAGCGGCGTGCGGGCGCGGCCCCCGACGGGAAGGACAACCCCCCGCGAATCCCCCGTCGGTGCGAGCCGTTGTCTGCCACGATGCCCTCATGACTGTCGCAGGGGGTGCGGAGGTCGAGACGCCGGGGTCGCGGCCGTCTCCGGGGCTCGGCCTGCCCGTTCCGCCGTACGCGGCGTGGAGCCGACGCGTCATCGCGTCCGTGCTCGACGGCCTGCTCGGCAGCGGGATCGCCTTCCTCGCCCTCGGCGCGCCGGCGCTGACCCTGCCGTTCCTCGGCGTGGCGTTCGGGTACAACGGCAGCGAGCACGCCGGGGTGACCGCCTGGACGAGCAGCGGGTGGGCCGTCGGAGCGGTGCTGGTCGCCGTGCTCATGCAGGCCTACCTCGGCGCGACGCCCGGCAAGCTCGTCATGGGGCTCGCCGTCGTGCGGCGGGCCGACGCCCGACCGATCGGGCTGGTGCGGACCCTCGTCCGGTACGTGCTGCACCTCCTCGACGCCATCCTCTTCATCGGCTTCCTGCTCCCCCTGTGGACCACCGAGCGGCTGACCATCGCGGACCGGCTCGCCTCGACGGTCGTGCTGCACACGCGTCGACCGCGTCCGTACCGGTGGCCCGCCGGGCCCGACTCGCTGTCCGACCCCGGCCCGCCGGTCTCGTGGGAGCTGCCGGCCGTGCCCCGGTGGGTGCCGGTCGCCACGACGCTCTCGGCGACGGCCTGCGCCGGCCTGGCACTCTTCTCCGGCGCGCTCGGCTCGTCGCAGATGTTCGCCGGGCCGGTGGACCTCGCCTGCGAGATGGCGTCGGGCGACCCCGGGTCGCTCGGCCTCACCGGGGGGACGCTGTCCGCCTCGCTCTACCCTGCGACCGAGACCCGGCTCGGGGTGACGCGCCACGCGACCGTCGACCCGGCGCCGCGCGTGGAGTGGGAGCTGTCGGGCTCCACCGACGCCTCGTCCGACGTGGTGGTCCGCATCGCGTTCACGTCCCAGGGCACGGCCGACGCCCGCTCCTACGACTTCCCGACGTACGGCGGCGTCTCGGGGCCGTGGACCGAGTCAAGGGCTCTCCCCGTCGACGCGCTCGCGGGCCTCGGGACCTCGTGGAGCTGGAGTCAGAGCGTGGTCGTCGACGGCGTCGAGTCCCCCGCCTGCACCGGGTCGGTCTCGACCGGCTGACGGGCCCTGGTCGGTCGGCGCGTGCGACCGTCGCCGGGCTCAGCGCGCAGCGAGCGCCGGGATCTCCACGGCGATCTCCGTGCCGAGCGTCGCCCCGCCGGTCAGGCCGAGGTCGTCGCCGCTCCAGAACGTGCCCGGGTCGAACCAGCTCGAGTGGTGCCCGCCCGGCAGCAGCCCCATGGCCTCGAGGGTCAGGGCCACGACCTCGGCGCAGTAGACGGTCTCCAGGTGCTCCTCGCGGCGCGTCCACGCGGGCCTCGGCGCGCGGCCGCCCAGCCAGCGGAGCCCGAGCTGCACCGTCGAGGGGAACGGGGTGCCGTCGAGGCGCGCGATCGTGCGGAGCACGGCGTCCTCCATCTCGCGGGTCACCGGCTGGTCGAGCTGGCGCAGCCACGCCTTCTGGTCGTACCGGTTGCCCCACACGACGACCGCCTCGCGCAGGTCGTGGAGCTGCGCGCCGCGGTGGTGGTCGCCCGTCCACTGGTCGGTCAGCGACCGGCCCAGCTCGGCGTGCCACATGAGCGGGGGGAGGTCGTCGATGACCACCGCCATGCCGACGTGGTTGACGGGGCTGTTCGTCGTCAGCTGGATCGCGCGGTCAGCGATCGTGTGGCCCCGGAACAGCCACAGGTCGCCTGTCCGCGTGGCGTCGAGGGCCTCGTCCAGGTCGATCCGGTCCGCGGGCACGTCTGTAGCCTAGGCGGATGAAGTGGTGGAAGGTCCTGGGGGTCGCCGCGTTCGCCGGCGTCGCCGCGGGCGGTGTGCTCATCGCGAAGGACGAGCGCCGTCGACGCGCCTACACCCCTGAAGAGATCCGCGACCGGCTGCATGCCCGGGTCGCGGAGGTGGACGCCGTGCACACCCGCGCTGCGACCGACGACGACGAGGACGGCGCCGCCTGACCTGACGCCGACGCCCGCCGGCTCCCCGAGAGGAGCCGACCGGCGTCGGGTCTCACACCGTCGTGAGGTGGGTCAGCAGCACCGGCCCTGCGGGTTGCGGTCCTGCCGGTCGGTCACGTCGCGCCAGAACTCGCGCTCGGTCATGACGCGTCCGCCGTGCCCGCCGTCGTGCTGGGCCGCGACGTGCTCGACGTACCTCTCGTACGCGTCCTCACGGAGCATCCCCTTGACGAACCAGGACACCCCTCGTGCGCCCTGGCGCACCGCCGCGGCCACCCCCATCAGTGGCCACCCGCTCGGACGCGGCCGGCGGGACCGGTGTGCGCGGCCCACTGCTGCTCGAGCACCTTCTCGGCCGGGGTCGCGACGAAGCCGGCCGGCGCGAAGATCCGGGACGGCACCGCCTTGTCCTCGGCGTTCGGGCCACCGCCGAGGCGGAAGGCCTTCCAGGTCTCCCAGAGCGACGCGACGATCACGATGATCGACAGCACCACGAAGAGCACCGACAGGACGCCCTGGATCATCGTGTTGCGGAACACCGCCTGCATCGCCTCGACGGTCGCGGCCGACCCGAAGCTCGTCTTGCCGTCGGCCAGCGCCTTGCCGAAGGCCGCGTGCTGCGCGAAGTACCCGACCGCGGGCACCGACGAGAAGATCTTCAGGAACGACGCCGTGATCGTCACCGCTGCGGCGAAGACCAGGGGCACCGCGACGATCCACAGGTACCGGAACGCCCCCCGCTTGGCCACGATGGCCATGCAGACCGCGAGCGCGATCGCCGCGAGCAGCTGGTTGGCGATCCCGAACAGCGGGAACAGGGTGTTGATGCCGCCGAGCGGGTCGGTGACACCCATGAGCAGGACCGCGCCCCACAGCCCGACCATGACCGCGGTCGTGATCCAGGCCCCCACGCGCCACGACGTGTCGCGGAACCGCGGGATGAAGTTGCCGAGGCTGTCCTGCAGCATGAACCGGGCCACGCGGGTCCCGGCGTCGACTGCGGTGAGGATGAACAGCGCCTCGAACATGATCGCGAAGTGGTACCAGAACGCCATCATCCCGGTGCCGCCGACGAGCTGCTGCATGATGTGCGCGAGCCCGACCGACAGGGTGGGGGCGCCGCCGGTGCGCGAGATGATCGACGACTCGCCGACGTTCTTCGCGGTCTCGGTGAGCAGCTCCGGGGTCACGTTGACCCCCGAGAGACCCAGCCCGTTGACCCACGCGGCGGCGGACTCGACCGTGCCGCCTGTGAGCGCGGCCGGCGCGTTCATGACGAAGTAGATCCCGCGGTCGATCGAGAGCGCGGCGACGAGCGCCATGATCGCGACGAACGACTCCATGAGCATCCCGCCGTACCCGATGAAGCGCGTCTGGCGCTCCTTCTCGACGAGCTTGGGCGTGGTGCCCGACGCGATGAGCGCATGGAACCCGGACAGCGCGCCGCACGCGATCGTGACGAACAGGAACGGGAACAGCGAGCCGGCGACGACCGGGCCCTTGCCGGTGGACGCGAACTCGCTCACGGCCGGGACGTTGATGACGGGGCGGACCAGGACGATCGCGACGGCGAGCATCACGATCGTGCCGACCTTCATGAACGTCGACAGGTAGTCGCGCGGGGCCAGGAGCAGCCAGACGGGCAGGATCGCGGCGATGAAGCCGTAGACGATGATGCCCCAGCCGATCGCGACCTTGTCGATGGTGAAGAAGCTCACGCCCCACGACGTGTCGGCTATCAGGCCGCCGCCGATGATCACGGCGATGAGGAGCGTGAACCCGATGATCGAGACCTCGGACACCTTGCCCGGGCGGAAGAAGCGCAGGTAGCAGCCCATGAGCAGGGCGATCGGGATGGTCATGCCGACCGAGAAGACGCCCCAGGGGCTCGCGGCGAGCGCGTTGACGACCACGAGCGCGAGGATCGCGATGATGATCACCATGATGGTCAGCGTCGCGATGAGGGCCGCCGTGCCGCCGATGACCCCGAGCTCCTCACGCGCCATCTGGCCGAGGGACCGGCCGCCGCGACGCATGGAGAAGAAGAGCACCAGGTAGTCCTGGACCGCGCCCGCGACGATCACGCCGGCGATGATCCAGATCGTGCCCGGCAGGTAGCCCATCTGTGCGGCGAGCACCGGGCCGACGAGCGGCCCGGCGCCGGCGATCGCGGCGAAGTGGTGGCCGAACAGGACGCGACGGTCGGTCGCGACGTAGTCCTTGCCGTCCCCGTCGTACTCGGCGGGCGTCGCGCGCCTGTCGTCGGGCCGGAGCAGGTGCTTCTCGATGTACCGGGAGTAGAACCGGTAGGCGATGAGGTAGGAGCACACGGCGGCGAACACGAACCACACCGCGTTGACCGTCTCGCCGCGGATTCCGGCGATGACGACCCAGCTCACGCCACCCAGGAGGGCGATGGCGACCCAGATCGCGATCTTGGCCGGCGTCCAGTGGGTGTCCTGCGACTCGAGTGCTGCCTCGTCGAGTGCGACGGGTGGCAGTCCCGGATCCTGCTTCAATACGTCCGAATTGTCTGGTGATCCATACGGTGCGTCGACGCTGGCGCCCATTTTTGCTCCCCGAAATCCGCAAGAATTATCCCCCTGCCCGAGTGACGCTACCCCCTCGCCGTGGAGGTGTAGCGCCTCGGCACGACGTCTGCTCAGCGCACGGGGAAGACGACCCGGGTCTGCCAACGGCTCGGGTCGGGCTCAGCGTCCGGTCCGACGAGGTACTCCTCCCACATCTCCCCCTCGGGGGTCAGCCCCTGCTCGGCGATCCAGGCGTTGACCTCGGCATAGGTCGTCGACAGCGAGTCGTACGACCCGGTGTGGACCGCCTCAACGGTCGGGCCGCCGGGGAGCGTGGCGGTGACGAGACCGTCACCCGGCGTGACGGGCTGCCCGACGGGGAAGCCCGCGGTGACGTCGACCGTCGTGGTGACGGGACCGCGGTACAACGCGACAGGGGGTCCGGCCGGCGCGGCTTCCTGCCGGCCCAGGTCAGCTGCCGCAGCACCGAAGGCGCGGCCGAAGAAGTCCTGGAACGCCGTCATCCGCACGACCTCGCGCACCCCGAGGATCGGCTGCGGGTTCCGCTCGGCTCGTTCGATCATCATGGCACACCTCGGTCCGCTCGTGCGGGCCCTGGGTCGGCGCTTGCTACCTCAGCCCTACCCACCTGTCAGGTCGGGGCGGTAGGACCGAACGTCCCGATTGTCCGACTCGAGAGGGTGGGCCACCGCGCGCACGCTTGGCGAAAGGGCTGGTGGCGAGCTCACGGGAGTGCTATCAATGTGATATCACTTTGAGCGAAGGGAACAGACCGTGAGCACCATCGAGTCACCGTTGAAGGCCGAGCCCGTCGGGCTCCAAGGAGCTCGGCTCGTCATCAGTCAGCGCCCGGCCCTCGCCGTCAGCGGCTGGCTCGGCGTCCTGGTCCTGGCCGGGTGCGCGGTGTGGGTCGCGGTCGGTCAGCAGAGCGCCGAGACGTGGCTCTGGGTACCCGCGGTCGTCGCCGTCCTGACCATCACGTCCCTCGTGGTCGTCACGCCGGGGCAGACGTCGGTGATCCAGTTCTTCGGCAGCTACATCGGCACGGTCCAGCGGCCCGGGTTTTGGTGGGTCCTGCCACTGACCAAGCGCCGCAAGGTCAGCGTCCGGGTCCGCAACTTCGAGACCGCCCACCTCAAGGTCAACGACGCCGACGGCAGCCCGGTGGAGATCGCCGCGATCGTCGTCTGGCAGATCGCCGACACCGCCAAGTCGACCTACGCGGTCGAGAGCTACCTCGACTTCGTCACCGTGCAGGCGGAGTCGGCGCTGCGCCACGTCGCCACGACCCATCCCTACGACGACACCACCGAGGCCGGCACCTCGCTGCGCGGCTCGACCGACGTCGTCGCGGCCCAGCTGGCCGCCGAGGTCGCCACCCGGGTCGCCATCGCCGGCGTCGAGATCGTCGAGGTGCGGATCTCCCACCTCGCCTATGCCCCCGAGATCGCCCAGGCGATGCTCCGCCGCCAGCAGGCCAGCGCCGTCGTCGCCGCCCGCTCGCGCATCGTCGAGGGTGCGGTCGGCATGGTCGAGCTCGCCCTGAACCGGCTCGAGGAGAACGGTGTCGTCAGCCTCGACGACGAGCGGAAGGCCGCCATGGTCAGCAACCTCATGGTCGTGCTGTGCGGGGACCAGCCGCCGTCGCCGGTCGTGAACGCCGGCTCCTTGTACACATGAGCGAGCGCCGGCAGGTCCTGCTCCGCATCGACCCTGCCGTCCACGACGCGCTCGTCCGGTGGGCCGACGACGAGCTCCGCAGCCTCAACGCCCAGGTGGAGATGCTGCTGCGTCGGGCGCTCGCCGACGCGGGACGCATGCCGAAGCACGCCGCGCCGATCCCCCCGCGCGGTCGGCCCCGGGCTCGCGAGGGGGAGCCACCTACGTCCGACCCCTGATCGTCCGCTCGTCGGGCAGCACGGACGCCGCTGCGTCGCCTGTCGGATCGGTCCGGGAGCTTCTGCGACGCTCCGCGACGGCCAGCGCGGCCCACCAGGCGAGCAGGACAGCGAGGGACACCGCGAGCGCCGCGGCCCTCAGCTGGGCACGGATCGGCGCCGTGGACACGCGGGCGATCGGCGGGCCCGTCAGGCTGCCGATCGACCACGGATAGTCGACCGCGGCGTCGGCCAGCCCGTCGCGATGCGCAACGACCTGCACCTGCGCGCTCCCCGCGCTCGCCAGCGTCACGTTGACCGACCACCGCCCGTTGCCCAGCGGCTCCGCCGGTGCGGGCGTCCCGACCGTCCCGTCCGCAGCGGCGACGGTGACCTCGACCGTGCGCACGGGCGCGGGCGCGGGCCGACGCGTGTCGAAGACCTCGACGATGACGACGTTCGGTCCGGGCCGGTTGGGCCGGATGTCGAGGGTCTCCTGCAGGTCGACGACCTGACGGACGACCGGGCCGTCGGTCGGACCGTTCGCGCTCTGCACGAGCTGCGGCTCCATGGCGGGCTGACCGCTGGTGAGGACCGCGGCGAGCCCGAGCACCACGAGCCCCAGGACGGCCTCGGCCAGGATGGTGCGTCGCGGGAGGCGCGGCGTGCTCTGCGTGCTCTGCGTGCGCGACCCGCCCGCACGGTGCAGCCGGGACGTGTTGACCAGGGCGAGCGCTCCGACGACTGCTGCCAGGCCGACCTTGAGCAGGAGAGCACGTCCGTAGCTTGTGCCAAGTGCCGCGTCGACCGAGCCCACCACCCCGCTGCTCAGGTAGACCCCCGTCACGACCATGACGCTCACGCACACGGCGGCGGGCGGCCCGAAGGCGCGGAGTGCCCGGCTGCCGACGAGCCGCGCCGCCGGGCCGCCCCGCGCGGACAGGACCACGGCGACGGTGAGGACCGTAAGGCATCCCGACCACGTGGTCGCCGCAGCGAGATGCGCGGCCGACGCCGCGATCCGCGTGAGATCCAGCCCGCCGCCGCCTGCCGAGTGCCCGAGCACGGCGGTACCGAGGCAGGCGAGCGTCGCACCGGCCGCGAGCAGCAGCGCGTGACGCCGGGACGCGCGTACCCGGCTCAGTCCCGACACCGCGAGGACCACGAGGCCCACCTCGCGGACTGCCCACCGCCCGCCGTAGTCGCCGCCGAGCAGCCGGACCGGGTCTGCTCCGCTGGCGGTCAGCTGGTCGACGAGCAGGAGCACCGCGACGACGGCACCGCCGACGGCACCGCCGGACGCCGCCCGACGCGCGAACGACGCGGCCCGGTCCGACCCATCCGCGCGCACCAGGAGACGCAGCGCGAGCGGGCCGCCCAGCGCTCCCGACAGCCCGAGCAGGAGCAACCAGCGCAGCGTCGCCTCGACCGGTCGCGGCGACGGCTCGTCGAGCCCGCCCGCAGTCACGGCCTGACCGACGCCGAAGACGAGCACCCCCTCGGTCGCGTGCAGGTCGTCGCTCGACAGCGTCGACCAGGACACCCGGTACGCACCGTGATCCATCGCCGGCACGTCCACGACGACCTCGACGGGCTGCTCGAGGTCGGCGGCGTCGGCGCCCGACTCGATCCGCAGGCCCGCCAGGTCCAGGTGCCGGCCGGTGGCGTCCACGACGTCGATGCGCGTCGCACTCAGCACGACCGACTCACTGAAGTCCAGGCGGACCTGGGCCGGCGGATCCACGAGCACCTGCCCGTCGGCAGGACTGCTGCCAGCCAGGAACGCGTGCGCCTGGGCGGCCGGCACCGGGCCGACGAGCACCGCCAGGGCCGCGACCAGACCTGCCAGACCGATCCGCGTCACGGTCGACCGCGCACGCACCGCAGCGCCGCCTCTCACAGCACGGGCATGTGGCGGAGCTGGAGGGTGTCGGTCTCGATCGAGACGTGCTCGTCGGGCCGCAGCGCGCCGGCGGTGTTCTCGTAGACGAGGTAGTAGGTCTGCCCCGGCCGCATGCCGTGGCCCTGCTTCATGAGCGACACGCGCCTGGTGCTCAGGTCGCGCGCCTCGCTGACCAGCACCGGCGCGTGGGCGGTGTCCGACTGGAACCGGGTCGCCTTCTCGGCGTCGAGCACCACGTAGCTGACGACGATGAGACCACCGTCCCCGACGACCGCGACGCGCGAGAACCGGACCCCGAGCGCGGCCTCAATCGCGGCGTCCTGCGGCACGCCGCCGTCCGCCGCCGCGCGGGTCCTGGCCAGGCCGCCCATGACCACGGTGACGAGCAGGACGATGACCACGACCACGACCACGCTCCAGCGGACGGCCGGACGCCTCCTTGCGACGGCGCCCGGCAGGGCGTCCGGCGCGTCGCCCGGCGTGGTGTCCGGCGCGGTGAGCTCGAGCATGGTGAGCCTCCTCCTGGGTCGGTGCCCCTGGGCCGCGGCGTGCACGGCCCAGGGGCACCCACGGCCTACGGCATCGTGTAGCGGGTCGAGACGAACGAGTCGATGTACGCCGAGCCCCGCATCGTGGAGCCCGCCGTCGACGTGACCCCGGCTGTCACACCGAGGACCGCAGTGTCGACCAGGAGCGTGCTCGAGTTGCCGGTCTGGGTCGAGACGACCGAGCCGTCCAGGAGCAGCCGCAGGGATCCCGCGGCGGCGCCCGTCGCCGGGCCGGCCAGCCAGTCCACCCGGACCGTGTGGGAACCGCTCGGCAGCGTCACCCACGTGCCTGTCAGAGCAGCGGCACCCGACCGGGCCATGACGGTCCGGACCTGGTTGACGCCGGCACCCGTGCGGTGGAACTGCACCGCGAGGACCTGGCCGCCTGCCGCCGTGCGCGCCTCGAAGAGCGTGAGCACGGTGCTCGCGACCGAGCCGGAGGTCAGCGTGTTCGGGTTGAGGCTGAACTGCGCGTGGTAGCCGGTCTCACCGGTCGGTGAGGTGTCGGTCACGTAGCTCAGCCGGTTGGCGGACCCACCGGGCAGGGTCACCTGCAGGCCGCGGTTCGCGCCGCCGACGGGGATGCCCGCCGCCGAGGTGACCGCGACACCGCCGGTGAACGCCGACCAGGCCGCGAAGGTCCCCGAGTCGAACGTGTCGGAGAAGATCGCGTTGGGGCGGCTGACCGTGACTGTCGTGCTGACCGCGTTGCTCCAGTTGCCTGCGAGGTCCTGGACCCGCAGGTTGAACCGTTGCGCGCCGAGAGCGATCGTCGCGAGCGGCACCGTGGCGACGATGCTCGTCCCGACGAGGCTCACCGGGACCCGCGTCGCCTTGCCCGCACCGGGGTCGGTCGTGCCGAGCCAGAACTCGGCTGCGGCGAAGGAGACCTCGTTGACCGGAGCTGTGAGCGTCAGGCTCGCAGCTCCGAGCGTCGGGTTCGGTGTGCCGACCACGGCCCCGAGCACAGGCGCCGCCTTGTCCACGACCAGGTCGATCCCGAACAGCGCACCCCAGTTGCCCGCAGCGTCCTGGCCGCGGACGAGCACGTGGTGCGTGCCGTCGGCCAGCGGCCGGATCTGCGAGATCGGGATGAGCCCGTAGACCGTCTCGGTCTGGCTGTCCATGAGCCCGTCGACGGCGATCATCTGGAAGTCAGTCCCGCCGGCGGGGATGCCCGCGTTCGGGTCGAGGAAGCCCTCCGCGTCGCTGACGACGCTCTGGAGGCCGCCGCCAGCGTCACGGTCCGTGATCCGGGCCGAGACGACGAGGTACCCCGGCTGGCTCCGATCGGTCAGCACGCCGTTCGTCGGGTTGGGTCCGACGCTGGCCGCCTCCACTCCAGGACCCGTCAGGTCCACGGTCAGGGGGATGTCGAGCTCCGGGCCCCACAGCCCGAGGGAGTCCTTGCTGCGGACGAGCACGTGGTGCACGCCCTCGCCGAGCGCGTGCACGGTCGCGGCCGGGATGGTCGCGTCCTCCGAGACGACGGTGGCCGTGCGGTTGCGGGTCAACGTCGCGCCGGTGCCCGCGGCGCCGAGCGTGTCGAGGAAGTACTCGGCGTCGGTGATGGTGCCCTCGGCCGTGGTGTCGTCGCCGGTGGCGGAGACCGCCACGTCGAGGGTCCCGTCGGCCGGCGTCGGGCTCACCGTGCCGTTGACCGTCTGCGGCCCGACCTTGGGCAGGTTGAGGATCACGCCGCCGACGACGCCCCAGTTGCCTGCGGAGTCGAGGGCGCGCACGAAGACGGTGTGCTTGCCTGCGTCGAGCGCGGCCAGGACGGCCGGGGTGATCGTGCCCGAGGCGCCGACGACGTCCACACCGCCGAAGGCCCCGGTCATCGGGGTGCCGAAGCCGACACCGACGGTCACGGCGTCGTCGATCACGAGCTCCGCCTGCGTCACGGGTGAGCCACCCGTGGTGGCGTCGCTGAGGTCCGCGGTCACGACGACGGGCGCCAGTCCGTCCGACGGGTTGGGCGCGGCCACGACGTTCGTGGATACCGGCCCGACGAGATCGGTGCTGGGCGGTGGCGCGGCGGTGTCGAGGAACGTGAGCATGCCGCCGAACGCGAGAGACAGCGGGTCGGCCGTCGACTGGCCGTCGTTGTCCAGGTGCCCCGCAGCCTCGTACAGCGCGATCTTGGCCTCCGGGCCGGTGGGCATCGTCACGACCGTGTCGGCCGTCATGCCCGGTCCGACCGCGACGACGACGGCGTTCTCCGCGAACTGCCGGGGGTGCCCGCCCTCGGCGACCTGCGTCTGGTCGGCCCCGAGCAGGCTCATGACGTGGGTGCTCGACCCGACGTTGACGTAGCGCAGCAGGACACTGTGGCCCTGGTCGGTGCTGATCGGGTCGGTCGACGGGTACGGCTTGCCGTTGATGAGCCGGTACGCCGGGTGGAAGCTGCGCATGTCGAACGTCGCCGGTGCCGCGTTGAGCGCCGGGTCGACCTCGCTGAGCACGACGACGGCGGCGTCGTCGTACGCGGTGCTGGGGTAGCCCGCGGGCGAGCCGTAGGCCGTGCCGTCGGGTGCCTGCACGACGAGGGCTCCGCCGAGCCCCATCGCGACCTGCCGGGCACCGCCCGACGTGTGCCCCGCCTCGTAGAGGAACGTCCCCGCACGGGCGGCCGTGAACGTGTAGGTCTGGGTCGTGCCGGGTGCTGCGCCGGTCTCCTCGGCCTGGGCCGACAGGCCGGCGGTGAAGGCGGACGCGGGCTGGCCCGGGAACGCCAGCGACACCGGTTCGGCGAGCCCGTTGTGCAGGACGACGGACACGGTGTCGCCCTGCGCGACCACGAGCAAGGGTCCGGGCGCGGTCGCGGTCCCGGCAGCGCCCGAGGGAGAGAACCCCCAGATCGGGATCTCCTGCCCGAGCAGCGACGCCGTCCCGGTCATCGCGTACAGGTCGCACGTCGCGGTCGTCCCGCTCCTCGTGCAGCCCTGCGGCGCGAGCTTGCCCGCCGCGGCGGCGTGCAGCTCGGCACCGTGCGCCGTGGCCGGCACGACGGCCGGCACGCTCGCGGGCAGCCGCGTCGGCACTGCCGACGCCGGGGTGGACGCGCCCACCAGGGCGACCGCGAGCGCGAGGCTCACGACGCCCGCGCCGACCGTGCGTCGGCGCCTGCTCGGGCGGGTGGTCGACGATTCAGCCCACTGGACGAGAGTCATCGCCGGTCCTCATTTCGCCAGGCAACCGGCGAGAGGATCGATGCGGAAGACCGTCATCATCCCTCCGAAGGTCGCGCCGTAGTTGGTGGCCTGCTGCAGGGCGTGGCTGTGGGCGATGTGGTAGTACTCGCCGCACTCGTTGTTCGACGTGATGGTCGGCGGCAACGCGTTCTTGGTGCCGAGGTACGGGCTCTCGCTGAACCACGTGTCCGTGCCCACGAGGAGCTGGTCGGTGATGGCCGGGATCTGCGTCGGGATCGGGTTGGTCGCGGCGTCCCACTGCTCGACGTCGCGCCAGTCCATGAGCGCGTCGACCGTCTGCCCGGGCTGGACGTCGAGGTCGAACTTCTCGTAGGACAGGTCCTGACCTGCCGGGCCCGCGAGCGTGCGGCCGTCCTTGTTGACGACGCGCTCGTCGCTGCCGTGCGGGTGGAACGGGTAGTTGACCGTGCCCGCGTTGAGGTAGCGGATGACGGCGGGCAGCGGGTTGCTCGTCGCGTCCCACTGACGGATGTGCACGAACGCGCCGTACGGCTGGTTCGGCAGCCAGGACGCGTAGTTCGGGGCGAGCGTGTCCGGCATGCTCCGGCCGTTGATCAGGTAGTACCGCGGGTGGAACGTCGCCCAGCGGACGGGCTGGGACCGCTCGACCGCCAGGTGCAGGTCGGGGTCGATCTCCGACAGCAGGAACACGTACTCGTGCGCCGGGCTGAACACCGAGTCGGCGCGGTCGTTGACCTGGTCGGGGTGGCCGCTCGGCCGGACGACCAGTGCGCCGTACAGCCCCATCTGGAGCTGCTTGTTCGCGTCCGTGCCGCTCTCGTAGAGGTAGGTGCCCGGGCTGCCGGGCGTGAACGTGTAGGTCACCGAGCCGTTCCGGGCCTCGGCCCCTTGCACGAGCGACGTCAGCGAGCCACCCGGGTCGAGCTGGGGCTGGGCCGGGTTGCCGTTCGCCTTCACGTTCTTCTGGCCCGGGAAGACGATCGACGTGGCCTCGGGCAGGGTGTTGTGCAGGATCACGGTGACGGGCAGCCCGGCGGTCACGCAGAGCGTCGGCCCCGGGAGCTGGAAGCCGCGCGAGCTGTTGCTGTAGCTCCACATGTAGATCGAGTTGCCGTCGGGCGTCGAGATGTAGCCGTCCCGGGCGGTCAACGAGAACGTCTGCTGGGCGTTGCTGTCGCACGCCAGACCCTCGGACGTCGCGGCCTCGGCCGGGCGCAGCGTCGCGACGGATGCGGCCAGGGCCACCGCCAGGACCGTCGCGGCGACGGCGAGCCGTCGGGTGCTCACACGCAGTGCGGGACTCATGAGGTCTCCTCGGTCGCTGTCGTCACGCGTTCACGACGGTCTGGGGTCCGTAGGTGCCCGGCGGCCCGACGAGGATCTTCGTCATCATGCCGCCGTAGCCGGCGCCGCCGCCGTTGTCGAGGTAGGAGTACTGCCGGTCGTACAGCAGGTACTCCCCCGGGCCGGGAGCGACGAAGATCACGTCGCGACTCTCCCCGGGGCCCACGTCGACGGAGCTGGTCGTCAGGTAGTTCGTGGTGCCGTCGCGGCCCTTGAGCAGGTTCGCGTCCTTGGCGACGACCTGCAGGTCGATGGCGTCGACCGACATCGCGTGGTTCTGGTAGCCCAGGTTGGACATCCGCAGCAGCACGCGCTCGCCCGCGTTGCACGTCACGAGCGACGAGATCGGCTGGTACTGCAGGCGACCGGCCGCGCTCAGGTTCGGGTTCCCGTTGGGCTGGACCGTGTCCGGGTAGCCGCGCCCGTTGAGCAGCCAGAAGCTCGGGTCGTAGTCCGTCCAGTCGCTGACCTGGATGTGGGCGTCGCGGTAGTGCGCGGCCGACCACAGCTCGGTGAGCATGAACGTGAACTCGCGGTCATAGCGCGTCGAGCCGTCGCCGTCGTTGTAGGCGTACTTCGAGCCGACGGGGTCCGTGCCGACCGGCGTCAGGTTCTGCTTGGGCCGCACCAGGACCATGCCCGTCATGCCCATCTGCACGTGCTCGACGTCCTCGAAGTGGCAGTGGTACATGTACGTCCCGGCGTCGTGCGGGCGGTAGAAGTAGGACAGGTCGCGGCCGACGGGGACCGCGAGGGAGAGCTCCGGGACGCCGTCGAACAGCGGGATCGCGTTGACGAAGCCGTGCCAGTGCAGGGTGTGCCCGTCGAAGAGGTCCGGTCGCTGCAGCAGCCCCAGGTTCGTCAGCGTGATCGTGATGTCGTCCTCCTCGTCGAACGCGAGGATCGGCGCGCTGATCTGCGCCTTGCCGCGCTGCGCGGCGATCTGGGTCGAGGTCATGCCCGTGACGTCGCGGAACCCGAACACGTAGGTGTCGAAGGGGTTCGGCGCGAGCGCGTCGGGGTAGAACGGCGGGTCCGCCGGTGCGCCCTGCGGCATCGAGACCCAGCCGTCCGTCCCCGCGAGGTGCAGCTGCTTCTGGGGGTGGGCCACGGCGGCCGCCGCCGCGCGACTGGGGGCCGCCGCCGCCCGCGGCGCGTCAAGGACCCGACCCCCGAACAGGGCGGCGCTGGCAAGACCGACGCCACCGAAGAGGACGGACCGGCGAGAGGGTCCCTGGGGCGAGGCATTGACGTTCATGGTCATCTCCACGGTCGGAGCGGGCGGAGCAGGCACTGCGGGCGAAACCGGTGGCCTGCCGAGGGGGACCGGCAGGCCACCGGTGGATCACGGGTACAGCTGGTCGGAGCCGGCGTCGTACTGGCCGGGCGTCCGGGACGGACGGGTCTGGCCGTCGATGTCGACGCGCGGTGCGGCGACGGCGTAGGTCCAGCCGAGGAAACCCGTGCCCCAGCGCACGGTCGTGCTGGCCAGGCCCCGTCCGACAGCGGGTGAGGTCGCGTCGCGCAGGTGGTAGTCGCCCAGCAGGCTCGGCGGCAGCAGCTGGGCCACGATCACGGCCTGCCGGAACGCCGGGTAGGTGCGCGACGCGAGGACGTTCACCGTCACGTCGTAGGGGGCTTTGAGCACGGGGTCGTCCGTGACCGTCGTGCTCGTCCCGCCGTCGGTCCCGGTCGTCGTCTGGATGACCGAGCCGATGGGCGAGAGCGTCCCGGGGAGGCCCGTCACGCCCATGTCCCAGTTCTCGATCCCGGCGTCGGTGCCGTCGGGCAGCGTCCCGCCGATCCCGTAGACGTAGCCGCCGCTGAAGCTGCCGGCTCGGTTGTCCCAGAACACGTCGTCGAGGAGCGTCGGCTTGCTGAACTCGGTCGTGCCGAGGGTCGCCGACGCGGGGAACAGCGCCGCGGTGCGCAGCCGTGCCTGCAGCGGGTCGCTGTTGCCGCCCGTCGAGAGCCCGGCAGGTGCGGCGGCCCCGTCACTCGTCACGGCCGTGGCCGTCGTGAGGTTCTTGACCACGGTGCTGTCGACGATGTTCACGAACGCCGCGTCGTCCAGGGCGATGCCGCCGCCCTCGTGCGCCGAGACGTTGTTCGCGATCGTGTCGTTGGTCAGCGTGATCGTCTCGGGCGTGAGGCGGGAGATGTGCGACCCGCTCGTCTGCAGGAGCCGGACCCCGCCGCCGTCATCGTTGGCAAGGTTCGTCTGGATGATGTTCGAGTCGATCGTCACCGGACCGGAGCCCTCGGAGAGCGCGGTGGGGTCGGCCGGCAGCTCGCCGGCGATCATGATGCCGCCGCCCTCGTCGTAGGACGCGTTGAACCAGATGCGGTTCTTGGTGATGCTGCCGCCGCGCGCGACCCCGTACACCAGCGAGCCGAGGTTCGACTGGTAGCCGAAGGCGCTGACACCGCCGCCGTACTCGGCGGAGAAGTTGCCGCAGATCGCGTTGCCGTCGACCTGGTAGCCGTCGGCGCCCGCGAACAGGCCGATCCCGCCCGCGAGATTGGTGCCTCCGTTGTCGCGGACCTGGTTGTGCGCGAGCACGAACCCGTAGTTGCGGTTGTCACCCACGTACGGGGTGCCGACGCGCACGGCCCCGCCGTAGGAGCCGCCGTTGCCGCGGATGACGTTGTCGGTCACCCGCATCCCGATGACCCCGGCGTGCACGTACACGCCGCCGCCCTGCGTCACGAGAGCGCCTGCGGCGCCGTACGGCGTCTTGATGCCGCCCGTGATGAGGTTGACGTTGGCCGGGAAGTCCGACTGCGCGCCACCGGTCACCGTGAACCCATCGAGCGTCGTCGGGTAGGAGACCGGGACGACGCCGGCCAGCGCCGGGTCGTCGAGGACTGTGACCACGGCCGCGTCCGGCACCGCCGGGTTGCCCGAGTACCGCAGGCCGCCCAGCAGGGTCACCCACGCGAGACCGCTGGGGTTGTCGGGGTTGAAGCCGGACCCGTCGATGATCGAGCCACGGACGAACGAGCTGTCGGGACGGAAACCGCCCGGGCCGACGCCCTGGATGCGCACCTGGTGGTGCACGATCACGTTCTCGGTGTACTCACCCTGCGGGTTGGCCGAGGACTGCGCGCCGGGCCACACCACGACCAGCCAGTACGGCTGAGTCCGGGTCGGCCGGGCCGCCTCGAGGGCTGCCTGGATGGTCGAGAACTGCTTGCCGGGCCCCACCTCGGCGAGCCGCGGCGTCGTGGCCGACCTGCCGACCGTGGTGCTGCTCGACGCCCCGATCGCCTGGATGGTGATCCCGTTGTAGGTGGACAGGCCGTCCGCCGCGGTCAGGCTCAGCGTGAGCGCGCCGGTCGAGCCGGCCGGAACCCTGAACGTGATGGTCCCGTCGGTCCAGCTCGTCGTGGGCACCGCGGTGCCGTTGAGGCTCAGCGTCCCGGCGGCCGTCCCGAAGCCGAAGCCCGTGACGGTCACGACCCGGGTGTCGGCCGGGGTGCCTTGCCGGATGTACGGGCGGTCGACCGCGAGGAGCTGCGGCGACGCCGTGCCGAGGTCGCAGACCAGCGGGTTCGCGGTCGTCGTGTCCGGCGCGAGCACCGTCGCGGCGACCTGGGTCGGCGCCTCGTCGGTCACCGTGTACAGACCGGGCCACGCCTGGAAGTTGGTCGCGATGGTTCGGAACCGCGGGTTGTAGTCGGAGTTGAGTGCACCAGGCTGACCCGGGTCGTTGCCCACGAAGCGATACATGTTGGGGCACGGGCCGGCCGGGACCGGGCAGTTGAACGTGTCCGTCGAGGGCTCGAGCGCCTCGTACAGCCCGTTGAAGTCGGTGTGCGTCGTGTCGACGAGCCGACCGGACCAGTCGTAGAGGCCGACCGGCACGAACGGCAGGCCCTGCGCCTCGCCGTAGTTGACGCTGCGCTTGTCGAGGGTCAGGCCCAGGTCGTTCAGCGTCAGGCCCCAGAAGTGCGTCGGGAGGGGCACGTCGGTGAAGAGGTTGAAGTTGGGCGCCGTCGCCTGACCGGAGCGCACCGTGACGAGCTTGTCGATGCACAGCGGCCGCTCGAGACCCTGGAACGGGCTGCCGCCCGCGGCCAGGAACGCGGAGTTGGTCACGGTGACCGTGTGCAGGTCGCCCGCGCAGGCCGAGATGATGCCAGCTTGCTGGGACGGTGGCTGCGAGGGCGGCGTGGGAGTACCGAGCGGCGGGCCGGACGGGTCCGCCGCGATTGCCGGGGTGGCCGGTGGGTAGTTCTCCTGCGGGAGGTAGGTGTCCCCGTCGAAGACGTTGACGTCCTCCTCGCGCGTCACCTTGTACATCGGCTTGCCGTCGACCGGGTCGGTCGGGATGTCGACCGAGACGATGTAGTCGAGCGGACGCAGGTCCTGCTCCTCGCCGGCGGGCAGTGGGGCGTACAGGTCGAGACCGGCCGGGTTGTGCACCGTGTCCGTCGCGGGCCACTGGTTGAGCTTCGAGGTCGTGAAGCCGTAGTTGCCGTTGACCGTCTGGCCGGCGGAGGTCGGGTCGGTCGTGTCGCTCGGGCCGATCGCGACGCCCATCATGGGCGCCTCGACGCACAGAGTGTTCGCGGCTGCGCCGAAGTCCGGCAGTGCCTGCTGGTCGGTCAGCACATTGCCGTTGAACTGGCGGGCGGTGCAGCCGCGGGGTGCGGACCACTCCTCCGTCGTGACCGCGTCCTGCAGCTCGGGACCCTTGACGAGGGCGCCGCGGTGCGGGTCGGGGTTGGCGATGAGCGGGACGGGCACCGGCGCTGCCGGGTCGGGCTGCACGAACGCCGGGTCCGGGATCTGCAGCGGGACGATCGCCTTGTCCTGGCGGCACGCGTTGGCCTTGTCGGCGTCCGTCGTGGCGGTGCAGGGAACGGTCGCGAACAGCCGCACCCCGACGCCCGGGATGCCGGGCTGGTAGGACTCGGAGACCGCGTCGGCGGGGTCGAGCTCGTTGCGGGTCGTGTCGTAGCTGACCGTGCCGACGATGCCGCCGTTGGTCCCGGCGTCGTACGGCTGGACGCCCCAGTCGATCTGGCCGCCGAGTCCGATGATGGGCAGGACGCTCAGGTCGACGAGGCTGCCGAGCTTCGTGGTGGCCGTCGTCTCGTTCTCACCCTTGTAGGTGATGCCGGTGGTCTTGTACCGGGTGTTGAACGCCTCGAGCACGAGCCACTTGCCGAGGGGGTACACCTCGCGGATGTCGTACGCGCCGGTCGTGTCCGTCGTAGCGGTGTTGGTCGCCTGGTCCATCAGGGAGTTGTCGCGCTCGCGGACGGTGAGGGCGAAGAGCGGGACGCCCCGCTCTCCCGTGTCGAGCTTGCCGTTGCCGTTGGAGTCCACGAACACGTGCCCGTGCAGGTGCGTGAACCAGCCGACGAGCATCTTGTTGCCGACGTCGACGGTCTGGCCCCCGGACACCTCGACGTTGAAGCTCCACAGGATGTAGTCCTGGTCGTCGTCCCACACCGTCAGCTGGTAGGTGCCGTCCGGAACGCCCGTGATGTCGAACGAGCCGTTGTCGGCGCCGCGGCCGAGGTAGACCTCCGCGTCACCCGCGCCGAGGTCGGACAGCGCGACCCACGGCTGGCGGATCGGGCCGGCGAGCTTGGCCCCGGCCTGCCCGGTCTCGGGCACGACCTGCCCGTTCTGGCCGCCGATGTACGGCAGGCCGGCGACGACGACGCCCTTGATCTCTCCCGTCGGGGGCGTCGCGAGGACGGGTAGCGCGAGCGTCCGGACGAACCCGAACTGGACCGACGGCACCAGCTCGGCACCCTTGGTCTGCTCGGTGTCGAACCCGGTCGCGCCCTCCTGGCTCCAGATGTCGTGGTCGTGACCGCCCTCGAGGGTCGTGGTCTGGACCCACTGGTACGTCTGCCCGGCCTGGACGGCCGGCGGCGTCACGGTCGCGGCGAACCGGTTCGGTCCCATGTTGGGGATGACGATCAGCCCCGTGCTGTCGCTCGTGCACGCACCGGTCGACCGTGTGGTGTCGACGATCGGGTGGTTGTTCGCATCGAACAGGATCGGCCCGGTGCCGTTGGCGTTCTGGTGCTGGTAGACGGTGCACAGGGCGTTGCCGTAGTAGTCGACGCTCACGGTGCCGAAGACGTCGCTGAGGTGTGCCGTGAAGCCCGCGAGCCCGCGCTCGGCGTCGACCTCGTACGTGCCGTCGACCGGTGCGTTGTCGTTGAAGACCGCGATGCGCAACGTCGTCAGCGGCAGCGGGGTCGGGTTCATCGAGACCGTGACCGGGGTGGTCACGCCAGGGGTCACCGTGAAGTGCTGGCCGTCGATCTTGAAGCTGTCGGAGATCACCGAGATGAGGTACTTGCCTGCCGGGAGGCCGTCGAGGGCCGTGGTCGTGCTCAGGTCCGTCGCGTCGCCCTGCGCCATGATCGGCGCGAGCCCCGACGTCTTGCGGATCGAGGGCCACTGGCAGGTGTCCGCCCACTGCGGGTCGGCGCTGCCGCCGATCGCGCGCGCCGGCAGGCACGAGGTCGTCCCCTGGTCGGCGATCGTGCCGGGGTTGCCCGTGTCGTCGGCGTTGATGATCCAGCGGTACGCCGTGACCGCATCCCCCTCGTGCACGAACCCTGGGCCGGTGTTGACCGATCGGGAGCTGCGCACCTGCAGCGTGATGCTGCCGGGTCCGGTCGCCGCTGCGGCAGCACGGACGGGCGCCGCGACGGCGGACGTCACCATCGACGCCGACGCCAGCGGGAACAGCGTGACTGCCATCGCGACCGCGCAGACGGACCCGATCGTGCGCCTCAACGCCGCAGGACTCCGCATGATGCCCTCCACTCACGGGTGTGGGCCCCCGCCAGTCCGGGGTCCGCAGCTCACTGTGGCGGTGCGCGAGGTCGCGATGTCCCGATCTGACCGATTCGTACCCCGAGCCTCACGGGCTCGTCATGTCGCTGAGCGGCTGTCGCCATCGCGCCGTCATCAGCGGCCACGCGGCCGTCATCCGGCGGTCATGAGCGCGCACCCTGCGGCCCGCCCACCAGCAGGTTCGCCTCGCGTTGCGGCTCATGCACGGCCGCAACGGCCTTTCGTCCCGTTCTGTGGCAGATGAGAACTTTTCACCCATACGGCTCCCGCGGTCGCGGCACATGGACCCGTATGTTCACGAAGGGGAGAGGGGTACCACGATGAGTACGGTCATGGTGGTGGACGACGAGGAGCGCATCCGCGCCCTCATCACCCGTTCGCTCGCGTCCGAGGGTCACCGCGTCGTGTCCGCGAACGACGGCGCCGCGGCCCTCGACCGACTCGCTGCCGAGCAGGTCGACCTCGTGCTGCTCGATCTCGTGATGCCGCGCTGCAGCGGTCTCACCGTGCTGGCGGCGATGCGCGAGCGGCACGACGTGACACCCGTGATCGTGCTGTCGGGCGTCACGGACATCGCCGCGCGGCTCGATGCCTTCGAGCGCGGGGCTGTCGACGTCGTGGCCAAGCCGTTCTCCCTGGTCGAGCTGATCGCGCGCTGCCGCCGCCACCTCACCGGACCGCGGGCACCGCAGTCCGACCGTCGTTTCCTCACCGCGGGCGGCATCCGGCTGGACCTGGACCGACGTCGTGCCCACGTCGGGGACCACGAGGTGACGCTCACGGAGCGGGAGTTCTCGCTCCTCGCCCACCTCATGCGCAGGCGCGGTGAGGTGTGCCGCCGCGAGGAGCTCCTGCACGACGTGTGGGGCCTCGACTTCGACCCCGGGAGCAACGTCATCGACGTGTGCGTGCGCCGACTGCGGGGCAAGCTGCACCCCGACCCGCCGATCGAGACGATCCGCAATGTCGGCTACTGCTTCTACGGCGACTGACGGCGACGCCCCCTGGGGCGACCTGTTCTACCTATGGCTGGGCATCGCGGCCGTGTGCTCGGCGCTGATGTGGATCTGGCCGGGCGACGAGACGATCCCGTACCACGTGGCCTGGGCGGCGTTCGCGCTCCAGTACGGGCTCGGCAACTGGCCGCTGCGCCGAGCGGTCACGGGGCTCGCGCTGTGCGCCTTCGCCACCGGTGGAGTGCTTGTCGTCCGCGCGGCGACCGGCGTGATCCCGTGGCAGGAGACAGCGGAGATCCCGCTGATGTCTCTGCTGATGGTCCTCATGGTCTGGCACGTCCGCCGGCGTCAGATCGCCCTCGCGACGGTCACGCTGATGGCCGAGCGCGCACGCGAGGAAGCCCGCGCGCGCGAGCACCTGACGCGCCTGACGTCCCACGAGATGCGCACCCCCCTGACGATCTCGCGCGGGTACATCGAGCTCCTGCTGGCCCGCGAGCAGGAGCCGGACCAGCGTCGGGACCTGATCGTCATCGACGACGAGCTCGATCGGCTCACGCGGGTGACGGAGCGGCTGCTGCGCGCGATCCGCCTGCAGGGCGGCGCTGAGCTCGCTCCCGTCGACCTGGACGCGCTCCTGCGGCAGACGGTCGAGCGCTGGGCCCAGGTCGCCCACCGGACCTGGGTCGTCGACGCCCGTGCCGGGGAGTACCGGGGCTCGGCCGAGCGCATGCGGGCGAGCCTCGACACGCTCATCGAGAACGCCCTGCGCTACACGGTCGACGGCGACACCGTGCGGCTGACGGCCACGCGAGGCGCGGAGCAGCTCGAGGTCAGCGTCGCCGACTCGGGGTCGGGCCTGTCCGACGAGCAGGTCGAGGCGATCAACCAGGCGGCCGACGAGGTCGAGCCCCCGCGCGACGAGCTGTCCCAGACCGGGCTCGGTCTCGGTCTCGTGCGGGGGCTCGTGACCGCACGGGGAGGCCGGCTGCTCGCCGGCGTCGCCCCCGAGGGCGGCGCGCTGCTCGTCCTGCAGTTGCCGCTCGCGCCGGCCGACGGCGGTCCGTCGCCGGTGGTCCCCACGGTGCTCGACGTCGAGCAGACCAGCGGCGCGACCCTGTCGCGACGGTCGGCCTGACTACGCCGAGCGGCTGACCGGACGGCGCCAGACCACGCGCGGATCGAGCAGCCGCGTCGTTTCGACGGCACCCTCCGGCCCGAGCCACGCCGCCGCGACGCCGTGCGCCTCGGCTCGCTGCCGGATCCCCCGGGCGCCGGCGTGGAGCAGTGCCCTGCTCCACGCCTCCGACCAGGCGGCGTCGGCCGCGAGCACCGTCACGGACCGCAGACCGTCGCCCCGCAGGCACCCCACGCGCGGATCGACGACCTGGTGGGCGGGCCGACCGTCGGCCCGCCAACGGCGGATGCGGGTCGCTGAGGTCGTGCAGGCGGCATCGGTCGTGTCCAGGACGAGGACCGGACGCATCCCGCCAGCGGCGTCGTCGATGCCGATCTGCCAGCCGTCGCCGTCCGGCCCCGCACCCGCGAAGCACCCGTCGCCGCCGACATCAACCATCCAACCCTCCCCGGCCCCCGCGAGCTCGGCTGCGCCCCTGCGCACGGCGATCCCCTGACTCACCCCGCCCAGGTCGACCGCGTGCCCGTCGAGGTGCATCTGCCACCGTCCGTCGTCCTCGACGACGCGAGGCGACCACAGCCGACCGGCGTCGGCCCGACATCGAGGGTCGAACAGCCCGCCCGTCCGCCGATGCGCCGCCGCGGCGGTCTCGACGGTCACGGCGAGCGACGCCGGCACCGTGTGCCACCGGTCGGGTGTGGCGTTGGCGACAGACAGCGGGCTCGACGGATCGGCCTGCGAGCACGACCGCTCGACCTCGCGGATCACCAGCTCCGCCTGGTCGAGGCACGCCAACGCCGACGGGCCGGCACCCACGACGGCGAGCGAGACGGGATCGGACCGGACCTGGAGCGAGCGGACCGCGAAGCGACCGCCGATCGCCGCTGCGGCACCGGTCGTCGCTGCGGTGCGGCGACCGTCCTGCCGGGGGACGGTGCCGGGCGGCACCGGAGAACGACTCGTCGGGCGCATGGCGGACCCCTCGGCTCGGGGACGCGTCGTGGCGCCCGACGTCCACCGTGACGCCGACCGGGTGAGGCGCATGGAAACGGACCACTAAGGGACCGTTAAGGCGCCCGCCGACCGAACGCCCCGGCCGCGTGGCCGGGGCGTTCGGTCCTGCCTGGTGCTGAGGTCAACTCTTGCCGGAGTGGTCCTCGTCGCCGTGGCGGCCGCCCGCGACGGAGACCTCCCACGTGACGTTGTCACCGTGCTGCTGGGTCCAGAACGTGCGCCACGAGCCATCCGTGAGCTTCGGCGTCTTCGCGCCGAGGATGCCCGCGACCGTCGGGTCGCCGTCGGACACGTGGATGCCGGTGATCTCGTTGTCCCCGTCGTTGTAGCCGGGGTTCGTCGTCGCGTCGAACAGCGCCGAGGCGTCGCGCCCCTCGGCGAGGAACCGTGTGACCTTCTTGGCCTTGTTGTCGCTGCCACGGAGGTCCACGACGTAGCCCGAGTCGAGGGCGTTGCGCTGCTGGTGCAGCGCGTCGCCCGCATCCTCGACCACGAGCAGCTGGTCGCTGCCGGCGAACGCGATGTTGTCGAAGCCCGTGTGCGTCACGTCCCCGACCCACGCCGGGCTCAGCGTGCCGGTGGCCGCGCTCGGCGACGACTGGACCAGCCGGAAGACCGCTCCGAATGCGCCGGGCAGCGTCGAGGTGGCCGACGTGTCACCGGTCTCGGTGAAGTAGAACTCCCCGAACGCGGTGCCCGGCCGGAACACGCCGTTCTCGGGACGCTTGAACGGGGTCGCACCGGCGGTCGCCGCCGCGCCGGTCGCGTCGAACGCCGCGGTCCCGTCGTGCACGGTGACCCAGGTCGTCGCGAACGTCGAGCCGTAGGTGTGCAGGTCGGTGATGACCTGGTCGGACGGGTTGGCCGAGAGCTGGCTCGCGGTGACCGGCGAGCCGTCCGCCCGGGCGACCTGGAGCGCCTGGAGCGCGCCGCCCTTGGTCAGGTCGGCCTTGTCCACGGGCACGAACCGGTAGACGTAGCTGTTCGGCTTCTTGCCGTTGGCGCCCGCGACGTTCGCCCCGCCGATGTCCTCGACCAGCCAGACGTTGCCGTCGGCGTCGTTCTGGATGCCCTCTAAGCCGCCCGAGCCGAGCGCGGGCAGTGCGACGGCCGCGCCCGTGGTCGGGTTGCCATCGGCGTCGAGCGTCACGCCCCACACCCCACCCTTGGGAGCCTTCGCCTCGGCCGTGAGCAGCAGCTGCTGGCTGAACGGGTCCCACGTGATGCCGTCGAACGTCGGCAGCGCGGCGCCCGCGGCGTCGACGTCGGACACGAGGGAGACGCGCTTGGCCGGGTCCGTCTGGTCGAGGTCGATGCGCGTGACGTAGCCGCGCGGGCCGGTCTCATGGCCCTGGTAGAGGTAGTGGTGACCGTTGAGCACGAGGTAGACGTTCTTGTCGGGCTCGGTCTTGTACGCCTCGTGCGCGTCCTGCGTCAGCGAGCCGCCGTTCGCCGTGTCGTAGCCGTAGTACGTGACGCCGTTGGCGGTGTCCGGGTTCGTCAGCGGCAGGGAGCCCCACGCGACCGAGGTCTGCGTCAGGCCCGCGCTCAGCACGTTGTTCTGGACACCGGTGCGCGGGTTCGCGCTCGCGACGTTGCCGAAGGAACCTTGAACGGTCGACGCGCCCGAGAACGAGCCGGCGGCCAGCGCCGCACCGACGAGCGTCACCGTCGTTCCCACCCAGCCGGACTTCTGCCATGCACTCATGTGACTACCTCCCGAGAGCAGGGCCCGATCGCCCTGACCGCGGCAGTCAACGCCGGGCCGGCCGCCCGCGGGTTCCCGGGATGGGGCGGCTACGTGAACACTGACCGAATTGTCAGGTGCGGATCACGTGACGGCGCGGAGCTGCACCGTCTCGAGCCACAGGGCGCGTCGCGGGCACGCTCGCACGGCCGCACGCGCATCGCCGACGTCGCCGCGGCGGAGCGGGTCCGACGAGACGATCGGGTACCCCCACCGGTCGAGCTCGACGACCCCGGCGGCCAGGTGCGCGCACAGCCCGATCCCGTCGCACGCCACGGGGTCGACGCGCAGCCGCAGCTCGGTCGCAGGGCGGGTCGGTGCGGCGGGGCGACGGGTGCCGCGGGCCGTCATCGGTCACCCGACGGGACGGGCAGCGTGATCTCGGCCGACCCCGCGCACGGCCGCCCGTGCGCGTGCTGGTCGAGGTCGCGCTCGAAGACGGTGAGCGCCGATGCGATGAGCCGGGTCGCACCGTCGGGGTGGTGGCAGGCCCCTCGACCCGCGACCGCGCGGAGGTCTGCCCGTACCTGCAGCCGGTCACGACGGCTCGCCGTGCCCGCGGCCAGCAGGCGCGCACCCTCGGCGAGGGCGGGCAGCCCGAACAGGCACGGTCCGCACTGCCGCGCGCTCATCGACGCCAGGTAGTCGGCGATCGCGGCCGTCTCCGTCAGGCCGCAGGCCCCGGCCGACAGCGGTGCGACGACCCCGGCCCCGGCGCTGAGACCGACCGACCGCAGCCGGCCCTCGTCGAACGTCAGGCGCTCGGCGTCCTGCCACGAGACCCACACGCCGCCGAACCCGCCGAGCAGCACGGCCTTCGGCGGGCGCCCGTGCAGCGCACCCGTCATGCGGAGCACCTCGACGAGCGCCGTCCCGCGCGTGACCTCGAGGACGTCGCGGCCGACCCCGGTCAGGACCGTGAGCAGCATCGTCGGCGCCGGCGGGTACCCGCGCGCCAGCAGGGCCAGGCGTGCGAGGGTCTCGACGTTCTGCACCAGGGTGCGAGGCGCGCGGGGGTCGGAGCTCGGACCGCGGCGGGCGGTCGGCAGGGTCGGCCCGCCGGCCAGGGCCCGGGCGATCGCGCTGGACTCACCGGCGAGGTAGTGCGTCGGACCCGTCACCACCTCGAGCACCGGCTCGGCCAGGCGTGCCGCGCGGCGCTCGGCCACCGCCGCGAGCACCGCCGTCCGGGTCGGCGCGTCCGAACCGTGCAGCCACACGACCGCGCGGCTCGCGCCCAGGGCCTCGGCGGTCAGCGCGAGGCCGTCGAGGACCAGGTGGGGGCGCTGCTGCAGCAGCGTGGCGTCCTTGGCGGACAGCGGTTCGCTCTCCGCGCCGTTGGCGACGACCGTGAGGGGTCCCCCGGCGCGCAGGGCCCGACGCCACTTGGCCGCCGTCGGGACGTGCGCGCCGCCGTGGCCCGTCAGGCCGTGCCGCTCGATCACGCCGAGCAGCTCGGCCGTCCCCCGGGGCCGCGGACCCACGTCGTCGAAGACGTCGTCCAGCAGCTCGGTCGCGGCCCGCTCCCAGGGCACGGCCGGGCCCGAGCGGTCGAGCTGGACGGGGTGCAGCAGGAGCGAGCCGACCGCCGCGTCGGCGCGGGTGCGCGGGGTGTCGCGCGGACGGTCCCGGGCGAGGGCGTCGGCGGTCATCGGACCGCACCCCCGGTCCGCGCTCGCGGCGAGGTCACGCGGACCTCGTGGACGGCCGTCGGCGCGTCGAGGTCGCGGCTCAGCTCGGAGACCCGGTCGGTCGGGGTCCGCGCGGCGTACCGGGTGACGGCCAGCGCCACGACCGCCAGCCCGGTCGCGAGGTAGAAGCCGCGCAGGCCGACGACGTCGGTCCCGGCGAGCACGCTGTGCCCCCACACGAGCACCAGCGCGGCGGCAGCGACCTTGTGCACCGGCCACCACACGCGGGCGGCGATCGAGCCGGCCAGCCGGGCGGTCACCCCGGTCACCAGGCCGGCCCAGAGCGCGATGACGCCGAGCGTGACGGGGACCGGCCGGTAGGCCGACGCCATCGGCAGGACCGCACCCCGCCAGCCGACCTGCGCCCACGGGTCCGTCGCGAGCACCACGACGTGGAGCACCGTGAAGACGAGCGTGAACGTCGCGAGCGACACGTGCAGGCCGAGGCGGGTCCGCGCGGACGGCCGCCGGAGCCCGCGTGACCAGGGATGGGACAGGACGAGGCCGGTCGCCACCAGCGCGACGAGCAGAACGTAGGAGGTGACACCGCTCGCGCGGGCGAACACCCACAGGACGGGTGACGTGCCACCGATCGCGGCGATCGCGGTCCACGCGGCGAACCCAAGGGCCGCGACCCCCGCGATCACGGCGACGACCGCGCCAAGCACGACCCCCAGCGCCGACCGCGGCTCAGACATCTCCGCGCCGCCAGATCACGCGGTCGTCCAGGGCGGTCGTCGTGCCCACCGTCCCGTCCGCCCGCACCCACGCTGCTGCCAGGCCGAGCTCCTCGGCCCGCGCGCGGACGCCCGTCGCCCCCGCGAGGAACACCGACTTGCTCCAGACCTCCGACCACGCGGGGTCCGGGTCGACCACCGTCACCGCGAGCAGCCCCTCGCCGCCCGGACGACGGGTCCGGGGGTCCACGAGGTGGTGGACCGGCACACCGCCGGACCGCCACCGGCGCAGCTTGGTCGACGACGTCGCGCAGCCCGTGTCCGTCAGGTCCAGCACGAGGACGAGCTCGGACTGCCCCGTGGGGTCCTCGACACCGACGCGCCAGCTCTCGCCGTCCGGGCCGGCGCCGCCGCACGCGCAGTCGCCGCCGAGGTCCGCGGCAGAGCCCGCACCTGCTCCGGCCAGCTCCGCGGCGGCCCACCGGGCGGCGAGCCCCTTGCCGATGCCGCCGAGGTCGATCGGTGTCCCGCCGAGGTGCAGCCGCCAGCCCGTGGCGGTCTCCACGATCTCGGGTCGCCACGGCGCCCGGATCGCGTCGTGGTCCGGGCCGCTCACGTCGGGGACGCCGGCCGGGCCGCGATCCACGGTGCCCGACGCGAACGGCAGCGACCGGTCGTACCCCCAGCCGAGCAGGACGTCGAGGACGCGCGGGTCGAACAGACCGTCAGTCTCCGTGTGCGCCCGGGCGGCCTCAGCGACCGCCGCGGCGAGCGTCACGGGGACGTCGTGCCACCGGTCGGGCTCAAGGTTGGCGAGCGAGAGGGCACTCGTGGGGTCGAACCGGGAGCAGGTGCGCTCGACGTCGCGGACGACCTGCTCGGCCCGGTCCAGGCGCTCGGCGGCGTCCGGGCCGGGCCCCACGACGGTCAGCGCGATCGGGCTCGCCATCGCCTCGAACGCAGCGGTGGCGAGCTGACGGGTCGCCGGCGCCGGCGCGTCGCGGACCACGGTCACTTCGAGGCCTTGGTCACGACGTTGACGGGCGGGGGCGGGGCTGGGGCGGCAGCGGCGGGCGCGGGGGCCGGGGCTGCGCGAGCAGGCGCCGGGGCAGGCGCGGGTGCAGCGGCCACCGGAGCCGGTACCGCAGCGGCCGACGCGGCGGCCGCACCTGCCGCCGCGGCCTGCGCAGCGAGGGCCGCCCGCAGCTCGGCGATGCGCGCCTCGGCCGACACGACCTGGCGGTTCAGCTCGAGGAGACGCTGGTCGACCGCCGCCTGGGGAACGACCGCCTCGGCAGTCGGGGAAGCCTGCGGCAGCGCCGACTCCGACGCGGTCGCCGAGCTTGCTGCGGCGAGCGGGTCGTGCGCGCTCGCCCAGGCGACCGTCGCGCCGAACACCCCGGCCGTCGCGGGGATCATGGCGAGCGCGGTCACCCTGCGCCGCAGGGCCCGGGACTCAGTCATCCGACGGCTCCTCCGGCTCCTGGGACTCGGACTCGTGGGAATCGGAGAGGTCGTCGGTGGGTGCCGTCCCCACCTGCGGGGGCGCGGTCGTGTGCTCGGGCTCAGGTTCAGCCGTCGGGTCGTCCGTCGACCCGTCCCGTCCGGACCGCAGCGTCGGGCTCGGCGTCGGGGTCCCTGCCGCGACCGCCTGCTCGAGCACGCCGATCTGCGCGACCAGGTCGTCGACCGACCGCGCGAGCTGCTCCGTGCGCTGCTGGTCCGCGGGCAGCCCGGTGGGCGAGGCCGGCGGCGAGGACGTCTCGACCGACACCGCCGGAGCGGAGGGCTGCGCGGTCGCCACGGCGTTCGCCATGGTGGCGACCCCGGCGCCCGTGAGGACCGTTGCTGTGAGGATCCCGACGACGGTGCGGCTCTTCCGGTTCATGGTTGGTCCCCCGATGACTCCGCCGTGGCGGCGTGGCGCGGCTCTCGCGTCCCGGCCACTGTCGCGGCACCGGGGTGAGGGTCGCGGCAAGTCACCGCTAAGGCTCGGTTAAGGCCCGCCCGGGAGCTCCAGGACGATCCGGGCACCACCGGACCTTCCGGACGCGAGCGTCAGTCGGCCGCCCGCGCGCTCGGCCGTCCGGCGCGCGACGTCGAGCCCCAGCCCGGTCGACCCTGCGCCGCTGCGCCCGCGCTCGGCGAGGTCGAGCGTGGCAAGGCCGGGACCGTCGTCCTCGACGACGACCAGGGCCGGTCCCCCGCCGGGCCCACCGGCGGCCTGCACCTCGAGCGCGAAGCCCGTCCCGACCGGGGTGTGGCTGAACACGTTGTCGACCAGCACGTCGAGCGCCGCCCCGAGCTCCGTGGCGCTCACCCGAACCTCGACGGGGACATCCGGGACGGTGACGCGCAGGTCTCGGCCCTGGTCGGCGGCCAGGACCCCCCAGAACATGGCTCGGTCGGCGACCACCGACGCGGCGTCGCAGCGGCTCGCCGGCGCGTCGTGCGCGGGGTGCCGGGCGGTCCAGACGATGGCGTCGACCGCGCCGACGAGGTCGTCGATGTGGTCGGTCAGCCGCTCGCGCTCTGGGGAGTCGTCGAGCATCTCGACGTCGAGCCGCAGCGCGGTGATCGGTGTCCGCAACCGGTGCGACAGGTCCGCGACGAGCTCGCGCTCGTCCGCGAGCAGCCCGGCGACGCGGGCGCCGAGCTCGTTGAGCACGCGGCCGACGGAGGCGACCTCGGCGGGTCCCGACGGCTCCACCCGCGCGGTCAGGTCGCCCGCGCCGAGGCGACCAGCCACCTGGGAGAGGTCCAGGACGGACCGCGAGAGGCGCGCCGCGATCCGGTCACCGGCCACGACGGTCGCGCCGATGAGCACGACGCCGACGCCCGCGAGGACCAGCCACGACTCCCGGACGCCCTGCGTCAGCTCGTCGTCCGGCACGAACGTCCGGACCACCGCGACGCCGTCCGCTCCCCCGACCGGGAGCAGCACCTCGACGCCACCCGCGGTGCGGGCCGTGAACGCGCGCCCGACGGCGGCCAGGTCGGTCGACGGCGACAGCTCCGCGGGCGCCCCCACGCGCGTGCCGTCCGGCAGGAAGACCGTCGTGCGTCGTGCGTCACCGTTGACCGCGAGGACCGCCGCCTCCAGCCGGACGTCGTCGGCTGCGGTGCCGCCCGCGAACACCGCCACGCTCTGGGCGTCCTGCCGGCCGGCGGACAGCGCGCGGTCCTGCGCCAGGCTGCGCGCGAGGAGCCCGAGCGGGACCAGGAACGCCACGAGCACGATCGATGTCATGGCGAGCCCGTACCAGACGAGGAGCCGCCTCATGTCGGTGGCGCGAGCTTCACGCCGACGCCACGGACCCGGTGCAGGTAGCGCGGCGCGTCGGCGCTCTCACCGAGCTTGCGTCGCAGCCAGTGCAGGTGCACGTCCACGGTCTTGTCGGCACCCCCGTACGGCTGGTTCCACACCTTGGCGAGCAGCTCGCGCTTGCCGATGACCTCGCCCGTGCGCTGCACGAGGTAGAGCAGGAGGTCGAACTCCTTGGGGCTGAGGTCGAGCGCCGCACCGTCGAGGGTCGCGGAGCGGGCGCGCGCGTCGATGACGATCCCTCCGACGGTGATCGGCCCGGGCGCCTTGCCGGGCTCGGAGCGCCGCAGCACGGCACGGATCCGCGCGTCGAGCTGGTCGGCGGCGAACGGCTTGACGAGGTAGTCGTCGGCGCCGGCGTCCAGCACCGCAACCATGCCGGCGCCGTCGTCGCGAGCGCTCACGACGATGACCGGGACGTCGCTGACCGCCCGGATCATCGCGAGGAGCGCGGCGCCGTCGAGGTCGGGCAGGCCGAGGTCGAGAAGGACGACGTCGGGCCGGGCCGCGACGAGGCTCTGCAGCCCGGCCATCGCGGTCGGGGCGGTCATCGTCGAGTGCGAACGGGCCGTCAGCGCGCGCACGAGCGCCGTCCGGATCGTTGCGTCGTCCTCGATGATCAGCACGTCGGCCACACCACGGACGGTAAGCCCTCGGAGCCGGCGGCGGGGGGAGCACGCCCACGGCCGCGCCCGTCGTCCGCGGACCTTGTCGGTCCCTTTACCCCGCCTTCACGCACAGGTGCGGCACGATGCCGGTATGCCCCAGCGCGCGGTCGACGAGGACGGTCCGGTCGTGCCCCGCGCGTCGCGGGTGGTCGTCGTCCTCGCGTGGGCGCTGGCCGTGCTCGTCGCGGGTGCCGTCACGTCGTGGGCCGTCGGGGTGATCAGCAACGAGCAGGGACCGGCGCGCGACCGCGTGCTGGCCGAGTCGCAGGTCACCGCCGAGCTCGCCGCGCAGCGGGCCCTGACGAGCGCGACGCCCGCCGTGACCCCGGCCGCGCCGCAGTCCCCCGCGGCTACCCCCGACGCAGAGCCGTCGGCCCTGCCGACCGTGACGCCGTCGACCGCGCCGGCCCCCAGCGCGCCCGCCACGCCGCCCCCCGCGCCGGCGCCGGCCGAGGTCGCCCGGACCTGGGACGTCGCGGGCGGGCAGGTCGGGGCGAGCTGCACCGGGCCGGTCCTGCGCCTGCTCTACGCCACCCCGCTCGACGGCTGGACGGTCGAGGTGAAGCACGCGGGGTCGGACGAGCTCGAGGTCGCGTTCCGCCAGCACGACGCTGAGACCACGGTCCACGCCCACTGCATCGACGGTGTCCCCACGCAGGACACCGACGCCGACGAGCCGACCAGCGGCGTCCGGTAGAAGATCGGCTGATCAGCCCTTGTCGCTGTCGCCGGACGACGACGGCGACGCCACGTCACCGGACCACACAGCGGTCGCACCGCTGTGACCGACCCGCACGGCCTGCACGGTCGTCCCGCCGGCCACGAGGACGCCGGCCACGATGAGTGCGACCGGGACCCACGTCAGGTTGCGGTAGCCGAGCGACCAGGAGTCCGTGCGGTGGAACACCGCGAGCGCGAACGCGACGACCGCGAGCGCGAGGACCCAGGGCAGCAGCCCGTCGGCGAGCTCGGCGTGGGTCTCGATGAGGCCGTTCCCCCCGACGCGGTGCTCGAGGGCCTCGCCGGACTCGGTCGACAGCGGGACCAGGACGACCGCGACGACCGACAGGCCCAGCGGCAGGTAACCCGCCCAGCGGCGGAACCTCGGCCAGAGCACAGCGAGCAGGAGCGCGAGGGCAGCGGCGGGCACGATCACCTCGGTCGCGTGGACGACGAGGGGGTGCAGCGGGAGCCCCGCGATGGTGTCGAACATGCGGAGCAACCTACGTCAGGGTCGCGTCGTCGGCGCGACGGCCGGGTGAACGGCGCAGCCGAACCGGGACGAATCGCGGCGTCGTGGCCGCGTACGCGGCATATCCGTCGAACCGCCGGGCGAGGCGGACCTCCTCCCACCGCGCCTTCAGGGTGAGCAGCAGGACCAGCACGACCAGCACCACGAGCCGGGTCACGCTGCCCGTCCCGACCGTGAACGCCGCCGACGCGAGCAGGAGGCCGCTGTAGATGGGGTGCCGGACGAACCGGTAGAGGCCGTTCGTGCGCAGCTGCGCGTGCTCGTTCGGCAACGGTGTCGCGGTCAGCCCGCGACCGAGTGCCGTTCCGGCGGCCACCATGATCCCGAGGCCGACGGCCACGACGACGCCACTGACGACGGCGAGCGGCCGGGGCACCGCCCAGCCGCCGCGTCCGGGCACGACGAGCAGCAGGACGAGCAGCAGGCCCTGGCCCGCGACGAGGAGGCGCGCGACCACGCGGTCGTCAGGCACCCGCACTCGACCAGCTCTCCGCTCGGGGGACGACACCTGCCCCACGCTACGCGGCAGCTGAGCCCGCTCGGCGCGGCGTACGGTCGATCCCGTGCAACCGACGAGCAGACCGGAGGGGACGGGCGGACCGCGGGTCACGGTGCTGACCGGCGCCGGGATCTCGACCGACTCCGGCATCCCCGACTTCCGCGGGCCGCAGGGCGTGTGGACCCGCGACCCGCAGGCCGCGCGGCTCCTCGAGCGCAGACCGTACGTGTCCGACCCCGACATCCGACGACGCACCTGGCAGATGTGGCGCGACAGCCCGGTGTGGGACGCCCGGCCGACGCCCGCGCACCGCAGCCTCGTCTACCTCGAGCGGGCCGGCCTGCTCGCCGCGATCTGCACGCAGAACTTCGACGGTCTGCACCAGCGGGCCGGGTCGAGCGCGGCCGCCGTGCTCGAGCTGCACGGCAGCCTGACCTGGACGCGGTGCCTGCGCTGCGATGCCCGCGAGCGCACGGCGGACGTCCTCGCCCGTCTCGACGTCGACCCCGACCCGCACTGCGCGACGTGCGGTGGTCCGCTCGCCACCGACGTCGTCATGTTCGGCGAGGCCCTGCCGGGCGACGTGCTCGATGCCGCGGTCGAGGCTGCGGCGTCGTGCGACGTGTTCGTCGCAGTCGGTTCGACGCTGACGGTGCAACCCGTGGCGAGCCTCACCGCGGTCGCTGCCGAGGCGGGTGCGCGCGTGCTGGTCGTCAACGCGCAGCCCACCCCGTTCGACCGGATGGCCGACCGGGTGGACCGTCGCCCCATCCAGGAGGCGCTGCCGGACCTGGTCAAGGAGCTGCTGACGACGGGCTGACGGGCGCCGGGCTGACGGCGCCGGCCTCAGGCCCGCCGACGCAGCGCGGCGAGCGCCGCACCGACGGACACGACGCACCACACGCCGAGCACGACGACCGAGCGGCCCGGCACGGAGAAGTCGGCGTTCGCGAGCCCGGCCCGCACGACCTGCGCCATCGGCTCGATCGGCAGGTACGCGTGCGCGTGCTGGAGCCACTCGGGCATGCGCGACGCGGGGTAGCTCACGGGCGAGAACAGCAGGACGACGAACACGAGCACCTGGGTCAGGAGCGCCGCGAGCATGGGCGGCAGGACGCTTGCCATCGCGTACCCGACGGACGCCGACGTGAGCGAGACGAGCAGCGCGGACCCGACGAGCCACGGCGCGATCGACAGCTGGACGTCGAACCGCACGACGCCGGCGACGATGCCGAGCACCATCCCGGGGAGCGCGATGATCGTCCACATGAGCAGGTCGCTCGCGAGGAAGGTCCAGCGCGGTACCGGGAGCGTGCGCATCCAGTCGAGGCTGCCCTCGGTCTTGGCCTGGGCCAGCATCTGCGGCGCGAGCACGAGGCCCACGGTGATGAGCGTGATCGTCGGGGCGCCGGTCGCGAGGTAGAGACCGACGTCGGGCGTGGGGTCGCCGACGAGGAGGCCGTAGCCGACGACGGTCGCCACGGCCATGCCGATCTGGACGACGACGAGCAGCGGCATGACGGTCGACCCGCGACGCAGCTGCCACTGGAGCAGGAGGAGGCCCTGACGGACGGCGGTCATGCCACGACCGCCAGCTCGGGCTCGGCAGAGGTCGCCCCGCGGTCGGACCCGACGAGGCGCACGTAGACGTCCTCGAGGGACGCCGCGGTGAGCGCGTACCGCTCGACGGCGCCCGCGTCGACCTCCGCCTGCGCCCAGCGCACGACGTCGGCGGCCAGGTCGGCCGGCACCGTGCCGGCCGCGCGCAGGCGCTCACGGCTCGTCTCCGTCACGCCGGGCGGCCAGCCGACGCCACCACCGGCGAGCCCGGGAGCCAGGTCGAGCTCGACGGTCAGGACTCCGCGGGTCGACGCCGCGAGACCCGCGGGGGTGTCGGCCGCGAGGACCTTGCCCTGGTCGAGGATGACGAGGTGGTCGACGACGCGCTCGGCCTCACGCACGTTGTGGGTCACGAGGAGCACCCCGGCGCCGTCGTCGGCCAGGGTACGGATCGCGTCCCAGAGGAGCCGGCGTCGCACGGGGTCGACGTCGTTGGTCGGCTCGTCGAGCACGACGATGCGGCCGGGCACGACGGCGGTCATGCAGAACGCGGTCAGCCGCGCGATGCCGCCGGAGATCTTCTGCGACGGCATGTCGGCCCAGCTCCCGATGTCGAGGATGTCGATGAGCCGCTGCGTGCGCTCGGCGACCGCACGCCGGCTGCCGCCGCGGATGCGCCCGACGAGCTGGATCGCGGTGCGCGGGGTGAGCCCCGTGATCGGGACGTTGGCCTGCGCCTGGATCGAGGCGAGGCGCCGGGCCCCGTCCGGGTCGGCGACCGCGTCGATGCCGGCAAGCCGGATCGAGCCCGCGTCGGGGCGCACGAGGCCCACGACCTGGTTGACGAGAGTCGTCTTGCCCGCACCGTTGTGACCGAGCAGGCCGACGACCTGACCGGCCAGGACGTCGAGGTCGATCCCGTCGTTCGCCTGGACGCCCCGGCGTCCTGGGTACTTCTTGCTCAACCCGCGGATGCTGAGCACGGCGCTCGGCTCCATGACTGTCTCCTGTCGACGTACCGGTTGGTATATGCCAGAACGTAGCAGATACCGCCTGGTATATAGAAGAGCTCTTCGGCGTATGATCTCCGCATGGCACGCTCCAGCTGGCACGACCACCACCGGTCTGACGACACCCGGCCTGACGACACCGGGCGCGACGACACGGGGCGCAGCGACACCGGGCGCGACGACACGGGGCGCAGCGGCACCGGGCGCGACGACCAGCCGGCGCGCCCGGACGACGACACGGTCGGCGCCGCGACCCGCGCCATCGCCGACGCGACCGAGGCCCTCACCAAGCTGCTCGGCAACCAGCTCGCGAGCGTCAGCACCGAGCTCGGCGACGCGATCGCGACGAGCCTGCGCGACGCGGCACGAGGTCTTGCTGACGCCTCCGAGACGGTCGAGCGCAGGTCCGGCGGGCAGCGCGCCGACGAGCGGCGCCGAGCCCGCGTCGACCGCACTCGCACCGACCTGCTGGCCGCAGCCGGGCGGGTCTTCGCGGCGCACGGGTACGAGGGCGCCTCCGTCGGCGACATCGCCGCCGAGGCCGGTTACACCAAGGGCGCGCTGTACGCGCACTTCGGGTCGAAGAGCGACCTCTTCGTTGCGCTCGCCCGCGAGCGCCTCGACTGCGACCGCCCGGCCGGGCCCGTCGCCGGCCCCGCCACAGGCAGTCTCGCCGACGAGCTGTCGGCAGGCGTCGCGGCCACGGGCGACGACCCGTCGATGCTGCTCGCGCTCGAGATGCTGGCCTACGCCGTCCGCCACCCCGAGGCGCGCAACGACCTCGGCCCACTGTTCGACGCCTCGCTGCACGCACTGGCCGAGCGCGTGCGCGACGACCGGCTCGCGCGGAGCCGCAGCGAGGGCAGCGAGCCCGACGCGCCCGAGACCGCGACCCCGGGCGTGACGCGCGACGACCTCGACACGGCACTCGGGCTCCTCGCGGTCAGCAACGTCTCCGCGATGCTCGCCGCGATCACCGACGACCCGCGCACCGTCGCGTCAGCCGGCGGACGCCTCGTCGCACGGCTGCTGGCACCCTGACCGGACCGCCCGAGCCGGCCCTCGGTCCTGCCACCGGCCGCGCGCGATGCGGGAAGATGGAGCCATGCGCCTGATCCTCGTCCGCCACGGCCAGACCAGCTCCAACGTCGCCGGGCTGCTCGACACCGACGAGCCGGGCGCCGGGCTGACCGGCCTCGGGCTCGAGCAGGCAGCCGCCCTGCCCGGCGTGCTGGGCGCGGAGCCGATCGAGGTGCTCTACGCCTCGACGCTGCTGCGCACCCAGCAGACCGTGGCACCGCTCGCGTCGTTCCTCGGCCTCGAGATCCGCATCCGGGACGGGCTCCGCGAGGTCCGCGCCGGCTCGCTCGAGATGCTCGGCGACGAGGCGTCCGTCCAGACGTACCTCACCACGTCGTTCGCCTGGAGCTCGGGCGACCTCCACGCCCGGATGCCCGGGGCCGAGTCGGGGGCCGAGGTGTTCGCGCGGTACGACGCCGTCGTCGCGGAGATCGCCGCCTCGGGCGCCGGGACCGCCGCGATCGTGAGCCACGGCTCGGTCATCAGGACGTGGACGGCGGCGCGAGCCGAGAACGTCACGGCGGACTTCGCGGCCAGGAACGCGCTGGCCAACACCGGCGCGGTCGTCCTCGAGGGCAGCCCGAGCGCCGGCTGGCGCGCGCTGACCTGGGAGGGTCGGGCCGTCCACCGTGTCGAGGCGTAGCTGCGGCGATAAGGTCGAATGAGAACCTTCGAGGTCCCGCGGAGACGAGGTGAGCGGCAGTGTCGTCCCTACGCGTCGCGCAGATCCTTGCGAGTGTCGCGGGTGATGTGTCCGCGACCACGACCCTCCCCCAGCGGCTCGTCGACGCGTGCGCCGACGCGCTCCCGGTCTCCGGTGCGGGCATCGCGCTGATGACCGACGCGGGACCCGCCGGGACGGTCGCCGTCACCGACCGCGTCGCGTCACTCATGGAGGACCTGCAGTTCACGCTCGGCGAGGGGCCGTGCGTGGACTCGTCGTTGTGGGGCCGCCCGGTGCTGGAGCCGGACCTGGCCACGACGGGTCCCGCACGCTGGCCCGGGTTCAGCGCCGGGGCGCTCGAGGCCGGCATCGGTGCCGTCTTCGCGCTGCCGCTGCGGGTCGGAGGCATCCGACTCGGCGTCCTCGACCTGTACCGCGACCAGCCGGGCGCTCTGACGTCCCTCGAGCTGACCGAGGCCCTGGCCCACGCCGATGCCGCCACCGCGATCCTGCTGCACCTCCAGGCCCGCACCCCGGCGAACGGGGCAGGGGCGGGACTCATCCCCGTGGTCGAGGACCACGCGACCGTGCACCAGGCCACGGGCATCGTCTCGGTGCACGCGGACGTCACGCTCACCGAGGCGCTCGGCCTGCTCCGCGCCCGGGCCTTCGCCGCCGACCGACCGATCGTCGCGCTGGCTCATGACGTCGTCGCCGGCCTCGTGCACTTCACGAACGGGGGCGGGGAGATCGACAATGGGTAATGACAGCGGGCCCGGGCGGCCACACCGGACGGACGAGTCCCGACGATCTCAGGAGAATCCGATGACCACGCAGCAACGTCTCGCGGAGGTCTTTGTCGAGCTCGCCGACACCCTGGTCGACGACTTCGACGTCGTCGATCTGCTCCAGACGCTCACCGACCGCACGGTCGAGCTCCTTGACGCCGACGCCTCCGGTCTCATGCTCGCCGACCAGCGCGGCGACCTGAAGCTCATGGCCTCGACGCTCGAGCGTGCCCGCCTCGTCGAGCTGTTCGAGCTGCAGGTGGCCGAGGGCCCGTGCCGCGAGTGCTTCACGACCGGTCTGCCGATCACGAACGTCGACCTCAGCGACGCGATGGAGCGCTGGCCGCGCTTCACGCCCGTGGCGGTCGAGGCCGGGTTCCGCGCCACGCACGCGCTGCCCATGCGGCTGCGCGGGCAGATCATCGGCGTGCTCAACATCTTCACCGAGAAGGCCGTGCCGCTGAGCGAGGACGACATCGCCGTCGGGCAGGCGATGGCGGACATCGCCACGATCGGGCTGCTCAACGAGCGCACCCACTACGAGCAGGTGCGGCTCTCCGAGCAGCTGCAGACGGCGCTGCAGAGCCGGATCCTCATCGAGCAGGCCAAGGGCGTCCTGTCGGCGCGTGCCGACCTCAGCGTCGACGAGGCGTTCAACCAGATGCGTCACCACGCCCGCAGCACGGGCATGACGCTGTCCGTCGTCGCGAGGAGCGTCATCGACAAGTCGCTCGACCTGCGCACGGTCGGGAGCGCCTGACCCTTGCTCGGCAGGGAGCCGCCGCGCTATGTTCGGCGCGGTCGCCGTGGATCGCGAATGCTCGCCTGAGCAGCGCGTCGACGACGCCCAGAGTCTCACCTGATGAGTCACCCGCTGTGTTGCCCCGGACCCGGTAGCGCGTGGATCGCCTGCATGCGAGCGGAAGCCGGACGGTATGAGCAGTGGTGCGACGGGCCCGACGCCCGACGACGGTTGGCACGGGGTGTCGGTCGTCCGCGTGGTCGGTGAGCTGGACCTTGCGAGCGCATCCTGGGTTCGCGCCCGGATCGCGCGGGCCGCCCACGACCCGGCACGTGAGGTCGTCGTGGACCTGTCGGGCGTGTCGTTCGTGGACTGCGCGGGTCTCGGCGCCCTCCTCGGCGCGCAGGCCAGTCTCGGCAGACGGTTGTCGCTGCGCGGGCCCTCGGTCGCCGTCCTGAAGCTGCTCGAGCTCACGACGCTGCGCGCGGCCCTCGGACCTCTCCACGTCGTCGGCTCATCGACCGGCAGGGCGGCCGGTCCGCGACGCTGGCCGATCAGGTGAGCCGCGGGCTCTGAGCTGCTCAGGCGCCGACCAGGTCGCGGCGCTCGAAGGCGACGGTGCCGATCACGGCCGCGACCATGCCGATGACGAGCAGCACCGCGGTCGAGCCCGGCTCGAACGAGTCGACCGGGACCAGTGCCAGGTGCCGGAACGGCGAGACGGCGACGACCGCCTCGGGCCAGTCCAGCGCGGGCCCGACGATCTGCAGCACGTAGGCCAGGACAGCGGCGGACGCCACGAGGCCGACGGTCGCGCGGGGCGCGAGCCCGAGGACCAGGACCGCGAGGCCACCGAACACGACCACCGCCGGGAGGGTGTTGAGCACGGCCGCGAGCGAGTCGCTCGCGGTCAGGTCCGAGCCCGCCGCGGCCGCCCCGGCCCACGTGGCCGCACCGGAGACGGTCGCCAGCAGCAGGACCGAGAGGGCCAGGAGCAGGATGTGACCGGCGAGCCAGCGTCGGCGCAGGACGGGCCGCGTCACGATCAGCTCGAGGCGCGCCGAGGCCTCCTCCGCCCGCGCGGCACCGATCCGCCAGGCGGCGAACACCGCCAGCGCGACGCCCACGATCGTCGCCAGCATCGCGACGAAGGCGTTCGTCAGGTCGGTCACGTCCATGCCCATGACCGCCAGGATGCGCTGGTAGGACGGGTCGGACTCGATGAAGCCGTTCATGCTGGGGATCAGGACACCGGCGATCAGGCTCCAGACGGTCAGGCCGACGGCCCAGCCGACGAGCGTCCCGAGGTTGGCGCGCCAGGCGAACGCGAGCGGGCTGGTCAGTCCGCACGCCCGCGTCGGGCGCTCGGCGCGCTGGGCCACGAGACCGGCCTGCGAGTCACGACGCGTGCGCAGCCACACGGCGCACGCGACCAGCCCGGCGACGACGGCGAGCGGGACGACCAGGACGACCACCCGGTTCGCCCCGAACGGCTGGAGGTGGTCGATCCAGCCGAACGGCGTGAACCACGCGAGCCACGCGCGCGAGTCGGCACTGTTGGCCGTCATGCGGAGCACGAGCGCCGCGCCGAGGAGCGTCGCGCTGACCCCGAGGACGCGCGTGCGCGAGGCGAAGACCTGCGCCCCGACCGCCGTCAGGCCGATGAACGCCGCGCTGAAGCCCGCGATGGCCCCGCCGAAGCACCGACCGTCGGATCAGGCGTGCGGTGAGCCGGACGACGGCCCAGGTGGGCGATCGGTCGAGGCTCATGGGCGTCCTCCCGGCGGTCGGTCGCGGCGGTCGCGGTCAGTAGTAGGTGAGGAAGATCTCCTCGAGCGACGGCTCCTCGGTCCGGAGCCGGGCGACGGGCAGCGTCGCGAGGAGGGTCAGCAGCGGACCGGGAGAGCCCGTCACCGACAGCCGCGCCCCGCCGGGGATCAGGTCCACGTCGCTCACGCCCGGGACGTCCGCGAACTCGGGGACGGGACCGTCGAGGACGACCTCGACGACGGTCGTGTGCAGGCGCCGCAGATCCTCGAGCGTCGCGACCTCGACGAGCTTGCCGCTGCGCAGGATCCCCACGCGGTCGCACAGGTTCTCGACCTCGTCGAGGATGTGCGACGACAGGAAGACGGTCTGCCCGCGGGCGGCCGCCTCGCGCGCGATGGCCTGGAACTCGGCCTCCATGAGCGGGTCGAGGCCGGCCGTCGGCTCGTCGAGCAGCAGGACGTCCGGTCGCGACATGAGGGCCGCGACGAGGGCGATCTTCTGCCGGTTCCCCTTGGAGTACGACCGCACGCGGTGCGACGGGTCGAGCTCGAGGCGCTCGTAGAGCTCGGAGCGGAACGCGGTGTCGATGCCGCCCGACAGGTTGCCGAGCAGGTCCAGCGTCTCGGCGCACGTGAGCTGCGGCCAGAGCGCGACGTCTCCGGCGACGTAGCCGACGTGCCGGTGCGCGCTCTCGACGTCGCCGACCGGGATCCCCATGATCTCGGCCGTCCCCCGGGTGGGACGGATGAGGCTCAGCAGCAGCCGGACGGTCGTCGACTTGCCGGCGCCGTTGGGGCCGAGGAACCCGAACGTCTCACCGGGATGGACCTCGAGGTCCATCCCTTCGAGGGCGACGACCGACCCGAAGTGCTTGGTCAGGTCGTGGGTGGCGATCGCCGGGGGTGACATGGCTCCCCTTCCCTCGTCGAGCGAGCGGACGGCCTTCGCCTCCGACGCTTCCCGGGACGGGGCCGCGCCTCAAGTGACGATGGTCCCGGGGGCCCTCAACCCGTGAGGGCCCCCGAGCGCGTCGCCCCCTCTACTCGGAGGGAACGGAGATCTCAGGGGAGGACGTCGCGGTGCGGAGCCAGACCGCGGTATCCCCCGGCAGCCGGCCGTCGGTGAGCTCCCCGCTCGCCAGCAGGACGGCCGTGTGCGGAGGCAGGTCAACCGCGACCGAGCCGAGGTTGACGACGCACGCGAACTGCCGTCCGCGCGTGAAGGCCAGGACGGAGTCGTCGTCCACATCGAGCCACTGCATCGGGCCGTCGCCGAGGTCCGGCTCGGCCCGGCGCAGCGCGAACGCGGCGCGGTACAGCGACAGCGTCGACGTCGGGTCGCTCGCCTGCGCCTCCACCGTGAGCCCGGCCCACGACGCGGGCTGCGGCAGCCAGGCCGGGCTCGTCGATCCCGACGGGCTGAACCCGAACGGCGGGGTGCTCCCCGACCACGGCAGCGGCACCCGGCAGCCGTCGCGGCCCGGGTCGACCCCGCCCGAGCGGAAGTGCATCGGGTCCTGCAGCGCGTCGGCGGGCAGGTCCTCGACCTCCGGCAGACCGAGTTCGTCGCCCTGGTACACGTACAGCGAGCCCGGCAGGGCCGCGGTCAGCAGCGCCGCCGCTCGGGCGCGGCGCAGCCCGAGGGCGAGGTCGGTCGGGGTGCCGAACCGCTTCGAGCCGAAGTCGAAGGAGCTGTCCGCACGTCCGTACCGGGTGACCGGCCGGGTCACATCGTGGTTGGAGAGCACCCAGGTCGCGGGGGCGCCCACGGGGCGGTGCGCGGCGAGCGTCATGTCGATCGAGTCGCGGAGCTCCTTGGCGCTCCAGGGGCGGGCCATGAAGTCGAAGTTGAACGCGGTGTGCATCTCGTCGGGGCGCAGGTACCGCGCGAACCGCTCCGCATCGTCCAGCCACACCTCCCCGACCAGCACCCGGGAGCCGTCGTACGAGTCGGCGACCGCGCGCCAGGCGCGGTAGACGTCGTGCAGCTCGTCGCGGTCGACGTGCGGGTGCGCCCCTGGAACCGGGTACTCGGGGACCTCGGGGAGGCTGGGGTCCTTCACGAGCAGGGCTGCGGAGTCGATGCGCACCCCTGCGACGCCGCGGTCGAACCAGAACCGCAGGATGTCCTCGTGCTCGCGGCGCACGTCCGGGTGGTCCCAGTTCAGGTCCGGCTGCTCCGGGGTGAACAGGTGCAGGTACCACTCCCCCGGCGTCCCGTCGGGGTTCGTCGTCCGCGTCCAGGTGCTGCCCTGGAAGCTCGAGACCCAGTGCGTCGGCATCTGCTCGCCGGCGTCACCCTTGCCGGACCGGAACCAGAACCGGGCGCGCTCGGGCGACCCGGGGGCTGCCGCGAGCGCGGCCTGGAACCACGGGTGCTGGTCCGAGACGTGATTGGGGACGATGTCGATGATCGTGCGGATGCCCAGCGCGAGCGCCTCGCGGATCACCTGCTCGGCCTGCTCCAGGGTCCCGAACGCCGGGTCGATCGCGCGGTAGTCCGCGACGTCGTACCCGCCGTCGGCCAGCGGGGAGACGTAGAACGGGTTGAACCAGATCGCGTCCACCCCCAGGTCCCGCAGGTACTCCAGGTGCTCCCGGACCCCGGTCAGGTCGCCCGTGCCGTCACCGTTGCCGTCCGCGAAGCTGCGCACGTAGACCTGGTAGATGACCGCCCCACGCCACCACGCCGCGTCGTCCCGGGGTGCTCGTCCGACCTGCTCGCCCACTGTGCCTCGCCTCATCCGGAGGACACCCGCAGGCTCAGGTAGCCGCGGTCACGTCCCGTTGGTTACGCCCGATGCCCAATCTAGCGACTGGATCGACGCAAGAACTCACGAGGACGGCTGGCGAGACACCGTGCGATGGCCCGCCGGTCAGCCCTTGACGGCGCCCCCGAGCCCGGCGCTGGTGAGGAACTGCCGCTGGAACACGACGAACATCGCGACCGGGATGAGGGTGGAGATCGCGAGCGCAGCGAGGAAGACCCCGAGGTCGGTGGTGTGCGCGAGCGTGGGGAGGCGGACCGAGAGCGGCTGGAGGTCGGGGTCGCGCAGGACGAGCAGCGGCCAGAGGAAGTCCTTCCACGACGCGATGATCGCGAACACGGACACGACCCCGAGGATCGGCTTGGACATGGGCAGGACGATCGACCAGAAGAGCCGGAACGGCCCGGCGCCGTCGACCCGGGCGGCCTCGAACACCTCGCGCGGCAGGTTGTCGAAGAACCGCTGCACGAGCAGGACGTTGAACGCGCTCGCCCCGGCGGGCAGCCAGACGGCCCAGAACGTGTTGATGAGCGACCGGCCGAGGACCGGCGGGTCGAGGATCGTCAGGTACAGCGGGACCAGCAGGACGACGGCGGGCACGAACATCGTCGTGAGCACCGCGCCCGAGATGAGCCGGCCGTACCGCGGTCGCAGCACCGAGAGCGCGTAGCCGCCCGTGGTCGCCACCAGCAGCTGCATGAACCACGAGCCCGCGGCGATGACCACGGTGTTGACGAAGTAGAGGCTGACGTGGACGTCGTTCCACGCTTCGGAGAGGTTCCCCCAGGCCGCGCCGTGCGGGAACAGCGCCATCGGGGTGCGCAGGATGTCCTGCGTCGGGGTGATCGCGAACTTCGCGAGCAGCACCATCGGGCCGAGGCCGGCGAACACGAGCAGGACGAGCAGCACGGCGTGCACGGTTCTCATCGAGCGCCGCACGAGAGGCCGGTGCCAGTCGGCCTGCGAGAGGACACCGCGTTCGGTCGCGTCGTCGGGCCGGGCCGTGCGCGTGGCGGTCATGACGTGCTCCAGGACCGGGTGAGCCGGAAGTAGACGACGGAGAACACCGCGAGGAAGCCCGCGAGCATGACGCTCAGCGCGGTAGCAGCGCCGTAATCGCCGCCCAGGCTGTTCGCGAACGCGTAGTTGTAGATGAGCAGCAGGACCGTCATCGTGGCGTGCGCCGGACCGCCGCCGGTGAACAGGAACGGTTCGAGGAACACCTGCGCGGTCCCGATGATCTGCAGGATCAGCGTGATGAACAGGACGCCGCGCAGCTGCGGCATCGTGACGTGCCAGACCTTGCGCCAGACGTTCGCACCGTCGACCTCGGCCGCGTCGTACAGCTCGGCCGGCACCGACGTGAGCGCCGCGAGGTAGATGATCACGGTCCCGCCGGCTCCGGCCCAGGTCGCCTCGAGCACGAGCGACGGCATCGCGGACGACGCGTTCTGCAGCCACGGGAACGGGCCGAGACCCACCGTCCCGAGCAGGGTGTTGAAGACGCCCGTCGTGCTGCCGTCGTAGAAGAACTTCCACAGCAGCACCGCGACGACCGGGGGGACGACGACGGGCAGGTACGCGAGCGCCGAGTAGAGCCCCTTGAAGCGGCGGACCTCGCTCATGAGCACCGCGAGCAGCAGCGGGACCGGGTAGCCGATGACGAGCGCGAGGAAGGCGAAGTAGACCGTGTTCTTCACGGCCGTCCACAGCAGCGGGTCGTCGAGCACCGTGCGGAAGTTGTCGAGGCCCACGAACACGGGGGCGGTGACGAGGTTGGTCTCCTGGACGCTCATGACGAGCGCCCGGACGATCGGGAACCACGAGAACGCCCCGAAGATGACGAGCACCGGGAGCATGAAGACGAGGTTGCTCAGTCCGCCGCTGCGGAGCCAGGTCGTCGGCGTTCGGGCCGGGCGACGACGCGGCGGCGCGGCGGGCGCAGGTGGCGCGGTGGGCACGGTGCGCGCGAGGACGCTCATGCGGGCGGACCTTTCGGGGCGTGGGGCTGGGCGGTGCTGCCGACGGGGGGCCGGGGCGACGTGTGCCGCCCCGGCCATCAGCGCAGGTCAGCCCTTGTCGAGCAGCGCCTGGACGTCGGTGTTCGCCTGCTTGAGGAGCGCGTCGATGTCCGCGTTCTGGTCGGTGAGGACCGCCTGGACGACGGTGTCGAGGGCCGCGTACAGCTCCTGGGTGGAGCGTCCGGGCTCGGCGACGAGCGGCTGGTCGAAGATCTTGTCGTTGAACGTTGCGACCTGGGTGGTCGGGATGTTGATGTAGTCCTTGATCCAGGTCAGGGACGTGTCGTAGGTCGCCTTGTCGAAGATCGGCAGCGACGGGGTGCCGACGGGCTGGTCGGCCTCCGACAGGGTCTTCGCGTCGAGCACCGCGGCATCCTGGTTGGTCAGCTTCTGCATGTAGTAGAAGTCGATCCACTTGACGGCCGCGTCCTTGACCGCCTCGGACGCCTTGGCGTTGACCGCGGCGAGCGTGCCGCCGCCGAGGACGCCGGCGTCCTTGCCCTCGAGCGGCAGGACCGTGAGGCCGTAGTCGCCGGGGTTGATCGCATTCGACGTGCGCAGCGACGTGTAGACGTCGGACCCGCCGGTGTACATGCCGATCTGGCCGGCCGCGAAGGCCTGGTTGATGCTGCCCCAGTCGTAGAGGAAGTTGCTGCCCATGGAGTTGTCCTCCCAGCGCAGCGTCTTGAGGTACTGCAGGGCCGCCTTGGTGCCCGCGTTGTCGAGCGTCGCGGTCGCCTTGGTGCCGTCGATGGTCTCGACGCGGCCGCCACGTGCGTAGGTCGCGACCGTGAGCTGCCAGCCGCCGGTGTTGGACTGGCTCATGGTCGCGTAGCCGGCCTGGCCGGTCTTGTCCGCGATCTGCTTGGCGTCCTTGCGGACCTCGTCCCACGTCGTCGGGGGCTTGTCCGGGTCGAGACCGGCCTGCGTGAACAGGGTCCGGTTGTACTGCAGGCCGATGCCGTAGGCGGCGTACGGGATCGCGTAGACCTTGCCGTCCTCGCCCTGGCCTGCCTGGATCACGTTCGGGTTGAACAGCTTCGCGTACGGCAGCGTCTGCACCTGCGCGTCGAGATTCGCGAGCTGGCCGTTCTCGATCAGCGTCTTGCCGTCCGTGAACGGGATGGTGAAGACGTCGGGCAGCGTGCCGCCGGCGAGCTGGGCCGCGAACGTCGGGCCCGTCCACTCGTACTCCTCGGACTTCACGGTGATGCCCGGGTTCGCCGTCTCGAACTGCGCGACCTGCTGGTCGAACGCGTCGAACGCCGACTTCTCGCTGCCCGGCTTGAGGCTGACGACCGTGATCTCGACCTTGCCCCCGGCACTGGGGGAGTCGCTGCTGGTGGCGGCGGTCCCGCTCGACCCGCAGGCCGTCAGCAGCCCGATCGCGACGACGCCGGCTACTGCCAGCGCCGCCTTGTTCCGTGTTGACCTCATTGTCACTCCTCTACTCGGATGGAACCGGGAACTCGGGGGAAGCGGGGGTGGTGCGGAGCCAGACCGCGGTGTCGGCCGGGAGCCGGCCGTCTCGGAGCTCGCCGCTCGCGAGCAGGACCGCGGTGTGCGGGGGCAGGTCGACGGCGACCGGCCCGAGGTTGACGACGCAGGCGAACCGAGGTCCGCGCCTGAACGCGAGAACCGCGTCGTCGCCGAGGTCGCGGGCATCCAGCCACTGCATCGGGCCGTCGCCGAGGTCCGGCTCGGCCCGGCGCAGCGCGAACGCGGCGCGGTACAGCGACAGCGTCGACGTCGGCTCGCTGGCCTGGGCCTCGACCGTCAGGGACGCCCACGACTCGGGTTGCGGCAGCCAGGCCGGGCTCGTCGATCCCGACGGGCTGAACCCGAACGGCGGGGTGCTCCCCGACCACGGCAGCGGCACCCGGCAGCCGTCGCGGCCCGGGTCGACCCCGCCCGAGCGGAAGTGCATCGGGTCCTGCAGCGCGTCGGCGGGCAGGTCCTCGACCTCCGGCAGACCGAGTTCGTCGCCCTGGTACACGTACAGCGAGCCCGGCAGGGCCGCGGTCAGCAGCGCCGCCGCTCGGGCGCGGCGCAGCCCGAGGGCGAGGTCGGTCGGGGTGCCGAACCGCTTCGAGCCGAAGTCGAAGGAGCTGTCCGCACGTCCGTACCGGGTGACCGGCCGGGTCACATCGTGGTTGGAGAGCACCCAGGTCGCGGGGGCGCCCACGGGGCGGTGCGCGGCGAGCGTCATGTCGATCGAGTCGCGGAGCTCCTTGGCGCTCCAGGGGCGGGCCATGAAGTCGAAGTTGAACGCGGTGTGCATCTCGTCGGGGCGCAGGTACCGCGCGAACCGCTCCGCATCGTCCAGCCACACCTCCCCGACCAGCACCCGGGAGCCGTCGTACGAGTCGGCGACCGCGCGCCAGGCGCGGTAGACGTCGTGCAGCTCGTCGCGGTCGACGTGCGGGTGCGCCCCTGGAACCGGGTACTCGGGGACCTCGGGGAGGCTGGGGTCCTTCACGAGCAGGGCTGCGGAGTCGATGCGCACCCCTGCGACGCCGCGGTCGAACCAGAACCGCAGGATGTCCTCGTGCTCGCGGCGCACGTCCGGGTGGTCCCAGTTCAGGTCCGGCTGCTCCGGGGTGAACAGGTGCAGGTACCACTCCCCCGGCGTCCCGTCGGGGTTCGTCGTCCGCGTCCAGGTGCTGCCCTGGAAGCTCGAGACCCAGTGCGTCGGCATCTGCTCGCCGGCGTCACCCTTGCCGGACCGGAACCAGAACCGGGCGCGCTCGGGCGACCCGGGGGCTGCCGCGAGCGCGGCCTGGAACCACGGGTGCTGGTCCGAGACGTGATTGGGGACGATGTCGATGATCGTGCGGATGCCCAGCGCGAGCGCCTCGCGGATCACCTGCTCGGCCTGCTCCAGGGTCCCGAACGCCGGGTCGATCGCGCGGTAGTCCGCGACGTCGTACCCGCCGTCGGCCAGCGGGGAGACGTAGAACGGGTTGAACCAGATCGCGTCCACCCCCAGGTCCCGCAGGTACTCCAGGTGCTCCCGGACCCCGGTCAGGTCGCCCGTGCCGTCACCGTTGCCGTCCGCGAAGCTGCGCACGTAGACCTGGTAGATGACCGCCCCACGCCACCACGCCGCGTCGTCCCGGGGTGCTCGTCCGCCCTGCTCGCCCACTCGTGCCTCGCCTCATCCGGAGGACACCCGCAGGCTCGGAGGCTGCGGTGACGTCCTTGTCGATAGCCAGGACGCTAAACCTCCCGACTGAATCAACGCAAGAACTCGACAAGACGGTTACCGAAACGTGATGTTCCGATGGCGCTGGGTCGCGCGCAGAGGCCACCGCGGCAGCGGCCGGGACACCGGAGAGCACCCAGGGGCGCGACGAGCACGCAGAGAGCCGGAGGCTGACGAGCTGACGAGGCCGGGCGGGTCCCGGTCAGGCGCGGCGCGGGCCCGATCGGGCCGCATCGAGGTCGTCAGGCGGCGGTCGGCGCCGGCCCGGTCGACCCGCGCACGACGAGCTCGGGCTCGAACAGCAGCTCGTCCTGCGCCACGCTCGCGCCGCCGATGAGGCCCACGAGGAGCTCGATCGCGGCCCGGCCCATCGGCTCGATCGGCTGCCGCACGGTCGTCAGCGGCGGCTCGGTGCAGCTCATGAACGCCGAGTCGTCGTAGCCGACGACCGAGACGTCGTCGGGCACCCGCATGCCGGCCCGCCGGACCGCCCGGATCGCCCCGAGCGCGAGCGGGTCGCTCGCACAGACGATCCCCGTGACCCCGGCCGCGAGCAACCGGCCCGTCGCGGCCTGCCCCGACTCGAGCGAGTACGAGCTGTGCACCACCTGGTCGGCGCCGAGCTCGAGGCCCGCGCGCGCGGCGACGACCCGGGCGGCGGCAAGCTTGCGCTCCGACGGCACGTGGTCGGCCGGCCCGAGCAGCACGCCGATCCGGGTGTGGCCGAGCGAGATCAGGTGGCCCATCGCCTGCTCGACCGCGACCTCGTCGTTGCACGACACCCGAGGGAACGGCAGCGCGTCGATCGAGGCGTTGATCAGGACGGCAGGTAGGTGACGCTCGGTCAGGCGCGCGTAGTGCCCGTGCGAGGCGTCGCGCTGCGCGTAGTTGCCACCGGCGAACACCACGCCCGAGACGTGCTGCTGGAGCAGCAGCTCGACGTAGTCGGCCTCGGAGACCCCGCCCGCGGTCTGTGTGCACAGGACCGGCGTGAACCCCTGCTGGGCGAGCGCGCCGCCGACGACCTCGGCGAACGCCGGGAAGATCGGGTTCTGCAGCTCAGGCAGGACGAGCCCGACGAGCCGCGCCTTCTCGCCGCGCAGCTTGGTCGGCCGCTCGTAGCCGAGGATGTCGAGGGCGGTCAGCACCGCCTGACGGGTGGCCTCGGAGACTCCGGGCTTGCCGTTGAGCACGCGGCTCACGGTGGCCTCGGACACACCGACCTTGCGGGCAACCTCGGCGAGTCGACGTGACATGCACGCAAGTCTACGACCATTCACGCAAGCGGCTTGCGTGAACAGAGCTCGCGTCGGCGAGCTACAGCAGGCGGTCCCGCTTCCGGCCCGCGACGGCCGACGCCAGGATCGCCTCGATCGCGAACGCCGAGGCGTGCGCGAGGTCGACGACGTCCGGGTCGAGCAGCCACTGGACCTGCAACCCGTCCATCACGGCGAGGATCGCGGCCGCGGCGGCGGCGACGTCCTGGTCGAGCGGCGGGTCGTCGGGGTCGCACACCTCACGCAGGGCCTCGCCGACCTCGAGGCGCAGCTGGGTGTACCGGTTGCGGAACCAGTCCTTGCCGGGATGGTCGTCGGTGCACGACTCGGCGGACAGGACCGCGTAGGTCTGGACGAGGCCGCGGCGCTCGGCGTTGAGCTCGGCAGTCAGGACGAGGTGGCGGAACAGGTCGAGGCCGCCGGGGATGTGCTTGCCCTCGAGGTGCTCGACGTCGGTCTTGTCACGGAACTCGAGCACCTCGAGCAGGAGCCGGCCCTTGGAGCCGAAGTGGTGCAGCACGCCCGCGTGCGTCATGCCGACCTGGTCGGCGATCTCGGCGAGCGAGCCGTTGGTGTACCCGTGGCTCCCGAACGTCGCCATGGCCGCCCGCAGGATGTCCTCCCGACGGCGCGCAGTCTCCTCACGTGGGCGCTGCGCGCGGCGAGGAGTGCTGGTGGTCATGACCGTCACCATACTGTGATCTTAAGACTTACTGACTAGTCAGTAAGTCTGTGGTTGCATGTCTCCCGACACAGCCGTCCGGACTGGAGAGCCCCCAATGACGCCCCGCCCCACCAGCTCCACGGAGACCTCGGTGCTGCCCGAGGCCACCGCGCGCCTCGACGCCGAGGCGTCGATCGAGCAGCTCCTGGGAGCCCTCGACCTCGAGGGCAAGGTGCGGCTGCTCACCGGCGAGACCTCCTGGCGCCTGTTCGCGCACGAGCAGATCGGCCTGCGCTCCATGGCGGTGTCCGACGGCCCGGTCGGTGTGCGCGGCACGGGCGAGGTGCCCGGCGAGACGTCGCTGCTCTTCCCGTCGCCGAGCGCCCTGTCCGCGACCTGGGACACCGCGCTCGCGTCCCGTCTCGGCTCGCTGTTCGCCGCCGAGGCGCGCCGGCACGGGGTCGACGTCGTGCTCGCCCCCCAGGTCAACCTCCAGCGCACGCCCGTCGCGGGCCGGCACTACGAGTGCTACTCCGAGGACCCGCTGCTGACCTCCGCGATCTCCGGGCACGTGATCGCCGCGATGCAGGACGGCGGCGTCGGCGCCTGCCTCAAGCACTTCGTCGCCAACGACTCCGAGACCCAGCGGACCGAGTACCTGGCCCACGTCGACGAGCGGACGCTGCGCGAGGTCTACCTCGCACCGTTCGAGCACGCCGTGCGCGAGGTCGGCGCGTGGACCGTGATGGCGGCCTACAACCAGGTCGACGACGGCGTGCTGGCCGCGCCCGCGACCGAGCACACGCACCTCCTGCGGGACGTGCTCAAGGAGGAGTGGGGGTTCGACGGCGTCGTCGTCAGCGACTGGCTCGCGACCCGCCGGACGGCCGAGTCGGCGAACGGCGGGCTCGACCTCGTCATGCCCGGGCCGGGCGGTCCGTGGGAGGACCGGCTCGTCGCCGCCGTGCGCTCGGGGCGGGTCGACGAGTCCGTGGTCGACGACAAGGTCCGGCGCGTGCTGCGCCTCGCCGTGCGCGTCGGCGCCCTGGCCGAGCTCGCCCCCGAGCCCATGCCTCCGGCGACCGACGAGACGCTGCTGCGCGAGCTCGCCGCCCGGGCGACCGTCGTCGTGCACGACGAGAACCACCGCCTGCCGCTCGACCCCGCCGCGGTGCGCCGCGTCGCGCTCATCGGACCCAACGCGTTCGAGGCGTTCGTGCAGGGCGGCGGGAGCGCGCACGTCAACGCCGCGCACGTCGTCAGCCCCGCGGAGGGCCTTCGCGCCGCGCTCCCGCACGCCGAGGTGACCGTGCTGCGCGGCGGCGACGCCCGGCGGCACGCACCCGACCTCGACATCGTCGGGCGGGCCCGCGACCCCCGCACGGGCGAGCCCGGCCTGCGCATCTCGACCCTCGACGCCGCGGGCACCGTCCTCGCGAGCCGCGTGACGACCGACTGGGACGGCTGGGAGCGCGAGCTGCCCGACGTCGCCGCCGCCGTGCTGGTCGAGGCGACCGTGCACCTGGCCGAGCCGGGCGAGCACCGCATCGGGCTCGGCACGGTCGGGACGTGGACCTTCGAGGTCGACGGCGTGACCGTCGCGCGCGGCGATCGCCCCGCGGGCGCCGAGGTCGTGCTCGACTCGTCGGTCAACAGCCCGGACGGCGAGCCGGCGGTCGTGCTGGTCGCCGCCCCGCGCGACGTCGAGCTCCGAGCCACGCTCCAGAACATCCGGGCGCAGGCCTACGGCAGCTTCGCGCGCGGCGTCCTGCGCCACGCCCTGCCCGGTCTGAGCGTCGACGACGAGATCGACGCCGCCGTCGAGGCCGCCGCGCAGGCCGACCTCGTCGTGGTGGTCGTCGGGACCAACGACGAGGTCGAGTCGGAGGGCTGGGACCGCACGTCGCTCGCCCTGCCCGGCCGTCAGGACGACCTCGTCGCGCGCGTCCTGGCCGTCGCCCCCGACGCCGTCGTCGTCGTCAACGCCGGTGCGCCCGTGCTGCTCCCGTGGCTCGAGACCGCACGGACGGTGCTGTGGACGTGGTTCCCCGGCGAGGAGTGCGGCAACGCGCTCGCCGACGTGCTGCTCGGCGTCACCGAGCCGGCCGGCCGCCTGCCCTGGACCCTGCCCGCCCGCGAGGCCGACGTCCCCGTGCCGCACGCGCGGCCGGGCGCCGACGGCGTCCTCGAGTACAGCGAGGGCGTGCACGTCGGGTACCGCGGCTGGGAGCTGTCACGCGCCCGGCCCGCCGCCGAGTTCGGTCACGGCCTGGGCTGGACCTCGTGGCAGTACGAGGACGTGACGGTCGTCGAGGAGACCGCCGAGCACGTCGTCCTGGCCGTCGACGTCACGAATGTCGGGCCCCGCCGCGGCACCGAGGTGGTCCAGGTCTACCTCGAGGCACCCGACGCCGGCGCGGAGGCACCGGGCCCAGGTGCACCCGACCGCCCCGTCCGGTGGCTCGCGGGTTTCGCCACGGTGCAGGCCGACGCGGGCGACCGCGTGACCGCGACCGTGCGGGTCGCGCGCCGGGCGTTCGAGACCTGGGACGTCACCGCCCACCGCTGGGTCACACCGCCCGGCACCTACCTCTTCCGTGTCGGTCGCTCTGTGCGCGATCTCCGTCTCGCCACCGCGACCGACCGGTAAGGACCCCGCCCCCGCCGGGGCGGTAGCACCACATCGGCACCCGCTCGTCACCAGCAGAACAGCATCATCCACAGTGCAAGGAGGCACACCGTGTTGAACCGCAGGCTCACGTCCGCGGCCCTCGGCCTGGCAGCGTTGGCGCTCGTCGCCACCGGCTGCTCGGCCGGAGGTGCTACCGCCAGTACGACCACCGCAGGCCAGACCCTGACGATCGGCATGCCGAACGGGTCGCAGACCGACAACTCGAACCCGTTCATGAACACGTCGTCGGCGATGTCGCTGGGCTACGCGTTCGCGATCTACGAGCCCCTCGTCCAGGTCAACCCGATCCAGCCGACGCAGGACCCCGTGCCGTGGCTCGCCGAGTCGTGGAAGTGGAGCGACGACTTCACGTCGATCACGTTCACGATCCGGGACGGTGTGAAGTGGTCGGACGGTGAGGCCCTCACCGCGAAGGACGTCGCGTACTCGATCAGCCTGCGCAAGGACAACGACGCGCTCAACACGGCGGCGCTGCCCTACAAGGACGTCGCGACCGAGGGCAAGACCGTCACGGTCACGTTCGACTCGTCGCAGTACGTCAACCAGAACAAGGTGCTCAACCTGTTCGTCGTCCCCGAGCACATCTGGTCGACGATCGCTGACCCGACGACCGACCTCAACCAGAAGCCGATCGGCTCGGGCCCGTACACGCTGAAGTCCTGGACCCCGCAGGCCGCGATCCTCGTCCCGAACACCGACTACTGGGGCGGCAAGCCGGCGGTCCCCGAGCTGCGCTACACGTCGTACAACGACAACAACGCGCTCACCACGGCCCTCGTCAACGGCGACGCCCAGTGGGGCTGGACGTTCATCGCCGACTACGAGAACGTCTACATCTCGAAGGACAAGGACCACAACACGTTCTGGGCGCCCGCGGGCCTCGGCATCGACACGCTGTACCTCAACACCGAGACCGCACCGTTCAAGGACGTCGCGCTCCGCAAGGCGCTCAACATGGTCATCGACCGTGCGGCCGTGCACACGACGGCGACCTCGGGGGTGTTCCCGCAGCTCGAGAGCATCACGGGCCTGCCGACCCCCGCCGGTGACGACTACGTCGCGTCGGCCTACGCTGGCAAGAAGTTCGCGGTCGACGTCGACGGGGCCAAGAAGGTCCTCGCCGACGCCGGGTACACGCTCGACGGCTCCACGCTCAAGGACCCGTCCGGCACCGCGGTGACCTTCACGCTCACCGACCCGACCGGCTGGTCCGACTACCTCACGTCGCTCCAGCTCGTCGCGGACGCCGTCAAGCCGCTCGGCATCACGGCGACCGTCGAGGGCATGAACGCGGACGCCTGGTTCACGGCCATCGCCAACGGCGACTTCCAGGCCACGATGCACTGGACCGACTCCGGCGCCACCCCGTGGGACATGTACTCGGACATCATGGACGGCGCGCAGTACGTCGCCCTCGGCGAGAAGGCCAACTGGAACTTCGGTCGCTTCCAGGACGCCGACGCCACCAAGGCGCTCGCGACGTTCGCCACGTCACCCGACGAGGCGACCCGCAAGGCCGCGCTCGACACCGTCCAGAAGGTGTTCGTCGAGCAGGTCCCGGCCATCGGGATGGTCGCCCGGCCCACCGCGGCGGAGTACTCCACGAAGAACTACGTGGGCTGGCCGTCTGCTGACGACCCGTACAACCAGCCGCAGCCGACCGGTCCGCAGGCTTCGCAGATCCTCATGAAGCTGAAGCCCGCGTCCAAGTGACGTCTCGGTCCGCGTCGGGCGTGCACCTCGCGCCCGACGCGGACCGTCCGCACCCGGCCCTGCCCCCTCTCCTGACTGGTGACCCATGAGCGCACCCAGCCCCACCCCGCCGACGCCCGCGACAGCCACGGCGACGGCGACGGCGACCGACAGCCGACCCGGTGACGTCGTGCTCGAGGCCGTCGGCCTCACCAAGCACTTCCCGCTGCGCTCGGCCCGCCGGCGCAGCGTCGTCCACGCGGTCGACGACCTCGACCTCGAGCTGCGCCGCGGGACCGTCGTCGCGCTCGTGGGCGAGTCGGGCTCGGGCAAGTCGACCGTCGCGCGGCTCCTCGCGCAGCTGCTCCCGCACACCGGCGGCACCGTCCGCCTGCAGGGTGAGGTCGTCGACGCACGCGGGCGCCGCCAGTTCCGCGCGTACTGCCGTCGCGTGCAGATGATCTTCCAGGACCCGTTCGCGTCCCTGAACCCGATCCACACGGTGCGGTACACGCTCACGCGCGCGCTCCGCATCCACCACCGTGGGCTGCGCGGCGACAACCTCGAGCTGGCCCTGACGGAGCTGCTCGAGCGCGTCCAGCTGCACCCGGCGTCCCGCTACGTCGACAAGTTCCCCCACGAGCTGTCCGGCGGTCAGCGCCAGCGCGTCGCGATCGCCCGCGCGCTCGCCGCCGAGCCCGAGGTCCTGCTCGCCGACGAGCCCATCTCGATGCTCGACGTGTCGATCCGCCTCGGGATCCTCAACCTGCTGCGCGAGCTGCGCGACGACCTGCACCTCGCGATCCTCTACATCACCCACGACATCGCCTCGGCCCGGTACTTCGCCGACCGGACCGTCGTCATGTATGCCGGGCGCATCGTCGAGACCGGCGACAGCGAGTCCGTCACGCAGGACCCCCGGCACCCGTACACGCAGCTGCTCGTGCGGTCGGCCCCCGACCCGGACCAGCTGTCGCCGCTCGGTGCCGGCGAGGCACGCGGCGAGGCCCCGAGCCTCGTGACCCCTCCGCCCGGCTGCCGCTTCCACCCCCGCTGCCCGCACGCGACCGCGCTGTGCCGCACCGAGGTGCCGCCGCTGATCGACGTCGGGCCCGGGCGCGAGACGGCGTGCTGGCTGTACTCGCCCGACACCCCCGGCGCACCGGTGCTCGCCACCGCCACCGCCTCCACCACCGCGTCTGCCGCCCCGTCCGCCACCAAGGAGGGGGACCGATGACCTTCCTCGCCCGCCGCATCGGCTTCTACCTCGTCACCGCCTGGGCCGCGGTCACCCTGAACTTCTTCATCCCGCGGATGATGCCGGGCAACCCGGTGGACGCGCTCATCAACCGCTACCAGGGCCAGATGAGCTCGGACGCGATCGCGTCGCTCAACGTCCTGTTCGGGATGGACGACACGTCCAGCACCTTCCAGCAGTACCTGCACTACTGGTCGCTGCTGTTCCACGGCGACCTCGGCCTGTCGTTCACGTTCTTCCCGACGCCCGTCGGGGGCATCATCACGCAGTCCCTGCCGTGGACGATCGGCCTCGTCGGGCTGTCGACGATCCTCAGCTTCGTCATCGGCACGCTCATCGGGACCGCGATCGGGTGGCGGCGCGGGACGTGGGCCGACTCGATCCTGCCGATCACGACGTTCTTCTCCGCGGTGCCGTACTTCTGGCTCGGGCTGCTCGCGATCATGCTGTTCGGCGTCGTGTGGCAGGTGCTGCCCGCGTCCGGCGGCTACGACGGCGGCTTGGTCCCGACGTTCAGCGGTGAGTTCATCGGCTCGGTCCTGCAGCACGGGCTGCTGCCGGCCGCGACCATCGTCATCTCGTCGGTCGCCGGCTGGATCCTCGGGATGCGCAACATGATGGTCACGGTGTCCTCCGAGGACTACGTGACGGTCGCACAGGCCAAGGGGCTCAGCGAGCGCCGGGTCATGTTCGGGTACGCCGCGCGCAACGCGATCCTCCCGCAGGTCTCCGGGTTCGCGCTGTCGCTGGGCTTCATCGTCTCGGGGACGCTCGTCATGGAGATGGTCTTCTCCTACCCCGGCATCGGCTACGTGCTGTACCAGGCGGTGAGCGCCAAGGACTACCCGCTCATGCAGGGCGTCTTCCTCATCATCACCCTCTCCGTCCTCGTGGCGAACATGCTCGCGGACCTCATCTACGCGCTGCTCGACCCGCGCACCCGGCAGGAGGGCTGACATGGCCGTCAACTCCATGACGCTCGATCCGAGCGTCACCGTGCCCGACGCGGTCCCCGCGGCCGCGGCGCGTCACCACCTCGTGTTCCTGCGCAACACCAAGGCGATGACCGGGCTGGTCATCCTCGCGGTCTTCACGGTGCTCGCCGTGATCGGCAGCTGGATCTCGCCGTACGACCCGAGCGCGCTCAGCGCCGCCACCATGTCGCCGCCGTCGGCGCAGCACTGGCTCGGGACGACGAACCTCGGCCAGGACATCCTGTCCCAGATCCTCGTCGGCACCCGGGGCGTCATGATCGTCGGGCTCGCGGCCGGCATCATCGCGACCGCGCTGGCCGTGATCATCGGCGTGACCGCGGGCTTCATCGGCGGCGTCGGCGACGAGCTGCTGTCGGCTCTGTCGAACATCTTCCTGGTCATCCCCGCGCTGCCGCTCATCATCATCATCGCGGGGCAGCTGCCCTCGTCGGGCGAGCTGACGGTCGCGTTCGTCATCTCGATCACCGGGTGGGCGTGGGGGTCGCGCATCCTGCGGGCCCAGACGCTCTCGCTGCGGCGGCGCGACTTCGTGGAGGCCGCCCGGGCCAACGGCGAGTCGCTGTGGCGGATCGTCATGTTCGAGATCCTGCCCAACCTCACGGCGATCATCGCGTCGAGCTTCGTCGGGACCGTGACGTTCGCGATCCTCTCGGAGATCACGCTCGCGTTCATCGGCGTGACCTCGATCAGCGACTGGAACTGGGGCACGATCCTGTTCTGGGCGCAGTCCAACCAGGCCCTCGCCCGCGGCGCGTGGTGGTGGTTCGTGCCCGCCGGGCTCTGCATCGCGCTGCTCGGCATGGCGCTGTCGCTGATCAACTTCGGCATCGACGAGTTCGTGAACCCGCGCCTGCGCAACACCGGGCAGAACGCGCGCACGATGCGGCGCCGCGGGATCCGGGCCCGCATCGGGTTCACACCCGTCGCCGTTCCCGCGCAGCCCGCGCCGCTCGCGCAGCCTGCCGCCCCCGCACAGCCCGCCGGACCCGGACGGAAGGACGAGGCATGACCGCCACGACGACGACCCCGCGCGCGCCCGGCGTCCCGGCAGCCAACCGGGTCCCGGTGCTCGAGGTCCGCAACCTGAGCGTCGACTACGGGTACGGCGACTCCCCGACCCACGTCCTGCGCAACACCTCGCTCACGCTGCACCGCGGCGAGGTCCTCGGCCTCGCCGGGGAGTCGGGCTGCGGCAAGTCGACGCTCGCGTACGCCGCGACCCGGCTGCTGCCGCCGCCGGGGCTCATCACCGGCGGGGAGGTCATCTTCACCGACCGCTCCGGGACGAGCGTCGACCTGCTGCGGCTCGACGACGCCCAGCTGCGCGCGTCCCGCTGGCGCGACACCGCGATCGTGTTCCAGGGCGCGATGAACTCGCTCAACCCGGTCTTCCGGATCGGTCGGCAGCTCACGGACGCCATCCGGGCGCACCGGCCCGACGAGCCCCGGCAGGTCAGCGCCGAGCGCGCAGCCGAGACGCTCGAGATGGTCGGGATCGCCGCCGACCGCCTGCGCTCCTACCCCCACCAGCTCTCGGGCGGCATGCGTCAGCGCGTGATGATCGCGATGGCGCTCGCCCTCGAGCCGCAGGTGCTCATCATGGACGAGCCGACGACCGCCCTCGACGTCGTGATGCAGCGCCAGATCATCGAGCAGATCTCCGAGCTGCGCGAGCGTCTCGGGTTCTCGGTCGTCTTCATCACGCACGACGTCTCGCTGCTCATCGAGATCGCCGACCGCATCGCGATCATGTACGCGGGCGAGATCGTCGAGGACGCCCCCGCCGAGGACGTCTACCGCCGCCCGCGCCACCCGTACGCGCACGGCCTGCTCCGCTCGTTCCCGCCGCTGCACGGTCCGCGCCGCGAGCTCGGGGGCATCCCGGGGTCACCGCCGGACCTGCTGCACCTCGCACCCGGCTGCCCGTTCGCGGCGCGCTGCCCGCACGCGTTCGACCTCTGCCGGACCGACCGGCCCGTCCTCGGCCCGACGGCCTTCACGGCCACCGAGCCGTCCAGGCTCGTCGCGTGCCACCTGCACTCGGGTGGTGTCGTGCCCCCGGAGCTCACCGTGGGCGTGCCGGCCTGACCTGTGGCGCCGGCTCGACCTGTCGTGCCCGGCTGACCTGTGCGGGGACCTTCGGCTCTGGCATCGGCGAGCTGCGCGAGGTCGAGTAGGCGCAGGAGGTGGTCCCATGTCCAGGTGTCGTTCATGCCGGGGTCGCGCACGTGACGGTCGGGCGTGCACGTGCGGGCCGCGTCGGCCCTCGGGGGCGGCCGCGACCGGGGCGCTCACCGCGGCGGCGGTCGCGGGCACGGTCGCCACGCTGCGGTCCAGGGCCCTGCGCTGGGGCGCGACGCGCGCCGAGGTGGACTCGGCGCTGCCGGGCGACGAGCTCATCCTGCATCCCGGGCTCTCGGCCACGCGAGCGATCACCATCCGGGCCGACGCGGGCGCGGTGTGGCCGTGGGTCGCGCAGCTCGGTCAGGGCCGCGGCGGGTTCTACAGCTATGACGCGCTCGAGAACCTCGTCGGCTGCAAGATCCACAGTGCCGACGACATCGTCCCCGAGTGGCAGTCGATCGCGGTCGGTGACGAGGTCCGGCTGCATCCCGACGGTGGGCTGCGGGTCGCCCTGGTCGACCCCGGGCGCGCGCTCGTCCTGCGCGGCGGGGTCCCGATGGGCGCGACGCCGCCGCCGTACGACTTCACGTGGACCTTCGTCGTCCAGGATGCGCCCCGTGGCAGCGTGCGGCTGCTCGTCCGCGAGCGCTACGGGTACGTCAAGGACTGGGCCCCTCTGCTCGTCGAGCCGGTCTCGTTGATCAGCTTCCTCATGAGCCGGCGCATGCTGCTCGGCATCAAGGAACGGGCCGAGCGGCCGGCCGACCTCACAGGTGAGGGCACCGACAGCCTCACCTGACACCTCCCGCCGGCCGATGCTGAGGGTGTGCCCCTTCCGCCCGACGACATCCCGGCGTCCCCCACCGGTCGAGTTCCTCAGTGGGTCCTCGACGAGGCGGCGGCCCGGTCCGCCGAGCCCCCGGGTCTGCGGGTCGCCTGGTCGGCACCACCGGCGCCACCCGCACCGGCACGTCGGAGCGGCCGGGTCCCGACCTCGGTCACGGTGAGCCTCGTCGTCGTCGCGGCGCTGGCGGGCGCCTCCTGGTTGACCGCGAACCTCCCCGCTGCGTCCCGCGACCTCGCCTCGGCACTCCAGCCCGTCTCGGCGCCGGCGCCGTCGCCCGCGGTCGTCGCGCTCGCCGACGAGGCGCACCTGTCCCCCGACGGCCGGGACCTGTTCTACGGCGCGCACCCCGAGATCCTGGACCGCCAGGCGTTCGCAGGTCGATGCGTGGACGGCCCGGCTCGACCCGCCGTGTCGGCCGGCAGCGCGGTGGGCTGCTTCTTCGAGGGCCCGAGCTCGATCGTCCTGTTCGAGCCCGCCGACCCGCGCCTGCACGGGTCCGTCGTCGAGACCGCGGCCCACGAGACCCTGCACGCCGCCTGGGCGCAGCTGAGCACGGACGAGCAGCCGCGGCTGGCCGCGCTCCTGGAGTCCGAGGTCCTCGCCCTCGCCGCCGACGACCCGATCCACGAGCAGATCGACGCGTCGGTCGGCACGCACCCCGAGAGCCGCCCCACGGAGCTGTTCGCGTACGTCGGCACACAGGTCTGGCGCCCCGGCGGGATCAGCGCGCAGCTCGAGGCGACGTACGCCCGGTTCATCTCGGACCGGGCCGCACTGGTCGCGGTGCACACCGGCTGGCAGGGGCTGCTCGACGGGATGGGCACGGAGATCCAGACGGCATGGGATGCCCTTGCCGTGCGGGACGCCGCGAACGCGCAGCGCCGAGCGCAGCACACGGCGGACGCGGCCTCGGTGGACTACTACCGCGAGGCCTACCGGGCCAAGGCGGCCGAGGTCGCGGCGATGCCGGCGAGCCAGCGACAGCGCCTCAGGCTGTCGTGGGTGTGGTGGGACGGCACGGAGCTGCCGATGGCACCGGCCGAGCAGACCCTTGCGGACGCCGCTGCCCTGCTGGCGCGCGACGACGCAGCGCTGCCGGCCCAGGAGGCCGCCATCCAGGCAGACGAGGCCACGGCCTCCCAGGAGCACGCACGGGTCGACGGCCTCATCGCCGACCTGGAGGCCCTGCAGGCCATGCTCGACCCGGCGACGTCGCCCGCCACCGCGACGTCGGCGACCTGACCCGTGCGCTCCGCCGCACGGACGCCTGGGGTGTCCACCCTCGCGTGGCACCCGTACGCCCCGCCCCCGTTCACCTAGACTCGCCGGGTGATCTTCAAGGCGGTGGGCGACGGTCGGCCTTATCCCGACCACGGCCTTGTCACGTCCAAGCAGTGGGCCGAGGTCCCGCCGCGCCAGGTGCGGCTCGACGAGCTGGTGACGACCAAGGTCACGCTCAACCTGGACACGCTCCTGTCGGACGACTCGACCTTCTACGGCGACCTGTTTGCGCACGTCGTGCAGTGGCGCGGGGTCATGTACCTCGAGGACGGTCTGCACCGAGCCGTCCGGGCAGCGCTCCAGCAGCGCCCACTTCTGCACGCCCGCGTCCTGGTGATCTCGTGAGCACCGACCCGGACCGCGCCCGCACGCTGCGCCGGCGGCACATGCACGAGCGGCAGGCCGTCATCTTCGGCGTGCTGCTGGCCGGTCTCGCCGTCGCCGGCCTCGGCGCCGCGGCTGTCTACACCGGAACTCTGGGCATCCCGTTCCTCTCCCGCGGGTTCAGCTCCCCGCCGCCCGAGGCCGGGGTCACCGCCCCGCCGTGCCCGCCCGAGGGCGCCGCACCGGTGCCGTACGCGCAGGTCACCGTCAACGTCTACAACGGCGCCAAGGTCCCCGGGCTCGCCGCTCAGACGGCCGCGGCCCTGACCGCGCGCGGCTTCGTGGTCGCCACGACCACCAACTCGACCGAGAGCCTGGCGGGCACGGCGCGCCTCACGTTCGGCGCCGCGGGCGTCGCGGCGGCATACACGCTCGCCGCACAGCTCGACAAGCCCGTCCTCGTGCTCGACGCCCGCGCCGACGCGAGCGTCGACATCACGGTCGGCTCCGGCTACAACGGGCTCGTCGCGGCCGACCTGATCCTGCTCGACCCTGCGGTGCCGTTCGCGGCGCCCGCCGGCTGCGTGCCGATCTCCCAGATCACGCTCGCCCCGGCGCCGGCGCCGACGACCGACACGGCGACCGAGGAGCCCCCGCAGGACGGCGCCGAGACCCCGGCGCCGGAAGACACCCCCGCCGCCGGCTGAGCCGCCCGAACCTCACCACCGGCCCGGCACCGACTCACCGCCGCGGACACAGTCGCGGACACAGTCGCAGAGCCTCAGACACAACCGCAGACACAGAGCCGCCGACCGGTCCCGAGGGTCCGGTCGGCGGCTCTGTGATCGTGGCGGTGAGAGGGCGTCAGTCAGACCGCCTTGATCTCGTCGCCGCCGGGAACGGACGCGGGGCTCGCGGGCTCCTGGCTCGTCCCACGCCAGCGGGCCAGCGCGCGCATGAGGTGGTAGAGCCCGATCGCCGCGGCGCTGCCGAGCGCGATGCCCTCGAACCGCAGGTCGCCGGCCGAGAACGAGTAGTTCGCGATGCCGATGATCAGCGCGACGGCCGCGGTCATGAGGTTCACGGGGTCGGAGAAGTCGACCTTGTTCTGCACCCAGATACGCGCGCCGAGCAGGCCGATCATGCCGTAGAGCACCGTCGTCGCCCCGCCCAGGACGCCCTGGGGGATGGTCGCGATCAGCGCGCCGAACTTGGGCGACATGCTCAGGACGAGCGCCGCCCCGGCGGCCACCCAGTAGGCCGCGGTCGAGTAGATCTTCGTGGCCGCCATGACCCCGATGTTCTCGGCGTAGGTCGTCGTGCCGGAACCGCCGCCGAGACCGGCGAGCGTCGTCGCGACGCCGTCGGCGAAGAGCGCGCGACCCACGAGCGGGTCGAGGTCGTGGCCCGTCATGGCGGACACCGACTTCACGTGGCCGACGTTCTCGGCGATGAGGACGAGCACCACGGGGATGAACAGGCCGAGCACGGTGAAGTCGAACGTCGGCGTGACGAAGGTCGGGAAGCCGATCCAGCTCGCGTCGCGCACGGCGTCGAAGCTGACCTCGCCGCGGATCGAGGCGACGGCGTAGCCGATCACGACGCCGACGAGGATCGACAGGCGCCCGAGGATCCCGCGGAACAGGACCGCGGTGAGCACGATCGCCATGAGCGTGATGAACGCGGTCACGGGAGCCGCTCGGAAGCCGCTGGTGCAGGAGGTCGCGATCGCGCCGTCGACCACGGACTGCTGGCAGGTGCCCCACGCGACGGGCGCGAGGTTGAACCCGATCAGCGCGACGATGGTGCCTGTCACGACCGGGGGCATGACGACGTCGATCCAGCGTGAGCCGGCGATGTGCACGATCCCGCCGATGACGGCGAGCAGCAGACCCGTGACGAGGACGCCGCCGAGCGCGACCGACTGCCCGCCGGAGGCCATGGCTGCCGTGATGGGCGCGATGAACGCGAAGCTCGACCCGAGGTAGCTCGGGAGCTTGTTGCCGGTGATCAGCAGGAACGCGACGGTGCCGATCGCCGAGAAGAACAGCGTCGTGGCCGGGGAGAAGTGCGTCAGGAGCGGGACGAGGAACGTCGCCCCGAACATCGCGACGACGTGCTGCATCCCGATGCCGATCGTGCGCGGCCAGCTGAGCCGCTCATCAGGGGCGACGACCGCCCCGGGGCTGATCGTGCGTCCGTCGCCGTGCACACGCCATCCGATGCCGCTCACTCGCGGTTCTCCTTGTCCTGGGTCGGTGCGGGCCGCCCCCGCGGCGCGAAGCACCGCAGCCCTGTGCGGAAGGGTAGCGGCGGACGCCTCGCCCGGTGGCGGTGTTCCACGCCCAGGACGCGCACAGTGGCGGTACAGGCCGGGGCGCTACTCTGGCCCTTCACCCGCGCGCGTTCCCGGAGGATCCTCTGAGCCCCGATCGTCTCCTCAAGTCCCGCGGCGCCGTGTGGACCGCGTTCGTCGTCGCGCACGCCTGGATCACGTTCATGGGCGTCCAGCTGATGTTCAACAGCTCGTTCCACGACGTCGACCTGTACCGGTACTGGATGTGGCTCGGCGCGCACCTGGGCCAGTGGCCGGTCCTGAGCAGCGACTGGGTCTACCCCGCGGGCGCGATCGTGCCGATGCTGATCCCCGCCGTCGCGAGCACCACGAACGGTCACACGTACGCGCTCGCCTGGTGCGTGATGGTCACGCTGCTCGACGCGCTCGCCGTCGTCGTGCTCCTGCGGCACCGCCGGTCCACGGCCGGCGTCTGGTGGTGGATGGCGTTCCTCGTGCTGCTGGGCCCGGTGTCCATGGGGCGCCTCGACGCGATCATCGTGCCGGTCATGATCGTCGCGCTCGCGGTCCTGCTCTCGCGGCCGCGGCTCGCGGCTGCGCTCCTGACGGCCGGGGCATGGATCAAGGTCGCACCGGGCGCGATCATCATCCCCCTGGTGCTCGTCACCCGGCGGCCGTGGCGCGACGTCGTCGTCCCGGCGGGTCTCGTGTCGGCGTTCATCGTGCTCGAGGTCGCGGTCGGCGGCGGGACGTCGCACGTCGCGAGCTTCCTGACGGAGCAGGGCACGCGCGGGCTGCAGATCGAGTCGGTCGGCGCGACCCCGTGGGTGCTCGCCGGCCTGTTCACCACGTCGGTCACGCGCTACCTGAACCAAGAGCTCGTCACGTGGGAGATCACGGGCCCGGGCTCGAACTTCGCGGTCGACGTGCTCGGCCTCGCGCTGCCGCTCGGCATCGCGCTCCTGGCCGCGCTGTTCTGGTGGCTGCACCGGCGTGCTGGGACCGGGATGCACCTGCAGGCGTTCCTCGTGCGGGCCGCGCTGCTCGTTCTCCTCGTCCTCATCGTGCTCAACAAGGTGGGCTCGCCGCAGTACCTCGCCTGGCTCGCGTCACCCGTCGCGCTCGCGCTCGCGCTGCGCCTGCCCGGGTGGCGCTCGACCGCCTGGCAGGTGGCGGCCCTCGCGCTCCTCACGCAGATCGTGTTCCCGCTCGACTACGGCGCGCTGCTCAACGGGCAGGTGCCCGTCTCGCTCGTCCTGGTCGCGCGCAACGTGCTCCTCGTGGTCCTGCTCGTGGAGACCGTCCGCGACCTGGTGCGCGACAGCCGCAGGTCCGAGGACAGCTACACCCCGCCCGGGTTCGTCGAGGCCGCCGCGAGCCACGCCAGCAGGTAGGCGCGCGAGTCGCCGTCGTCGATCGCCGTGTCGGGCAGCTGCTGCGCGGTCGTCCAGGCCCTGTCGGCGTCCTGCGGTCCGGCGAGGGCCAGGTACATGAGCAGGTAGTCGCCGAACTGCACGCCGTACCCGCCCGGAGCCGCCTCGGCGACGTTGGCCCGGATGCGGTCCGGGTCGCCCGCGAGGTACCCGGCGGCGGGGTTCATCGGGATGAGCTGGATGCCGAGGATGGCGCTCGGCTCCCCGCTGAACCACGTCGCGTAGTCACGCTTCCCGCCCCACGCGAGCGCGAAGATCTTGTGCCCGAACCCCTGGTACACGGGCTCGGACAGGTCGGGGTCGGTCCAGTACGCGCGCGCGCTGGCCGCCTCGGTCGACGCGAGCCAGGTCGCCTCGACGCCCAGCGCGTCCTGGCCCGACGCCTTCGCCCAGAGTCCGAGGCCGTTCCAGGCGTTGACCGCCTCGGACGTGGACTCCTGGTTGTTGCCGTCGGCGAACGGCGAGGTGCCCGACGCCCACGAGTGGCCCGCGTACACGTCGAACACGCGCAGCTGCGGCAGCTGGTCGCTCGGGCGCGCCGCGGCGACGTCCTGCGCGAGCAGGTTCATGACCGGGGCGAGCTCGTCCGCGAGCGCGGTGTCGTCGGCCGCGAGGAGACCCGCGGTCGCCAGGAAGTAGCCGTAGTGGAAGTGGTGGTCGTTGAACTCGTCGGAGCCGAACGACGGCGTGAGGCCGATGACCCCGCGCGCTGCCGCGTCGTACACGAAGCACCGGGCCTGGCGCTGCGTGCACCCGTCGGGCTGCGCCCACTCGCGCAGAGCAGCGACGACCTTCTCCTTGAGCGGTGCGACGACGTCGTCCGCCCCGAGCGAGTGGCCGAGCGTGACGAGGGTCGCGGCGCGGTACAGGGCCTTGCCACCGAAGTAGGTGTCCGACGGGAAGGCCGGGGTCGAGGCCACGTCGGCCGCGAGCTGGGTCCGGACGACGTCGAGGCGGTCCTGCGGCACGGACGTCAGGTCGAGGCCGCCGGAGGCCGGGACGACGGGCGCCCAGGACGTGAGCATCGAGCCGGTGCACAGCTCGAGCGCTCCGTAGACGCTCGGGTAGGACGCCGCCCCGCAGTCCGTGCGGTCCGGCTGCTTGCCCGCGCGCTGGTGCGGCATCGTCACGTAGGCGGTCGAACCGCCCGTGGCCGTGCGGTAGCCGATGGTGGTGCGCGCCACGGTGTCGTCGACGCCGTAGGTCGACTCGGAGCCGACGACGGGGTCCACCGCGGCCGACGCGAGCGCCGAGCTGACGGACGCGTCCGCGCCGTCGGGCACCGCGTACCAGGAGGCGGACTGCCCGGCGCTCAGCCGGACCCCGCCCGCAGCGATCGCACCGCTCGGGGCGACGACCGCGTACTGCGTCCCGGCGACCGTCGCGGTCGCGAGCGCGGACCCGACCGGGGCACCCGACGCCGCCGCCGCGAACGGCACGGCGAGGGTCAGGTCGGTGTCCGTGACCGAGGTGAAGCTGACGAACGGCGAGCCCTCGGCGATCACGACGCGACCGATCACGCCGCCGCCCGCGTCGAGCAGCTCGATCGTCACCGTGACCGCGTCGTAGGCGCTCACGCGCGCCGACGTGGCACCGGCGCCGACCGCGACGGCCGGCAGGTGCGGGCCGACGATGGCCTTCTCGCTGACGACCGGCTTCGGCAGCCCGAGCGAGAACCCGTCGGCGGTCAGCGAGAACGACAGCGGCAGCGGGAACACCGGCTGCGGCTGGTCGCCGAACACGAGACCGCTGAACCACCGGTTCGTGGGCGGCACGAGACCGTCGGCGAGCCGGACCGGCGTGAGCTTGCCCGCGGCGGACTGGTCGACGCCCGCGACGAGCGCGGCCGTGTCGACGACGGGCAGCACGGCGTCGCTGGGACCCGCGGCGACCCCGCTCGCCACGGCCGGCCCGGCCGTGTCGGGGTCTCCGGAGGTCACCAGGTAGGCGCCCCCCGCGACCGCACCGGCGGCGACCACGGCGATCACGGCCAGGCCGACCCGCGTGCGAGCCGTCACAGCCGGATCCCGCTCAGGTAGCGCTTGACCGAGTCGGCGACAGTCGTCACCACCCCGTCGTTCGTGAGGTGCAGCTCCGCGGTGACCGGGGTCCCGGCCGTCACGAGACCGTTGGCGTCGCCGGCGACGAGCTCGTCGCTCGCGATGGTGATCGTCGCCTGCGCCTGGTTGGCGACGGTCGTGACGTCGACCCGCTCGACGTGACCCGACAGCTGCTGCTGGTTCGGGAGCACGATCGTCACGGCGGCCTGGTCGCCGATGCGCGCGTACTCCTTCGGGCTCAGGACGTAGTCGGCGAGCACGTACAGCGTCTCGGCCTTCTCGACGACGGCCAGCTGGCCGGACGCCTGGACGAACGAGCCGCGGGTCGCGGTCAGCTGGCGCACCACACCCGGTCCGGTCGCCCGGATGACGAGGTGGCCGTCGGCGTCGACCTCGGACGCAGCAGAGGACGCCGGGCCGAGACCGATCGCGATGTCGTGCTGCAGCGCCGCGCTGTCGATCACGAAGAGGGGGTCACCGGTCTCCACGGTGTCGCCGATCTCGATGGGCTGGTCGACGACGAGTCCCGCGTAGGGCGACCCGACGTCGTACGTCTTGGCGGCGATCTGGGCGGACGAGCTGGCCGCGAGGGCCTCGGACTCGTTGAGGTGATAGGTCGCGAAGGCTGCGCCGACGACGACGATGATCAGGCCGAAGAACAGTCGGATGCGGTTTCCCCAGGTCATGCGGCACCTCCAGGTGCTCCGGCGAGGACGGGCTCGCGCGCGGCGGCGGACCGTCGGGGACGGGCGACCGCGCGACGCTCAGCGGCCGCTGCTCGCTTGGTGCGGCGACCCTCGCGGGCCGCCGTCAGGACGAAGGCACCGAGGATCACGGTGTTCGTGAGGTTCCAGAAGAGCGCGAGGCTCAGGGACCCGTGGGACCAGTCCTTCCATCCCCCGATGACCGAGGTGATCAGCAGGAGGGCGAAGAAGAGGACCTGCGGCATGATGAAGTTGAAGGGCGAGGACGCCTTGCCCTTGCTCCCCGTGACGTGCCAGCTCTGCTCGCGGTGGAACGCGGCGTTGACGAACGCACGCCAGTAGATCGGGAACGAGACGGTGGCCAGCATGAGCACCTCCCACCGGAACGACCCGAGCGTGTAGAACGCGACGAGGATCTGCATCCCGTAGAAGCCCGCGTAGAACGCCGCCCACGCGAGCGGGGACAGGTGGATGTTCATCGGCGTCAGGTCGAAGAAGATCTGCAGCGGCGGCACCAGCAGCAGCGCCAGCGGGGTGATCCCGCCGAGGTAGTGCGTCGCGGTGACCAGGTACTGCAGGCGCTGGTCGAGCGTGAGCCGGCGCTTGCGGGACAGCGGGTTGTGCGTGAGCAGGATCTCGAAGCCGCCCGTGGCCCACCGCAGCTGCTGCTTGGTGTACGCCTCGATCGTCTCGGGCGTGTCACCGATCGCGAGCGTCGTGGGGATGTAGATCGACCGCCAGCCCCGCTCGTGCAGGCGGATGGACGTCCACACGTCCTCGGACTTGGAGTCGGAGTACATCCCGCCGATCTGGTCGATCGCAGCCCTGCGGAAGATCACGTTCGTGCCGACGCAGAACGCCGCGTTGAACCTGTTCCGGCCCGGCTGGATGAACCGGTAGAACACCGACTGCATGTACCCCGCGCCGCGAGAGATCAGGTTGTGCAGGTTGCCGTACGTCTGCGGGGTCTGGACGAACGCGACGTCGTCGGACGCGAAGAACGGCACCGTCTCGTGGAGGAACGTCGGCAGCGGGACGAAGTCGGCGTCGAAGATGACGAAGAACTCGCCGTTGCTGAGCGACAGCGCGTGGTTGACGTTCCCGGCCTTGGCGCCGTTGCTCGTCAGACGCCGGACGTACCGCGCCCCGAGCTCGGCAGCCAGGTCGCGGACCTCGTCGGAGCGACCGTCGTCGAGCACCCAGGTCAGGTGCTCACCCTGCATCGCGACGGCCGCGCTGACCGTGCGCCGGATGGTGCCGAGGTCCTCGCCGTACGTCGTGATGAACACGTCGACCGTGGCAGGGCGGTTGCGCAGGTACATCCGCCACCGGGACGGGGTGTCGTCGATGCGCTGGCGCAGGATGTCGGCGACGTCGTAGAGGCCGTCCTGCGCGTGGTGGAAGTCGAAGCCGCGCGGGTTGTGCCCGCTGGACAGGATCGTCCACATCGACAGCAGGGCCTGCCCGACGAGGATCGCCTCGGCGCCGACGACGAGACTGAACGGCAGCCAGTCGCCGCGGTTGCCCGGGTTGAGCAGGAACACCGCGTACATCACGATGCCGGCGCTCGCCACGAGGACGAGCAGCATGAGCGACGGCGACTGGGCCGCCTCGTTCTCCGGCGTGCGCGCCGGGGTCGTTCTCGGGTCGTCTGTCGGTCGCGGCTCGAAGACGAGCCGCCCAAATGTGGTCTCGGACATGTCAAGCCTCCACCGTCGTCCTACGCAGAACGGCGGCGGACCCCTCGCGGGCCCGTCCACCGGTGCGACGGCCACGCTGGCGTCACGTTCACGGGGGACGGTCGAACGGGTGCCGGGCAACGCCCGGCGCACCGGTAGGAACCGGTCCGAATCCCCCATGGATGAACTACCACGGTGGACGAAGGTCCTAGGTGTGTCCACTCCACCGCGCGTGACCCGAATCACACCGGTATGGGCGGATAGCAGCGCGGTGTCCGTTCCGACCGATGTTCCTGCAGGTCACGCCTGCGAGCGCCTCCGACGGAGTTCATCCGACAGGCGACGAGATCCGTCTCAACAAGCAAGACGGGGTAGCGTCGATGCCCATGACCTCCGTGCGCTGGGCGAGCGTCGCGACCGTCGCGGGCTGCGCACTGCTCGCGCTCGTCTGCCTCGTCGCGGTGCTGCGCGGACGGACCTGGGCGGCGCTCCCCGGGCTCCTCGCCACGGCGATCGGCTTCCGCGAGGTGCGTGTCCTCCAGCGCCACGGCCACTGACCCCGCGCGGCCCGGCAGCCACCGGATCTGCGCCCATTTTTCACTCGCTCCGACCGCCTCCAGCAGCGCTCGGGCGCGCGTCGCGGTGGCATGGTGGACAGGTGAACCTCTCCGTCGTCCCGACGCCGAACCGAGCGACCAGCCTGCCGCCGACGGCCTCGGACGTGCTCGCGACGACGGACTGGCGCCGACGCACCGCGGAGCTCTACGCGGAGGTCCGCCGGATCGCCGCGACCGACCCCGCCGCGGCGCACGCGACGTGGGTCGAGGGCCGCGACGAGCTGTTCGCGGAGCACCCCGCCTCTCCGCTCACCCCCGAGGCCCGCGGCGGTTTCCGTGGGCTCGTGGTCGCCCCGTACGACCCGGCGTTCCGCTTCGAGGTCCGGGTCCGGGCCGCGTCGAACCAGCGGCTCGAGGTCGCCACCGGGACCGACGGCATCGTGCCGTTCGAGCGCATCGGACGCGTCGAGCTGGCCGGCCTCGGGAGCCTGTCGGTGTGGGCGCTGCGCGGCTACGGCGGCGGGCTGTTCCTGCCCGTCAAGGACGGCCTGGCCGGCCGGCCCGGCGGCACGTTCGGCGGCGGACGGTACGTGCTCGACACCATCAAGGGCGCCGACCTGGGCCGACGCGACATGCCCGGCGGACCGCTCGTCGTCGACCTCAACTTCGCCTACAACCCGTCGTGCGCCTACGACCCGGCCTGGGCGTGCCCGCTCGCGACCCGCGGGAACGTGCTGGTCGCCGAGGTCCCCGTCGGCGAGCTCGTGCCCGAGCCCGCCGTGCACCTCGGGGACCAGCGCTAGCGTCGTCGCCATGCGACCGCGCCTGCAGGAGATCGTCGTGGACTGTGCCGACCCGGCTGCGCTCGCGGAGTTCTGGGGCGGCCTGCTCGAGGCCCGGTGGGCGGTGCGCGACGAGTCCTGGGCCATGGTCGACGCCGACCCGCTGCTCCTGGCGTTCCAGCGCGTGCCCGAGCCCAAGTCCTCGCCCAAGAACCGGTTGCACCTCGACGTCCAGGTGGCCGACGCCGGTGTCGCGATCGCGCGCGCGACGGCACGAGGGGCGCGCGTCCTGCGCGAGCCCGAGGTCGGACCTGGCGGCGACGGCTATGTCGTGCTGGCCGACCCCGAGGGCAACGAGTTCTGCTTCGTCATCGACAACGGCGGCACCTGGACGGCGAGCATCCGCGCCGCTCTCGACGCCGCGCCGGAACCCCCGGCGTAGGATCCCCGGCGTGATGCGGACGGCGGGGCGATGACGCGGAAGGTGCCGACCGTCTACGACGTCGCGGCGCTCGCCGGGGTCTCGATCGCGACCGTCTCGCGGGTCTTCCGGCGCCCGGACCAGGTCACGCAGGCCACCAAGGACGTCGTGCAGACAGCCGTCCGGGACCTCGGGTACGTGCCGAGCGCGAGCGCTCGTGGGCTCGCCGCCCGGCGTGCCGGGGCGATCGGCCTGTGCTTCCCGGACTTCGACGGCATCGACGAGCTCGGCCCGGTGACGTTCAGGAGCGGGCCGGTCCGCGTCGTCCCCGATCCTGCCGGCGACTTCGAGCCGACGGGTGACCTGTACATCAGCGAGGTCATGCGCGGGACCGAGATCGAGGCGTGGCGCCACGGTCTGGCCGTGACGATCGCCGTCGCTCGTGGCACCGGTCGGACCGAGATCTTCGACAACCTCGCCGGCCGGGTCGACGGGATGGTGACGCTGTCGCGGACGGTGCCGGACGACCTGCTCGCCCACATCGCGCGGCGGATCCCCGTGGTGGTGATCGCGGGTCCGCGCACGAACGACGACTACGACCACGTCACCACGGACAACGCCGCCGGGATGCGGGCGATGACCGAGCACGTCATCACGGCGCACGGGATCACCGACCTGGCGTTCATCGGCGGGCCGGCCGACTCTCCGGACGCCAAGGACCGCTTCGACGGTCATCGGGAGGCGCTGCGTGCGGCCGGCCTGCGCGTGCCGCGCGGGCCCCGGATGCGCGGGGACTTCACGCGGGCGGGTGGGCGCGCGGTCGGCCGCGCCCTCGTGGACGAGGGCGACCTGCCACGTGCGCTGATCTGCGCGAACGACCAGACGGCGCTCGGCATCCTCGACGTGCTGACCCAGGCCGGCGTGCGGGTCCCGCAGGACGTGGCGCTCACGGGCTTCGACGGGATCGACGGGACCCAGCAGTCCAGCCCGCGCGTGACGACGGTGCACCAGCCTATGCTCGAGCTAGGCCGTGCAGCGGTGGACACCCTGCTGCGTCGGCTGAGTGATCCGCAGCAGGCACCCGAGTCCCGCACGTTGCCGGTGGAGGTCCTGCTCCGAGAGAGCTGCGGGTGCCTTCCTGTCGTGTCGAGCGCGACCGACTTCAGCTAGTCCCCGGATCCCCGGCCCCCGGATCCCCCTGATGTACGCGCGCACCCCCCGGTTGCACGGTGCAATGTATGCGCATACATTGCACCTAGGCGCCGAGCACCGAAGCTCGCGCGCAGGAGCAGCGCCTCACGCAGCTCTCGTGACGACGACGACACGAAGGAGAAGGACGCCATGACCAATGGCTCCCGGCGGGCGCCACGGCGACTCGCTACTGCGCTCGGGGTGGCTCTCACCGCCGCCCTGGCGATCACAGGATGCTCGGCGAACGTCCAGACACCCGAAGGCAGCGCCTCGAGCGCGACCGGGTCGCTGCTCGTCGCTGCCGACAACGGCTCGCCCACGTTCGTACGGAACTTCAACCCGTACTCGCCGAGCAAGCGGAACACCGCGACCATCATCTACGAACCCCTGTTCGTGACGAACTCGCTCGACGGCAAGGCGGTGCCGTTCCTCGGGACCGCGTTCACGCAGCCCGACGCGAAGACGATCGTCGTGGACATCCGTCAGGGCGTGACATGGTCCGACGGCGAGGCCTTCAGCGCCGCCGACGTCGCCTTCACCTACGACCTGCTCAAGAAGTTCCCTGCCCTCGACACGACCGGCGTCTGGCAGCACCTGGCCGACGTCAAGGCCGACGGCTCGAAGGTCACGATGACGCTGACGGCCGAGGACGTGCCGGCCGCGGCCATCGTGCTCAGCGTCCCGATCGTCTCGGAGCACCTGTGGAAGGACGTCGCCGACCCGGTGACCGCGACGGACGAGAAGCCCGTCGGCACCGGCCCCTACACGCTCGGCGAGTTCGGCCCGAACCAGTACAAGCTCGAGAAGAACGCGACCTACTGGCAGGCCGACAAGGTCGCCGCGACCGAGCTCGTGATCCCCGCGTCGAACACGCAGCTCGACGTCGTGAACAACGGCTACGACTGGGCGTACGCGTTCATGTCCGACGTCGAGAACACGTGGGTCAAGGCCGGCAAGGGCAACACGTACTGGTTCCCGCCGGGCGGCACGATCAGCCTGCTGCCGAACCTCACCAAGGCACCGTTCAACGACGTGAACTTCCGCAAGGGGCTGTCTGCTGCGCTCGACCGCTCGTCGATCGCGGAGGTCGCCGAGGAGGGCTACGTGCAGGCCGCGGGCCAGTCGGGCCTGCTCCTGCCGAACCAGGAGGCCTGGCTCAACTCGGCCCTGCCTGACGGCGGCGCGATCACGCAGGACGCGGCAGCCGCGACCGACCTCTTCGCGAAGGCCGGCTACACGAAGTCGGGCGACAAGCTCGTCGACAAGGCCGGCCAGCCGCTCACGATCGCGATCACGACGGCCAACGGCTGGACCGACTGGCTGCGCGGCGTCCAGGAGGTGCAGAAGCAGCTCCAGGCTGTCGGCATCACCGTCACGATCAACCAGCCGCAGCCCGCGGCCTACCAGCAGGCGATCCAGAACGGCGACTTCGACCTCGCGATGGGGTCGTTCGGCGGGACCGGATCGGTCTACCAGGACTTCAACAACCTGCTGAGCAGCGAGTTCCTGCAGCCCGTCGGCACGAGCACGACCGCGAACTTCCAGCGGTTCTCCGACCCGGCCGTCGACGCCCTGCTCGCGGACCTCAAGGTGACGATCGACCCGGCCAAGCAGAAGGACATCGCCAACAAGCTCCAGCAGGCGATGTACGACCAGGTGCCCGTGATCTCGATGTTCTACGGCGGCCTGTGGGGCCTGTTCTCGGACAAGGCCTTCACCAACTGGCCGAGCAAGGACAACCCCTACGCCACCCCGGCGACGTGGGGCTCCAACCCGCTGCTCGTCCTGACGAACATCACCAAGGCCGGTAGCTGACCGACCCGCGCGACCAGGCTCGCGGGAGGGGCGACATCATGCTTCGCCCCTCCCGCGAGCCTGGTCGGACGCCGGCCCGTCCGGCACCCTCGTCCCCGCATCACGAACGTCCCGACGAAGGGGAGAACCCCGTGCGGTACATCCTGCGCAAGCTCGGCTTGCTGCTGCTCACGGCATGGGCCGCGATCACCCTCAACTTCCTGCTCCCCCGGCTCATGCCCGGCTCGCCGGCGGACGCGGCCCTCGCGAAGCTCGCCCAGGCCGGTCCCGTGAGCCCTGCGACCAAGGCCGCGATCGAGGCCCAGCTCGGCGTGCCGACCGGCAGCGCCTGGTCGCAGTACGTGCAGTACCTGGGCAACGTCGCCCATCTCGACTTCGGGGTGTCGTACACGTTCTTCCCGCAGAGCGTCTCGTCGCTCGTGACGTCGGCGCTGCCCTGGACGCTCGTCATGGTCGGGCTCGTCACCATCGTCGCGTTCCTCATCGGGACGCTCGTCGGGGTGCTCGCGGCCTGGAAGCGCGGCACGTGGCTCGACACGCTGCCCACGCTCGGCGGCACGTTCACCTCCGCGTTCCCGTACTTCTGGACCGCCCTGCTGCTGCTGTTCTTCCTCGGGTACGTGCTGCGCTGGTTCCCGACGTCGGGCGCGTACGGCGCGTCCGTGAGCCCCAACCTCAGCGCGACGTTCTTCGTCGACGCCCTGCACCACGCGGTCCTGCCCGCGCTGACGATCCTCATCACGTCGCTCGGCGGCTGGATCCTCGGGATGCGCAACACGATGATCAACACCCTCGGCGAGGACTACGTGACGTTCGCCGAGGCCAACGGCCTGCGCAGCCGCACCGTCGCGCTGCGGTACGCCGCCCGCAACGCGATCCTGCCGAGCCTCACCGGCTTCGGCCTCGCGCTCGGCGGTGTCGTCGGCGGGTCGCTGCTCGTCGAACGGGTCTTCAACTACCCCGGCGTCGGCTACCTGCTCTACAACGCCGTGACCAACCAGGACTACCCCCTCATGCAGGCCCTGTTCCTGATGATCACCATCAGCGTCCTGATGGCGAACTTCATCGTCGACATCCTGTACGGCTTCTTGGACCCGAGGACACGGCGATGACGACGCAAGCGATGCTCCCCGAACCCACCGGTGCACCCCGACGCGACATCGGGTCGACGGTCGTCCCCCCGCTCAAGGGGCCCGCGTCCCCGTGGCGCGTGCTGACCCGGGCCGTCGAGACCATCTGGAGCAACAAGAAGGCACGCCTCGGCGTCGTGGTCCTGGGCGTCTTCGTCCTGCTCGCGGTCCTCGCACCGCTCATCGCCCCCTACGGCGCGTCCGAGAACGGCTTCGGTCGCAACCAGCCCGGCAGCGCCGCGCACTGGTTCGGGACGACCGCAGCCGGCGAGGACGTGCTGTCCCAGGTCGTCTTCGGCGCGCGGATCTCGGTGCTCGTCGGCTTCCTCGCCGGGTTGCTGTCGACGCTGATCGCGGTGCTCGTCGGGCTCTCGTGGGGCTACGTGCGCGGGCCGCTCGCCGACGTCGTCAACTTCATCGTCAACCTGTTCCTGGTGATCCCGGGCCTGCCGCTCATGATCGTCGTCGCGGCCTACCTGCAGAACGGCGGGCTGGCGATGATCATCTTCGTCGTCGTCATCACCGGCTGGGCGTGGGGTGCGCGCGTGCTGCGCTCGCAGACCCAGTCGCTGCGCGGCCGGGACTTCGTCACCGCGGCGCAGTTCGCGGGCGAGGGCTCCTGGCGGATCGTCTTCCGCGAGATCCTGCCGAACATGACCTCGCTCATCGCGGGGAGCTTCTTCGGTGCGGCGACCGCCGCGATCCTCGCCGAGTCCGGTCTGTCGTTCCTCGGCGTCGGGGACACCACGACCGTCAGCTGGGGCTCGATGCTCTTCTGGGCCCAGAACTCCAACGCGATCCTCACCGGCCAGTGGGTGCTGCTCTTCGCGCCCGGCCTGTGCATCGCGCTGCTCGCGACCTCACTCACCCTCATCAACTTCGGGGTCGACGGACTGTCGAACCCCCGACTGCGGGAAGGAGCGGGTCGATGAGCCTGCTGGAAGTCACCGACCTGTCGGTCGTGTACGAGCCGCGCGGAGCCGAGCCGACGTACGCCGTGAAGGACGCGACGTTCTCGCTCGAGCGCGGAGAGTTCGTCGGGCTCGTGGGCGAGTCGGGGTCGGGCAAGTCGACGATCGGGTTCGCGATCACGAGGCTGTCCAAGCCCCCGGCCCGCGTCACGGCGGGACGCATCCTGTTCGACGGCACGGACATCGCCGGCATCGAGGCCGAGGACCTGCGGCGCCAGCGCCAGGGCGGGTTCGCGATGGTGCTGCAGTCGGGCATGAACGCGCTCAACCCCGTGCGCTCGATCCGCCACCACTTCGGTGACATCTTCGCTGCGCACGGCCACGTGCCGCGGGACAAGCGGCTCGCCCGGGCGCGCGAGCTCGTCGAGAAGGTCGAGCTGCCCGTGTCGGTGCTCGACCGGTACCCCGGCGAGCTGTCCGGCGGGATGCGTCAGCGCGTCTCGATCGCGCTCGCCCTGTCGCTCGAGCCGCAGCTCATGGTGTTCGACGAGCCGACGACCGCGCTCGACGTCCTCGTGCAGCACGCCGTGATGAACACGATCCGCGAGCTGCAGCGCTCCGAGAACTTCACGGCGCTGCTCATCAGCCACGACCTGGGCGTCGTGCTCGAGTCGACGTCGCGCGTCATGGTCATGCACGAGGGCGTGATCGTCGAGGACGCGCCCGCCGAGCAGATCCTGCACGCCCCGCGGCACGAGTACACGCGGATGCTGCTCAGCCACTACGCGGACCCCCGCGCCGAGGTCGTCGAGCTGCCCGGCCTCGCGGTGCGCGGCGGGACGATCGAGACCTCGGGCCGGTCGGTCGCGGCGTCGTCGGGGAGCTCGCAGGCCCCGCGCCTCGCCCACTCGCCGATCGTCGTCGACGACGTCAGCAAGGTGTACCCACCGCCCCGACGCGGCCAGGACCCGGTCACCGCCGTCGACCACGTGTCGTTCACGCTCGAGCCCGGCCAGGCCATGGCGCTCGTGGGTGCGAGCGGCTCGGGCAAGAGCACGATCGCCAAGCTCATCACCGGGGTCGAGAAGCCCACGTCGGGCAGCGTGCAGTTCGGCGACGTGCGCGTCGAGACCCTCGGCCGCCGGGGGCTCAAGGACCTGCGGCGCGAGATGCAGATGGTCTTCCAGGACCCGTACTCCGCGCTCAACCCGCTGCACACCGTGGAGTACACGCTCACGCGACCCGTCGTGAACTACACGGCGCTGCGCGGCGTCGAGGCACGCCGCCGCGTCCTCGAGCTGCTCGACACCGTCGGCCTGACCCCCGTCGAGCAGTTCGCCGCGAAGCTCCCGCACCAGCTCTCGGGCGGCCAGCGGCAGCGCGTCGTCATCGCCCGCGCGCTCGCGTGCGACCCGCAGGTCCTCATCGCCGACGAGCCCGTCTCGATGCTCGACGTCTCGCTGCGGGCCGGGGTGCTCGCGCTGCTCGACGACCTGCGCGTCCAGTTCGGGGTCTCGATGCTGTACATCACGCACGACCTGCTCTCCGCGCGCCTCGTGACCGACCAGATCATGGTGCTCAACCGCGGTCGCGTCGTGGAGTCGGGCGACACCGCGCAGGTGCTGCGGTTCCCCCAGGACGAGTACACGGTCGAGCTGCTCGACGCGATCCCCCAGCCGGCCCGGGCCGGAGGCGCCGCATGATGCTGCACTTCCCCGAGGGGTTCCGTTGGGGGTCCGCGACCGCGGCCCACCAGATCGAGGGCAACAACCTCAACACCGACTGGTGGGCTCGCGAGCACGCCCCCGGCACCACGATCGCGGAGCCGAGCGGCGACGCGTGCGACAGCTACCACCGCTACCGCGAGGACATGGAGGTCCTGGCCGACGTCGGCCTCGGCACCTACCGGTTCTCGCTCGAGTGGGCGCGGATCGAGCCCGAGAAGGGCTTCGTGTCGCGGGCCGAGCTGGACCACTACCGCCGCATGGTCGAGACCGCGCGCGAGCTCGGCATCGAGCCGATGGTCACGCTGCACCACTTCACCATCCCCCGCTGGTTCGACGCCGAGGGCGGCTGGCTCGCCCTCGACGCGGTCGACCGGTTCACACGGTTCACCGAGGCGGTGCTGCCCGTGCTCGACGGGGTCGAGCTGGTCTGCACGATCAACGAGCCCAACATGGTCGCGATGTTCGCGGGCGACGACCCGGCGCACGCCGAACCCACGACGCTGCAGGCGTTCGGCCAGCCCGCGCCGAACCCTCGCGTCGCCGACACGCTGCTCGCCGCCCACCAGTCCGCCCGCGAGGTGCTCGCCGCCGCGGGACCGTTCCGCTCGGGCTGGACCGTCGCGACGCAGGACTTCCAGCCCGAGCCCGGCTGCGAGGAGCTCGCCCGCGCGTACGGCTACCCGCGCGACGCGTGGTTCCTCGAGGCCGCCCGCGGCGACGACTGGGTCGGGGTGCAGGCGTACACGCGCACGAAGATCGGGCCCGGCGGCCCGCTGCCCGTCCCTGCCGACGCCGAGAAGACCCTCACCGGGTGGGAGTTCTACCCCCGGGCGCTCGAGGACGGCGTCCGCCTCGCCCACGCGATGGTGCCCGGCGTCCCCGTCCTCGTCACCGAGAACGGCATCGCGACCGCCGACGACACGCGCCGGATCGCCTACACGCGAGGCGCGCTCACCGGCCTGCACGCGGCGATCGCGGACGGCATCCAGGTCGAGGGCTACCTCTACTGGAGCCTGCTCGACAACTACGAGTGGGGGTCGTACGGGCCGACGTTCGGTCTCGTCGCCGTCGACCGCGAGACGTTCGCGCGCACCGTCAAGCCGAGCGCGCGCTGGCTCGGCGACGTCGCGCGGGCCAACGCGGTCGAGGCCGACCCCACCGCGGCCGACCCCACCTCTGCCGAGGCCGACGCGTGACGACGTCGGCGCTCGCGGGCGTGCTGCGCGGCGGGGCCACCCGCATCGAGCTCTCCGCGGCGGGGGACGTCCGGGCGATCCGCCACGGCGACGCCACCCTCGTGAGCCAGTACCTCGCCACGGCGCACGACGCCATGGTGGGCGGAGTGTTCCTGCGCCGTCGCGCGCCGGACGGCACCGTCGAGTCCGCCGCACTCGTGGGCGGGCACGCGGACGGCACGTTCGCGGTCGACGACCGGTGCGCGCGCTGGTCCGGCCGGGCCCTCGGCGCGCAGTACGCCGTCACGCTCACGCTCGACCCGGACGGCGTGCTCTGGGTGTGGCGGGTCGACGTCTCGGCGGACACCGCCGACGCGGATCGGGCGCCCGACGACGGCGCCACGTACGACGTCGTCGTCGCCCAGGACCTCGCGCTCGCCCCCGAGGCGATGTCCACGAGCAACGAGCCGTACGTCAGCCAGTACGTCGTGCACCACGTGATCGACGACCCGCGCGCGGGAGCCGTCGTCGCCAGCCGTCAGACCATGGCGACGGCACCGGTCCTCCCGCTCGCGCTGACGGCGGTGGTCGAGGGCGCCCGCGCGTACCTGACCGACGGGTTCTCGTTCTACGGGCTCGGCGCCAAGCTCGACGGGCACGCCGCGGCTCTCGACGACGCGGACTGGGAGTCGCTGACCTACCAGTACGAGTTCGCGATGCCGACCCTGCTCGGGCCGTCGTTCGACCTGACGGCTCCGCGCACGGTGCATGCCGTGACCGCGTTCGTGCCCGACTACCGCGGCGAGCTCGCCGACGCGCAGCACGCCGTGCCGGACCTGCTCGACCGCGCGGCCGCGCTCGCTGCTACGACCGCGCCCATGTCGTCGTCGGCGACCCCGGGCCGGCACTCAGACCCGGAGGCCGAGCCCGACCACCAGGGCGCCGCCGGGGTCCGGGTGCCGTCCCAGCGGTCCCTGCTCGTCTCGGCCCGACTGCTCGCAGGCGACGACCTGACGACGGACGAGCTCGTCGGCCTCACGACGACGTCGGCGGGTGCTGCCGAGGTGCTGCGGCCCGAGACCGCCCCCGACGGGACGCTCCTGTCGTACTTCACCGCCGACGCGACCCACGTCGTCAGCCGGGCCAAGGAGCTGCTCGTCGAGCGTCCGCACGGCCACGTGCTCAAGGCCGGCTCCGACGTGACCCCGAACGTCGACGTGTTCTCCGCGACCGCCTACGCGTACGGGGTGTTCGCGTCGCACGTCGTCGTCGGCAACACGTCGGCCAACCGGTTCGTGTCGGTCCAGCGCAACCACCTCAACCTGCTGCGGTCGAGCGGGGTGCGCGTCCTCGCCCGGATCGACGGTGCGTGGCGGCTGCTCGGGGTGCCGTCGGCCCTGGTCCTGGACCTCGGCGGGCTGCACTGGGCCTACGCGACCGGGGCGGGGCGTATCGACGTGCGGACGACCGTGCGGTCCGACGCGCGGGGCCTCGAGGTGCGGGTCGACGCCGAGCACGCCCTCGACCTGCTCGTCACGGTCGACGTCGAGCTCGGGGAGGGCCGCTGGTCCGCGACGAGCGAGCTCGACGGCCGGGCCCTCGTGTTCACGGCCGATGCCGGGACCGACGTCGCCGCACACTGCCCCGACCTCGCCTACGTGCTCGCGACCGCCGCGGGCCGCCTCGGTGACGACGCCGTGCTGTTCCCGGACGCGCGTGCGCGGGACACCTCGGTCGTCACCGTCGAGTTCGACGCCGCGACGAGCGCGTCGATCGTCCTGACCGGTGACCTCGAGGGCAGCGCGGCCGCGCTCCAGGTCGCCCGCGACGGCATCGACCACCCGCTCGACGTCGAGGCCGAGCTCGCCGCGCACCGCGCGTACGTCGCCGACTTCACGCGTCACCTGCACGTCGAGGGCGACGGCCGGCTCGCCGAGCTCAATCTCCTGCTGCCGTGGTTCACCCAGAACGCCCTCGTGCACTTCCTCGTCCCGCACGGGCTCGAGCAGTTCTCGGGTGCGGCGTGGGGCACGCGCGACGTGTGTCAGGGCCCGCTCGAGCTCAACCTGGCGTTCGGGCACCTCGACACCGTGCGGGACATCGTGCTGCGGGTCTTCGCCCACCAGCTCGTCGACGGCACGCTCCCGCAGTGGTTCATGTTCGACGCCTACCGCGAGCGCTACCAGGACGACGCGCACGGCGACGTCGTCGTCTGGCCGCTCATGGCGCTCGGCGAGTACCTGGCCGCGACGGGTGACACCGGGGTCCTCGACGCCGAGGTCCCGTTCTGGGACCACGCCCACCGCAGCCCGGGGACCGTCCCCGTCCCGGTCTCCGAGCACGTGCGCCGGTCGCTCGACCACATCCGTTCGCACCGCGCACCCGGCACCCAGCTGCTCTCGTACGGCGAGGGCGACTGGGACGACACGCTGCAACCGGCGCAGGCCTCGATGCGCGAGGAGATGGCGTCGGCGTGGACGGTCGCGCTGCTGTACCAGGCGACCCGCACGCTCGAGGGCCAGCTGCGCGGCACCGCGCACGCCGGCCTCGCGGCCGAGCTGGGCGCCGAGGCCGACACGATCGCCGCGGAGTTCACGGACCGGTTCGTGATCGACGGCGTCCTCGCGGGCTACGTCGTGTTCGCGCCCGAGGGCCCGTGGCCGGTGATCCACCCGACCGACGACCGCACCGGTCTGCACTACCGGCTCATCCCCATGACCCGGTCGATCATCGCCGGGCTGCTCACGCCCGACCAGGCGCTGCACCACGAGGCGCTCGTCGAGGAGCACCTGCACTTCCCCGACGGCGTCCGGCTCATGGACCGGCCCGCACCGTTCCACGACGGGATCACGCGGTACTTCCGGCGCGGTGAGCAGGCGGCGAACTTCGGCCGCGAGGTCGGGCTGATGTACACGCACGCGCACGTCCGCTACACGCAGGCGCTCGCGACGCTCGGCCGGGAACGGCTCGTCACCGAGCTGCTGCGGATCAGCCCTGTCGGGCAGCACGACCGGCTCGCGACGAGCGCGCCACGGCAGCGCAACTGCTACTACTCGTCGTCCGACGCGGCCTTCACCGACCGGTACGACGCCGCGGCCCACTTCGACGGGCTGCGGGACGGGACCGTGGCGGTCAAGGGCGGCTGGCGCGTCTACTCGAGCGGCCCGGGCATCTATCTGCGGCAGGTCGTGCAGGGCGCGCTCGGGATCGTCGAGCGCGCGGGCGCCGTCGTCGTCGACCCGGTCCTCGCGCTCGAGGACGACGGCACGACGATCGGGATCGACCTCGGCGGGGTCCACCGCACCGTGCGGTACCACGTCGAGCCCGGCGACGCCCCGGTGCGCGTGGAGATCGGCGGCTGGCCGCTGCCGGGCGTCGAGGTGCCCGCGGCCTACCGGCGGGGCGGCCTGCGGATCGACCTGGCCGAGCTCGGGACGGACGCCGCGGCGGTGATCGAGGTGCACGTCGGGACCGACCGCAGCACGCTCACGGCGTGAGCTGGCAGACCACGCAGCGGTAGAGCTTGCGCGCGGCCATGAGCTCGACGAGCACCGGTGCGCCGCACACCCGGCATGGCCGGCCCGCGCGACCGTAGACCCAGTGCCGTTCGTCGCGGTCGACGAGCGCGACCGCCCGGCCCGCGTCGTCGAGGTCCTCGCGCGTCAGCATGACGCCGGTGGCGATCCCGTCGTCGAGCAGCGTCGCCCAGTCCTGCCACAGCGCCCGGGCCAGGTCGGTCGGGACGCGGCGACCGGGGGTCCACGGGTCGAGCCGCGCGCGGAACAGCAGCTCGGCGCGGTAGATGTTGCCGATCCCCGCGACGACCGACTGGTCCATCAGGAGCTGCCCGACGGGCGTCGCGCGCGTCGTGAGCCGCCGCACGACGACCTCGCCCGCGGCCTCAAGGTCAGGCTCGGTCGCGGGGTCCGGTCCCAGCCGCGCGACCGCGACCTGCGCGGCCGACGGGTCGAGCACCTCGCACGCCGTCGGCCCCCGCAGGTCCGCGACGCTCTCCCCGGTCGCGATCCGGACGCGCACCTGCCCGACGGGCGGCGGCGGGAACACGTCGGGCTGCCCGTCGGAGCGCACCGCGAGGTCGAGCTCGCCCTCGCCCATCCGCACGGCCCGGCGCAGCCGCGGGGCGCCCATGCTGCCGAACGCGACGCCGCCCTCGGTGAGCGGCGAGATCCGCCCGAAGAAGTCCCACGCGCCGTACAGGCCGAGGTGGACGCGCAGCACGTCGCCGCCCTCGACCGTGAGGAACAGCTGCTTGCCGACCGCGCGTGACGCCACGAGCACGCGCCCGTCGAGGCGTGCGGCCCCCGCCGCGAACCGTCCCTGCGGGGACGTCACGGTCAGCCGGTGCCCGACGAAGTCGCGGTCGAGCTGCCGCGCGATGCGGTGGACGGTATGACCTTCAGGCACGGTCGCCCAGCGTAGACGGCTGCGTCTGCTGGACGGCTACGGCTACGCCTGCGAGGCCGGGTGCAGCACCGTCGCGGGTCAGACCACCTCGGCCCGCTGCCACCAGGCCGCGGTCGCCCAGAGCCCGAGCACCCCGACGAGCACCGGGAGCGCGAGCTGCACCGGGGTGACGCTCGACGCGAGCTCGGCACCGCCCATCCCCGACCACAGCCCGGGAGCAGCCCACGGGAACCAGGCTCCGGCCCCGAAGACGGTCACGACCTGGGTCACGACGACGATCCCGATGAGCGCCGCCACGGCCGGCAGGTACCCCCGCCCGGCGCTCGCGACCAGGGCGAGCGGCAGGGCGAGCAACGTGGTGAGCACCGCGACGGTGACGGGCAACGCGACCGCCCGCGCGATGTCGTCGACACCGGCCGGGCCGTCGAGCCCGATCACCAGGCCGATCGGCACCGCGACGACGGCGGCCAGCACCGAGGCCGCACAGCCCCAGCCGAGAACCAGCAGCCCCTTCGCCCACGCGATGCGGTCACGGCTCACGGGCAGCGCGTACAGCGATCCGATGGTGCCGTCCGAGTACTCCCGGCCGAACACCCACGAGACCACGAAGCCGACGCCGAGAAACGCACCGACCGAGAGCAGCTGGGCCATCAGGCCGAGGTAGTCCGACCAGGTCGACCCGGTGATCATCGTGCTCACCTTCGCGGACAGCTGGCTGTCACCGCCGGCGAGGTACGCCGCCATGAAGCCTGCGGCCAGGGCAGGCATCAGCACCACCATGAGCGCGCTCGCCACCGCGACGACGCGGGAGCGTCGCATCTTGAGCAGCTCGACGGCGAGGGCGGCGCGCATCACTGCACGCCCTCCGGAAGGTCGGGCTCGGCGGCGTAGACCATGTCGAAGAAGCGCCGTTCGAGGTCGGCACCGCCGGGGTCGAGGCGGCCGATGACGACGCCGCGGTGCATCACCGTGATCGTGTGCGCGATGCGTGCGACCTCGTCCAGGTGGTGGCTGGAGACCAGGACGGCGGCGCCACGCTCGGCCGCGTCCCGGAGCACCCTGCGGACCACGAGGACGCCGCGCGGGTCGAGGGCGTTGGTCGGCTCGTCGAGCAGGAGCACGGTCGGCCGGTGCACGAGCGCGCACGCGAGGCCGAGGCGCTGGCGGTTGCCGAGGGAGAGCACCCGGGCGCGGCGACCGGCCCACGGCGTGAGCGCGAGCGCCGTGACCGCCTCCGCAGCGGCCCGCTCGGCGTCCTCGCGGGCGAGCAGGTGCAGCCGCGCGGCCGCCACGACGTTCTCGGTGACCGTCAGCTCGGGGTAGGCGAACGGCGTCTCGATGAGGTGCCCGACGCGCGCCCAGTCGTCCGGGGTGCAGGCGGCCACCTCGTGGCCGTGCACGGTGGCGGTGCCGGAGTCGGCGTGCACCATGCCGAGCAGCAGGCGCATGAGGGTCGTCTTGCCGGCGCCGTTGAGCCCCACGAGCGCGTGGATCTCGCCCGGGAGGACCTGGAGGTGGACGCCGTCGACGGCGGTGATGTCCCCGAAGGCACGGCTCAGGCCGCGCGCCTCGAGGGTTGCGGTCCCCGTGCTCGCGGAGGCGAGCTGGATCGGGTCAGCCATGGTGGGCTCCTGAACGGTGTGGACTGTGGTTCGGTTGCGCGTGCGCCGGCTACCGCGCCGCGTCGGGTGCGTGCGGCAGGGCCTCGAGTGCCGCGACGACGCGTGGGCCGAGCGGCCCGGCGTCCGGGTCGACACCCCAGTCGACCAGGGCGGCCATGATCGCGCCGAGACAGGCGCCGGTCGCGACGATCGCCTCGACGTGCGGGACACCCGTGTCCTCGAGCGCGGCCACGACGATCGCCTCGGTGGCCCGGCTGCTCTCCTGGCTCGCAGCCCTCAGGGCGGGGTGGCGAACAGCGAGCCGGATCCGGTCGCGCGTCTCGCCCATCGCCATCTCGGGCATCTGGCTCCACGCGGCGAGCAGGCCGCGCCGGACCCGCTCGAAGGCAGGCAGGTCGACAGGCTGCTGCTGGACCGCCTCGGCGATGAGCGGGTCGTACGGGTCGCCGACGACGACGGACTCCTTCGTCGGGAAGTGCCGGAAGAACGTCATGTGCGAGACACCGGCGGCGGCGGCGATCTGGGCCACCGTCGTCTCGTCGTAGCCACGCTCGAGAAAGAGCCGCAGGGCGGTGCTCTGCAGCAACGCCGACCTGCGTTCAGCGCGAGTCGTCACCGCTCAAATGTTAGTGACTAACATCGCGCGAGGCAAGAGAGTGTCCCGCACCACCGCGAGCCGGTTCGGCGCCTACCGCCCGGTCACGGTCCAGGTCCCCGCGGCCAGGTCGATGAGCCGCGGCAGGATCACGTCGCCCGCGACGCGCAGCCCGTCGTGCAGGTGCTCGTTGGTGACCCAGACCTGCGCGTTGCCGATCCCCGCGGCCGTCCCCAGCGCGAGGTCGAGGTCGACGTACGGGTCGTCGAAGTACTGCACGGCAGCGACCGGCACGTCGTTGGCGGCGAGCCGGTCGAGGTCGTACAGCGCGGGCCACGACGTGCGCGCGGCGAGCACGTCGGCGGCCGCCACGAACGGCTGCAGCGCGCGGTGCTCGGCGTACATCCACGGGAAGATCGCCTCGCCGGTGAGCTGCAGCGGCCTCGCACCGACCGCGAACGACGGCCACCGGTCGTGCTCGGCCTGGGCCGCCCAGCCGCCGGCGCGCTCGCCCTGGTGGTAGATGACCTCCTGCAGGACGGCGTACAGCGGGTTCGCCTCGAACGCGGTCTCGTGCGCGACGGCGGCGCCGAACGCCGACGACGGGTCGTCCGTGCCGTCGTCGAACGCCGTGTCGAGCAGCCAGTGCAGCGCATCGATGCCCGTGCTCATGCCGAACGGCATGCCGAGCATCTGCAGGCGGGAGACGCTGAACGGTTCGCCGGTCGGCAGGGTGACGTCCCCGACGGCGAGCCGGTCTGCGAGACGGTTCAGCGCGTCGACGTCGGACGGGTGCAGCCGCGCGAGCTCACGGTTGCGCGCCGCCTGACGCGGGTAGGTGCTGCGGTACACGTCCTCGGCGGTCGCGGTCGTGCCCGGCAGGCCGCCCGTCACGTAGCAGGCGGTCAGCGCCTCGGGGTGCCGGGAAAGGTAGACGAGCGTGAGGAAGCCGCCGTACGACTGGCCGAGGGTCGACCACTGCCGGCCGCCGTAGACGGTCGCCCGCAGGTGCTCGGCGTCCGCGACGATCGCGTCGCCACGGAAGCACGCAAGGTAGTCGGCGGTCACGTCCGCCGTGGGGAACCGGCCGATCACCCGGCCGTCGACGCGCGAGGACCGGCCCGTCCCGCGCTGGTCGAGCAGCACGACGCGGTGGGTCTTGGTGGCGGTCGCGAGCCAGCCACCGGGCATCGGCCGGGGGCCCTGGCCGCCCGGGCCGCCCTGCAGGAACAGCAGCAGGGGCAGGTCGTCGGCCGCCCGCTTCGGGTCGACGACCTCGCGGGCGAACACCTCGATCGACCCGAACCGCGCGGGGTCCGCCCAGTCGACCGGGACCTGGACCCGGCGCTCGCGCACGAGCAGCCCCGCCGCCCGGTACTCCCCCGCCGCTGCGTCCCCGACCTGGGTGATCTCGCTCATCGGCCCACCGTAGGCCACTGCAGTGGTCGCCGAGGGGCCCACATCCTGACCCCCGTCTCAGGCCCCGCACAGACGAGCCACAGGCCCGGGGCGCTGGATAGAGGCCACACCACGAGACCCACCCGGGAGCGTCCCATGTCGCAGTACCTGCTCTACGCCGTCGACCTCGTCGCGATCAGCGTCCTCGTCCTCGGCCTGTACTTCCCCCGTCACCGCCGCCGCGACCTCGTCGTCGCCTACCTGGGCGTCAACGTCGGCGTGCTGGCCGTCGCCGGGGCGCTCGGGCAGAGCACGGTCGGCGCCGGACTGGGGCTGGGGCTGTTCGGTGTGCTGTCGATCATCCGGCTGCGGTCCACCGAGCTGACCCAGCACGAGGTGGCGTACTACTTCTCGGCGCTCGCGCTGGGCCTGCTCGGCGGGCTGCCGGGCAGCTCGACGGGGCTGACGATCGCGCTCATGGCGCTCCTCGTGGTCGTCCTCGCGGTCGGCGACAGCCCGCGCCTGTTCCCCCGCTACCGCCAGCAGGTCATGGTCCTCGACCGGGCCATCACCGACGAGGTCGCGCTCGTCGCGCACCTCGAGCAGCTGCTGGGCGCGCGCGTGCACCGGGTGGCCGTCCAGCGCGTCGACCTCGTCAACGACACGACGTCGCTCGAGGTCCGCTACGAGCTCGGCACGGGCCCCACGGCCCGCACACCCGCCGAGGACCAGCCCTCCTGGCCGGGCGCGACGCGATGACGACCGCCATCCTGGGCGCCCTCGACGCGCTCGCCCCGATCGACCTCGACGAGCTCAACGCCCTGGCTGCGCTGCAGACGCGGATCGACCGCAAGTACCTCGTGCCGCTCGTGGCGCTCGACGGACTGCTGCAGGAGCTCGAGCCCGGCGCCCGGATCCTGCAGATCGGCGCCGACCGCGACTTCGCGTACGAGTCGGTGTACTTCGACACGCCCGACCTGACGAGCTACCTGGGAGCGGCCCGGCGTCGGCGTCGGCGCTACAAGGTCCGCACCCGCACGTACGTCGACTCCGCCGAGTGCTGGGTCGAGGTCAAGACGCGCGGGTCGCGCGGCAGCACCGTCAAGACGCGGCAGGAGCACGACCCGGACGCTCGGGAGCGGCTGACGACCGACGCCCGCCGGTTCGCCGACGGGGTCCTCGACGACGCGCACCTGCCCGAGGCCGTCGACGGCCCGCTCGCGCCGACGCTCGTGAGCCGGTACCGCCGCACGACCCTCTACCTGCCGGGCACCCAGAGCCGCACGACGCTCGACACCGACCTCGTCTGGACGGCCGCCGACACGGGCGAGGAGCTCGCACTGCGCGGGTTCGCGGTCGTCGAGACGAAGACCGGCTCGACCCCGTCGTCCACCGACCGCCTCCTGTGGCGGCACGGCTACCGCCCGCTGCGGATGTCGAAGTACGGCACCGGCATGGCGGCCCTGCACCCGGAGCTGCCGGCCGCCCCGTGGCGACGCGTCCTCGACCGGCACCTCACGCTCGCCCTGCACTGACCCTTTCCCCCACCCCTTCCCCTCACCTGGAGCTCACGATGCGACGTCCCACTGCCACCTTCCTTGCCCCCGCCGCGATCGTCGCGGTGCTGCTCGCGGGCTGCTCGTCCACGGCGACGCCCGCCGGCACGACCAGCACGTCCACCTCCTCGACGTCGTCCGGCACGACCACGACCGCCATCGCGGCCACCGATGCGAACCTCACGGTCGAGCAGGCGCTCGCCGCAAACACGGCGGCCCACACCGCCGAGTCCACCTGGGACGAGTCCGCCGAGGTCGCGATCGCCCTCACGGGTTCGTCCGCCACGGTGACCGGCGAGGGCGTGACCGTCGACGGCTCGACCGTGACGATCACCGCGCCCGGCACCTACCGCATCACCGGGACGCTCGACGACGGGCAGGTCGTCGTGAGCAGCGCGGCCGACGGGCTCGTGCGGATCGTGCTCGCGGGCGCCGACGTCTCGAGCTCGACGACGTCTCCGCTGCAGATCATGGACGCCGACCAGGCCGTCGTCGTGCTCGCGGACGGCACCACGAACCACCTGTCCGACGCCGCGACGTACGTGTACCCGGATGCGACGACCGACGAGCCCAACGCGGCCCTGTTCTCGACGGCCGACCTCACCATCACCGGCACGGGCGCGCTGACGGTCGAGGGCAACGCGAACGACGGCATCTCCAGCAAGGACGGCCTCGTCATCGAGTCCGGCACGATCACGGTCACCGCGGCCGACGACGGCATCCGCGGCAAGGACTACCTCGTCGTGTCCGGCGGGACACTGACGGTCGACGCGGGCGGGGACGGCCTCAAGTCCGACAACGCCGACGACGCCGCCCTCGGCTACGTGTACGTCGCGAGCGGCGAGATCACGGTGACGTCCGTGGACGACGGCGTGGCCGCAGCGACCGACGTGATCGTCGGCGACGGGACCCTGACGGTCGTCGCCGGCGGCGGCAGCACGGCCCAGCTCGCGGCCGACGCCACCCCGAAGGGCCTGGTCGGTGACGTGTCCGTCGTCATCGGCGGCGGCCAGGTCATGCTCGACTCGGCCGACGACGCCATCCACTCCAACGGGGTCGTGTCGGTCGCGGGCGGCGAGGTGACGATCGCCGCGGGCGACGACGGCATCCACGCGGACAACGCGCTGCAGATCAGCGCCGGCTCGGTCGACGTGACCCGCTCGTACGAGGGCCTGGAGTCGACGGCGATCACCGTGGGCGGCGGGACGGTCTCCGTGGTGGCGAGCGACGACGGCGTGAACGCGTCGACCGGCACGACGTCCGCCGGCGCGGGCGGGGCGGGTGGCGGGTCGATGGGCGCCGACGGCAGCTCCCTGACCATCACCGGCGGCACCCTCGTCGTCGACGCCGACGGTGACGGCCTCGACTCCAACGGGTCGATGACGATGTCGGGCGGCACGGTCGTGGTGTCCGGGCCCACGACCAGCGGCAACGGCTCGCTCGACTACAACGGCACGTTCGACATCTCCGGCGGGGAGCTCATCGCGGTCGGCTCGTCCGGCATGGCGCAGACCCCGTCCGCGACCTCCACGCAGTCGTTCGTCGGCCTGACGTTCTCCGCGCAGCAGCCCGCCGGGACGGTCGTGAACATCCTGGCCGCGGACGGCTCGGTCGTCGCCGCGTTCGACTCGACGAAGACCTTCAGCTCGGTCGTCTACTCCTCCCCCGCGGTGGTGACCGGCCAGGAGTACCAGGCGGCGGTCGGCGGGACCGTGACCGGCACGACAGGCGGGCTCGCTTCGGCCGACGCGCTCGGGACGGCCGGGTCCAGCATCGCGGCCACCGGGACGGCCGGTGAGGTCGCGGCCGGGATGGGCGGCGGCGGGCAGATGGGCGCCGGGCGTCCCGGCGGTCGGGGCTGAGCTCTCAGCGCTCCGGCTGTGCGGCGTCCCGGATCTTCTGCAGGAGCGTCGCCAGCTGGACCCGCTCGGGGGGCTCAGCGTCGCCAGGATCGCCTGCTCGGTCTCGAGGTGGGCGGGCAGGGTCGTCTCGACGGCCGCCCGTCCCGCCTCGGTGAGGGCGATGACCGTGCCGCGGCCGTCGTCGGGGTCGGGGGCCCGGCGGACGAAGCCACGGCGTTCCAGCTTGTTGAGACGCTGAGCGACCGCGCTGGTGGTGATCATGGCGTCGCGGGCGAGCACGCGCGGCGAGATCCGGTAGGGCGGGCCGCTGCGCAGCAGGGTGGCCAGGACGTCGAACGACGAGGCGTCGATCCCGTGCTCGGCGAAGGTCCGCGCGAGGCGTGCGTCGACGGCCGCGGAGGCCCGGCTCAGCCGCCCGACGACGCCCATCGGGGACACGTCGAGACCCGGCTTCTCGCTGTGCCACTGCTCGAGGATGCGGTCGACGTCGTCGGTCATCCCGCCATGCTAGCCAAACGCTAAGCGCTTAGTTACTATCACTAAGTGCTTAGCAAATACCCGGCCCTCCTGATCGGCACAGCCGCAGCGCCCGCGCTCTGGGGCTCGACCTACCTGGCGACGACGACGCTGCTGCCCGCCGACCGTCCCCTGCTCGCGGCAACCCTGCGCGCCCTGCCCGCAGGCGTCCTCCTTCTCCTCATGTGCCGACGACTGCCTCACGGCATCTGGTGGTGGAGGTCCTGGGTTCTCGGCACGCTCAACATCGCCGCGTTCTTCGCGCTGCTCTTCGTGGCCGCCTACCGCCTCCCCGGTGGCGTGGCCGCCATGGTCGGGGCGATCCAGCCGCTCCTCGTCGCACTGCTCGCGCACCGGGTGCTCGGCGAACGCGTGACCACCCGCGCCGTGTTCTCCGCAGTCGCCGGCCTCGCCGGTGTCGCCCTCATCGTGCTGCGCGCCCAGGCGCGGCTGGACGCCCTCGGTCTCGTCGCTGCCGTGGGCGGCGCACTCTCGATGGGGACGGGGATCGTCCTGGCGAAGAAGTGGGGTCAGCCGGCGCCCCCGCTGACGACCACGAGCTGGCAGCTCGTCGCGGGCGGCCTCACGCTGGTCCCCCTCCTGCTGACGATCGAGGGGCTGCCGCCGGAACTCCTCACGGCGCGGAACCTGGCGGGCTACGCCTACCTGTCGCTGCTGGGGACGGCCTTCGCGTACGTGATGTGGTTCCGCGGGATCGCCCGCCTGCCCACGCGGATCCCCTCGTTCCTGGGCCTGCTGAGCCCTGTCGTCGCCATTCTGCTCGGCTGGCTGCTCGCCGGTCAGGCGATGGCCGCAGCGCAGGTCGCCGGGGTCGCGATCGTCCTCACCTCGATCCTCACCGCCGTCATCCCGTGCCGAGCACGGGCCGCCGCTGCCCACGACGAAAGGCCGTCGCGGCCCGTGCTCGCGTGGGTAGGGTCGGGTCATGACGCTCGAGATCAGAGACGTCCAGCACGCCTTCGGTGACCGCGTGGCCCTCGACGGAGTGAGTCTCGACGTCGTCCCGGGCGTGCTCACCGGCCTCCTCGGCCCGAACGGCGCCGGCAAGACGACCCTCCTGCGGATCCTGCTCGGCGTGCTGAGCCCGGACCACGGGCAGGTGCGGTACGACGGCCGTCCGGTCGTCGAGGAGGACCGCCGCAGGTGGGGCTACATGCCGCAGGAGCGCGGGCTGTACCCCGGGATGCCGGCGGGCGACCAGGTCGTGCACTTCGGGCGGCTGCACGGGCTGTCCAAGCGCGATGCGACGACCCGGGCGCACGCGCTGCTCGCCGAGCTCGACCTCGACGACCGGTGGGCGGACCGCACCGACAAGCTGTCCGGCGGCATGCAGCAGCGCCTTCAGCTCGCGACCGCCCTCGTGCACGAGCCCGAGGTCATCGTCCTCGACGAGCCGTTCGCCGGCCTCGACCCGGTGGCCGTCGCGAGCCTGTCCGAGACCCTGCGCCAGCGTGCCGACGCCGGCTGCACCATGCTGTTCTCGAGCCACCAGCTCGACCTCGTCCAGGACCTCTGCGAGGACATCGCGATGATCGACCGCGGGCGCGCGGTGCTCCAGGGCAACGTCGCCACGCTGCGCGCGTCGTCGGGCCGACGCCAGCTGCGGCTGCACGTCGACGCGCCGAACCGCTCCTGGCTCGACGCCTGGCCCGGCGTGACGGTCATCAGCGCCGAGGCCGACGACCTGCGCCTCGAGGTCCCGCACGACGTCGAGCCCCTCGACCTGCTCGACGCCGCCCGGGCGGGCGGCCGGGTCGTCGACTTCGGGCTCGAGCTGCCCACCCTCTCGCAGCTGTTCCTGGCAGCGGCCGACCGCACCGTCGACTGGGACGGAGCGAGCTGATGCGCGCCTGGTGGCAGGGCACCCGCCTGGTGGCGGAGCGAGGGCTCGTCGAGAACGTCCGGTCGCGGTCGTTCAGTGTCGTCACCGGCCTGCTGCTGCTCGTCTCCATCGCTGCCGTCGTCCTCCCGCGGCTGCTCGGTGGCGGCCCCACGACGTACACGCTCGCGACGATCGGCGACGCGCCGGCGGCCGTCGTGGCGACGCTCGACGCGGCGGGCTCGTCGGGCGGGTTCACGGTGACGTTCGTGACCCGCGACACCGAGGACGCCGTCCGGCTCGCGGTCCGCGACGGTGACGCCACCGCGGGCCTCGCCGGGCACAACCTCTACACGTCGTCCCAGGCGGGCCTGACCTTCCCGGCCCTCGTGGCCCAGACCGTGATGACTCTCGAGATGTCGAGCCGCCTCGCCGAGGCGGGGCTGAGTGCCGCGCAGGTCGCCGAGATCCAGTCCGTGCGGCCGCCCACGCAGATCAGCGTCGGCCGCGTGGCCGACGAGGGACGCGCCGGCGTCGGGATCGCCGTCGGCATCCTCCTGTACCTCGCGCTGACCTTCGCGGGGAGCGCGATCGCCACGACCGTGGCCATGGAGAAGTCCACCCGCATCTCCGAGGTGCTGCTCGCCGTCCTGCGCCCCAGCCAGGTGCTCGTGGGCACCGTGCTGGCCGTCGGTGCGGCCACGCTCCTGCAGATGCTCGTGCTCGCGACACCGCTCGTGGTCGCCCTGCGGGTCACCGACGACATCGGGCTGCCACCGGTCGCCGGGGGCGACATCGCGCTCGCCGTCGTGTGGTTCGTCCTCGGGTTCCTGCTCTACGCGTTCCTGTTCGCGGCGACCGCGGCGCTCGTCAACAAGGTCACCGAGGTCGGCTCGGCGATCCTGCCCGTCACCATGACCCTCCTCGCGGGCTACCTCCTGGCGCTCACCGTCGTCGCGGGCGACCCGAACGGCGGGTGGGGCGTGGCGGCGTCGATGTTCCCGCTCAGCGCACCGTTGGCGATGCCGATCCGGTGGGCCGCGGGCGAGGTCCCGCTCTACCAGCTGCTGCTCGCGATGGCGCTCACGGCCGGCACCGCGGTGCTGCTCGTCTCGCTCGCGTCGTCCATCTACCGCCGGGCCCTGCTCATCACCGGCCACCGCGTGAAGCTGCGCGAGGTCATCGGGCGCCGGCCGGTGAGCCAGTGACGCTGCCGAGCGGGACGAGGGGGGCGCACGCCGTGACGATGGGCTCGCGAGGACGGTTGGTCGTCCCCGCGCAGGTACGCGAACGCGCCGGCCTGGCCGTGGGTGCGCCTCTCATCCTGCTCGAGACGACGTCCGGTCTGGTGGTGATGACCCGGGAGCAGGCGCGCGACCAGGTGCGCACTCAGCTGGCCGACGCCGAGCTTGTCCCTCAGCTGCTCACCGAACGTCGCAAGGCTGCCGAGCGCGAGTACACCGCAGAACCGTGGTGAGCGGGCCGCCGGGCGCGGCGCAACCAATGCGCGGAGTTGTTCACCGAAAGCCCCGTGCGGACACCGGCATCCGGGCACGCCGAGCCGTCCCGGCGGCCGTCAGCCACACAGCGCTTTGCATGGTCACCCGAGATCGGCACTCACGACGTTCCCCCGCCTCACCGGCGCGGCAAGCTACCCCCCCACTGGATCCACCGAGAGTCAGCTAACGATTTCGGAAGGGCAGACGATGGACAGCTACGCCCGCTACTTGCGCAAGCCGTACAAATTGGGCCGCCAGCAGCATCTCGGCGACTTTCTCGATTACCTGCTTGAGGTCGGCGCCGTTTCTTCATGGCATCTACGCCACGAGGGGCCCACCGCGATCTGGGTGGTTTCAGAGGGTGGGCGTCCGTCGCGCGAGTACACGACGAGGCAGGCGGAGGCTCTCGCCGAGGCGATCGCGGACAACGTCCAGATCTATTGGCGACCCGTGCCGAGTCCCGGGGGCGAGAACCTGTATCGGGCGATGCGTGCACAGATCGCCGCGCGACGTCGCAAGCTCGCGCAAGAACCGCTCACCCACGGTCCCGGGGCCTTGACCCCTGAGGGTGGACACGCTGATTCCAGGTCTGGCCTGGAGGAAGCGAGAAGATCTGATCATGGCGAGGAAGACGTACTCGGCGGAGTTCCGCCGCGATGCGGTCGAGCTGTACCGCTCGACGCCGACAGCGACGGTCGCGGGGATCGCGGCTGATCTGGGGATCATGGACACGACCCTGTCGGGTTGGATCAAGGCCGCTGGGGTGGCGATCCGCGGGCAGTCCCGGCCGGCATCGACGGCCCCGCCGCCGGGTGAGACACCCGAGCAGGAGCTCGTGCGACTTCGCTCGCGGGTGCGTGAGCTGGAGGACTCCGAGCGCAAGCTGAGCACCGAGCGGGAGATCTTGCGCGCGGCGGCGAAGTATTTCGCCGGGGAGACGAACTGGTGAGCCGCTTCCAGTTCGTCGCCGACCACCAGTCCACCTTCGAGGTGAAGCGGTTGTGCCAGGTCGTTCAGGTCGCACGGTCCTCGTTCTACAAATGGCTGTCCGCAGCCCCGGCCCGCGCGGCACGCCAGACGGCCGATGCGGCCCTGGCCGCGCGGATCGCCGCGGTGCACGCCACCGACAGTGCGTGCGGGGCGCCGCGGATCACCGCCGAGCTCAACGACGGCGCCGGCGAGCAGGAGCGTGTCAACCACAAGCGCGTCGCCCGGGTGATGCGCGCCCATCACATCGCCGGGATCCGGCTGCGCCGACGGGTGCGCACCACCGTGCCCGACCCGGACGGCCAGCTGGTCCCGGACCTGCTCGAGCGTGACTTCACGGCCCACGCACCGAACACGAAGTACGTCGGGGACATCACCTACCTGCCCTGCGGGGCCGGGCAGTTCCTCTACCTGGCCACCGTGATCGACTGCTACTCCCGGCGCCTGGTCGGCTGGTCGATCGCCGACCACATGCGCACCGACCTGGTCGCCGACGCCCTGCGCGCAGCCGCCCGAGAACGCGGGTCGCTGGCCGGGGCGATCTTTCACAGCGACCACGGCGGTCAGTACGTCGCCAAGGACTACACCGCGCTCTGCGAGCGGCTGGGCGTGACCCGCTCCATGGGCGCCGTGGGGACCTCTGCGGACAACGCAATGGCCGAGTCCTTCAACGCCTCCCTCAAGCGCGAGACCCTCGCCGGCTCCCACGGGTGGCCCGACGCGACCACCGCACGTCGGGTCGTGTTCGCGTGGATCACCCGCTACAACACCCGCCGCCGCCACTCCTACTGCGACTACCTCAGCCCCATCACCTACGAGAACACCCACTACGCGGCTACGCTGGCCACCGCCGCGTGAAACCCACCGCGTGTCCACCACCGGGGGTCAAGCCCCCCGACCTCCTGGGCGAGCACTGGGCCTGAGTGGAACCGGGACTTTCTCGATGTGCGGTTCACACCGGCCGAAGGTGTATGACCTGGCCACCAGACAGCAGATGTGGGCCTTGGTTGGCATGAGCCGACAGGCCTGTTCGGTACCCCGGTTGTATTCGAAGAGTCGGCATTGTCGGCGTGCTTCGCGCCGATCCGATCAGTCCAGGCCTGCGCCCGACAGATTGTCGGTGACGTCCTCGTACTGCTGCGTGCCGGGAAGTGCGCTCGGCGCGTAGATGAGGCGGACGACTCCGGTCGGGAACGTCTCCGAGCGCAGCAGCCGCAGCGGGTAGATCGGCTCGCCCTCGTCGAAGAGCCGCTCGCCCTTGCGGGCCGCCACCGGGTGCACCAGCAGGCGCAGCTCGTCGAGCAGGCCCGCCGCGAGCAGCTGCCGCACGATCGAGATCGACCCCGGGACGACGATCTTGTCGACGCCGGGCTCGGCCCCGAGCGCCCGCACCGCCCCGACCAGGTCGTCGTGCACCGCCTCGACGTTCCGCCAGCCGAGGTCCTGGTCCCCCCTTGTCGCGACGACCTTGCGGGTGTCACCGAGCTGCGCCGCGAAGGTCGCGTCCTCACCGCCAGCAGTCTCCCGTTCCGGCCACGCTCCCGCGAAGCTGTCGTAGGTCACGCGCCCAAGCAGGAGCGCGTCCGCGCCCTCGTAGTCCTCGCCGACGGCCGCACCCATGTGCTCGTCGAAGTACGGGAAGTGCCATGCCGGGTCGATCTCGACGACACCGTCGAGCGACATGAACAAGGTCGAGACGATCGTTGCCATGGGGATCCTCCGGGGTCGTCACCGCGCCCGCACCTCGTGTCAACGCCGGGCGAATATTGACCCCCTGGTGCTGGGCGGATTCTGGGGCGGATTCGAGTCATCGTCGCAACGTTGACGGTGTTCATCGTGCCAGTGCGGGGGTGAAGACGTCGATCGGGGCCTTCCATCCGAGGGGTGGGTTCCAGCGGACGTCGCAACACGTCCTTGATGCTGGGGGTTGTGTTGTCTCGACTCGTCAGGCGGGGCGGGGAGCTGTTACGGAGTCTCGGATCACGAGAGTGGTGTGGAGCCGACGACGGTGCAACTGGCTGTCGTGGGCTGCGATGGCGTCGACGAGGTACTCGGAGGCCAGTCGTCCCTTTGCCTCTATGGGTTGGCGTGCAGTGGTCAGTCCGGGGCGCGCCCACTCGGACTCGGGCAGGTCGTCGAATCCGGTGACGGAGAGCTCGCCGGGCACGTCGATGCCTAGCTCATGCGCCGCGTCGAGCACGCCGAAGGCGATGATGTCGGAGAAGGTGATCACCGCAGTCGGGTGCTCACCATGCAGCCAGACGTCCCGCAGTGCCGCCGCACCGCCCGCGCGGGTACACGGGATCTCGCGGATCTGAACCCGAGGATCGTCGATCGCCAGGCCGTAGTTCTCGAGAGCCTGGTCAACTCCACGCTTGCGTCGAGAGAGAGGTCCGTGCCAGCCCGTCGGGCCGCCTGTGGTTCCGGACTCGAATGCGAGCACGAGGATTCGGCGGTGGCCCTGGCTGAGGATGTACTCGGCGACCTCCCGCATCCCGTTCTCTTCGTCCACGTCGATGCATGAGACACCGTCGGTCTCGTCGCTGTCGACGAGCACGAACGGGATGCACCGTTGGCGCAGCGCCTGGACCTCGCCGCGGTCGGCTTCCAGGCCGCAGACGACGAAGCCGTCGACCGCCGCGTAGGGGATCGCTTTGAGCATGGATCCGCGCAGCGGAGGCACGAGGAGCATGGACAGCCCTTCCTGGTGGCACGTTTGACCGATGCCTCGGAAGAACTGGGTGTAGTAGGGGTTCTCGAGAGTTGCGTCGATCTGCTGCGGCAGGAGCACCCCCAGGGAGTTGGTGCGGCCTGTCCGCAGCATCCGCGCGGCCGGATCACGAACGTAGCCGAGCTCCTCGGCAACCGCGAGGATCTGCTGGAGGGTCGCCTCGGACAGTCGCGACGGGTTGTTGAAGGCGAACGAGACCGCGGTCTTGGAGACGTTTGCCTTGGCCGCGACGTCGGCCATCGTGGCTCGGCGGGGGCTCACGGGCGCTGCCCTGTCGTCCAGACCACGGCCGAACGTCCCGGGACCCGCAGTGCTGCATCGGCCGGAATGGATGGGCCCGCAGCGGGCCACGCCTCGACCAGGTCCACGTTCCCGACGGCTGACCGGGGGACGTCCACATCGACCGGTCCACGGTTGACCGCCACGAGAACGACGTCGTCGTCGAGCGTCCGGCGCCGCACCACGACGTCGCCTACCGCGTAGGGGTACTCGTCCGTTCCCTTGCGAAGAGCCGGCAGCTTGGCCCGAAGCGCCAGGAGTGAGGTCAGCCACTGCAGCGTCTCGGTGTCCCAGCGATCCTTCTGCCACTCCATGCCCGCCCGGCACCCCGGGTCGTTGTCCCCGGCCATGCCGATCTCGTCGCCGTAGTAGACCATCGGCACTCCCGGTGCGGTGGTGAGCAGAGTGAGCGCGAGCCGAGTCGCGACCGCGTCGTCCCCGTGCCGGGTGACGAGTCGTTCGGTGTCGTGGCTGCCCAACAAGTTCAGCATGCTCGGGCGGGCGTGGTGCGGGACCTGGTCTCGCAGGTCGTTCATTCCGGCGGCGAAGGTCCTCGCGTCCTGCTTGCGGTCGGCGGTGAAGCCGAGCACCAGGTCGCGCAGCGTGTAGTTCATGGTCCCGTCGGCGGTGTCGCCGGCCAACCACTGGGTCGGCGAGCGCCACTCCTCGGCGACGATGTACGCCTCGGGGTTGACCTCCTTGACGACGCGGCGGAACTCCCGCCAGAAGGCCGTGGGGACGAAGTACGGCACGTCGAGCCGCCACCCGTCGATCCCCTGCTCGAGCCAGTAGCGGGCCACCTTCAGGTGGTGCTCGCGGACCTCGGGGTTGTGCAGGTTCCACTTGGGCAGGTACCAGCAGCCCGAACACGTGCCGTAGTTGGGGACCGGCCGTTGCACCACCGGAAGGTCCTCCACGTAGAACCAGTTCACGTACGGGGACTGGGCACCGTTGGCGACGACGTCCTGGAATGCCCAGTGGCCGACGCCGCAGTGGTTGAGCACGGCGTCGAGCACCACCCGGACGCCTCGTGCGTGCGCCTCACGAATCAGTTCGCGGAACGAGCCGAGGTCTCCCAAGAGGGGGTCGATCGTGAAGTAGTCGTGGGCGTCGTAGCGGTGGTTGGTGCCCGCGGCGAAAATTGGCGTCAGATACAGGGCATTCGCACCCAGGTCGACTATGTGGTCCAGATGCGCGACGATTCCCGCCAGGTCACCACCAAGAAATCCGTCCCGGGCCGGGGGTGAGTCCCAGGCCCGCACGTCGGGCGGGTTGAGCGCGGGGTCGGCGTTGGCGAACCGATCGGGGAAGATCTGGTAGAAGACGGCGTCCTGGACCCAGGCTGGTACGGACGCCGGGGTGGCGGCCTGCGAGCTGCTCATGATGTGCGGGTTCATCCTTTCACGCCGGTACCGGCGACACCGCGGATCAGGGCCCGCTGAAAGATCAAGAACATGACGATAGTCGGGATAGCGGACGTCAAGGTGCCCGCCATCAGATAGTTCCACGAGGTGGCGTAGCGGCCTTGGAACGCCGCTAGCCCGATCTGGATGGTGCGCATGTCATCGCCGTTGGTGACCAGCAGGGGCCACAGGAAGTCGTTCCAGGCGAACAGCATCGCGAAGATCGCGAGCGTGGCCAGGGACGCCGTGGACAGCGGGACGACCACTTGAAGGAACGTGCGCACGCGTCCGCAGCCGTCCAGCTGAGCGGCCTCCTCGATCTCCTTCGGGATGGTCGAGAAGTACTGTCTCAGCAGGACGATGCCGAACACGTCGGCCAGCCTCGGGACGATCAACGCCCAGTAGGTGTCCGTCCAGTGGAACTGCACGACCAGGGAGAACGCCGGGATGATCGTGACGAATTGCGGCACCATCATCGTGGCCAGAAGGAGCAGGAAGATCGCGTTCTTCGCTGGGAAGCGCAATCGCGCGAAGGCGTATGCGGCCAGCGAGTCCAGCACGAGGTGTCCCAGGACGATGCCGATGGTCATCACGATGCTGTTGAAGTAGTAGCGGCTGAACGGGGCCGCCTGCCATGCGTGGACGTAGTTCTCCCAGTGCCACTCAGTGGGCCAGACCCGGGTGAATATCTCCGAGCGCTTCTTCACCGAGGTGAGGAACATCCACACGAACGGCACGATGACTGTGGCGCTGCCGAAGATCAGTAGCGTGTGACGGGCCGCAGTGCCCCAGCGGGTGTGCCCGGGGCGCCGAGCGGTCGTGGTCGAGGTCGCGCTCATGCCAGATCAGACTCCCCCGAGCCGGTGGCCTTCCACTGCACGAGCGTGACGCCCAGCATCAGCGCGAGGGTCGCGAAGGCGATCGCCGCCCCGTAGCCGAACTCGCCGAGCTTGAAGGCGTAGCGGTACATGAGCATCCCGAGCACCTCGGTTCCTCCGGTGGGTCCGCCTCCGGTCAGCACGTAGACGAGATCGAAGGACTGGAAGGCGGTGATGAGGGCCTGGATGACCACGAAGAAGGTCATGGGCCGCAGGAGCGGCACGGTAATCCAGCGGATCCGTTGCCAAAGGCTCGCTCCGTCCAGCTGCGCCGCCTCGGTCAAGGAGACCGGCAGGGCCTGCAGCGCGGTCAGGTACAAGATCGCGTTGAAGCCGAGGTTCTTCCAGACGGTGAGCAACGTCAGTGCGCCCAGTGCCGTCCAGCGTTGGTTGAGCCAGTCGACGGTCGGCATGCCGATCCATTCCAGGGCTCTGTTGATCACGCCGGACGGGTCGAGCATGTACCGCCAGACGATTGCCGCCGCCACCGATGACGTGACGACTGGCAGGAAGTAGATGCCGCGGTAGATCGCCCGGCCACGCAACGGTGCGTCCAGCAGCAAGGCGATGCCCAGACCGGAGGCCACTGACAGGACGCTGACACCGAAGGCGTAGATGACTGTGACGACGAGGGAGTTCCAGAACTCGTGGTCGGCGAGCATCCGGGCGTAGTTGTCCAGGCCGACGAACTTCTGGGCAGTGCCGAAGCCGTTCCACGACGTGAGGCTGAGCAACCCGCCCGACACGATGGGGTAGATCACGAACGTGCCCAGGATGATCAGCGCCGGGACGAGGAACCCGACCGCGGTGAGGACCTCGCGCCGGCTATACCGGTCCCGCACCGACCGCCGGGTGCGCTCCAGGGAGCTCCCGACGGCCGGCGCGGTGGTCGACACGATGGTCATCGACCGGTGGTGAGAACAGCGTTGACGTCCGTCTCGGCGCCCTTCAGCGCGTCGTCCACGGAGACCTGACCGGCCAGAGCCTTCTCGATCTGCTTGGCGAAGGCCAGCGACACCTGCGGGTACAGCGGGGTGTTGGGCCGGGACTTGGCCGTGGCCAGCTGGTCGACGAAGGGCTGCATGCGTGGCTCGGTCGTGGCGATCCACTGCTTGTACGCGGCGGAGTCGCCCACGGCCTTGCGCACGGGCAGCATGCCCGTCTTCTCGCTCCAGGAGGTGACCTGCTCGGGGGCCAGGAACCAGGTCAGGAAGTCAGCAGAGGCCTTCTGCGTGGCTTCGTCGGAGGTGAAGACGACGGCACGCTCACCACCCATGTTCGTGGCGGGCTTGCCGTCCGAGGGGTACGGGACGGTGGCCGCGCCGAAGTCGAACGGCGGGTCGGACTTCCAGATCCCGACCATCCAGGCACCCTCCTGCGCGCCGCCGGCGTTGCCCTTCTCGAACGCGCCCCACTGCGTGCGAGGCGCCAGGCCCTTGTTCAGCAGGTCGACCCAGAACTGCAGCGCCTTCTTGCCCGCCGCGGTGTTGAACGCCGCGGTCTTGTTGTCGGCACTGAGGAACTCACCACCGGCCTGCCACAGGCTCACCTGGAAGTTCCAGGTCAGACCCTCCCCGGAGTCCCCCGCCTGCGTGTACAGCTCGACACCGGGTTCGCCGGTCTTGTCCTTGATCTGCTGCGCCTGGGTTACCAGGTCCTCCCAGGTCTTTGGAGGGCTATCCGGGTTGAGCCCGGCTTTCTTGTACAGGTCCTTGTTGTACATGTACCCGAGGTTGTTGGTGGACACCGGGACGGCGTACTGCTTGTCCCCGTCCTTGCCGAAGTCCAGCAGCGCCGGGTAGATGTCGGACATCGTTGCCGAGTCGATCAGCGGCTTGAGGTCGACGAGCTTGCCGGTCTGTGCGACCTGCGGGACCGAGACCAGGTCCATGATCGCCATCGACGGCAACGTGTCGGTCTTGGCGGACGTCTGGATCTTGGTGATCAGGTCCGAGCTGGGGATGTTCACTGCCTTGACCGTCACGCCGGGGTGGCTCTTGGAGTACTCGTCGGCCATGGCCTGGAAGGTGTCGGCATTGGCGCCGTCCCAGTAGTGCCACACGTTCACGGTGACGGGCTTGGCGGGCGCGCTCGTCGTCGCCGCGCTGGTTGGTGTCGATCCAGGTGCGCACGCAGCCACGGTCAACAGACCAATGGCGATACTCGATGCCAGTGCAGTCCTGCGAAGCATCATTGCTCCTTTGTCATGCCGACGGTCGCCGGCGTAGGTGAAGGTGAAACGCCGTCGCACTCGGCGACGGACAACCACGCGCAGGCATCCGTGGGGAGAATCCTGCCGTTGATCGGCGCGCTGGACACCCGCACGGTGCCCCAGGCGTCGGGAAGGACCAGCTCGCGCGCTGAGGTGTTGACCACGCACACGCCGTCGCCGCGGCGGAAGGCGACGACGTCGTGCCCGGCTTCCAGCCACGTCAGGTCATCGCCGGCGAACAACCCCGTACGCGTGCGGGCGTGTACGGCCCGGCGAACCACTCCAAGCGGGGACCACGGGTCCCGCTCCTGGACCTCCACGCTGAGCGCCCCGAACAGCCCGGGCTGCGGCAGCCACGCGCTGGCCGCGTCAGTGAAGCCGAACGTCGCCGGCTCTGCAGTCCACGGCATCGGTACGCGGCACCCGTCACGGCCCAGCTCGGATCCACCGGACCGGACCCAGATCGGGTCCTGCCGTACGTGATCCGGCAGATCAAGGACCTCCGGGAGCGCCAGCTCGTCACCCTGGTACAGGTACGCAGCGCCCGGCAGCGCCAGCATCAGCAAAGAAGCGGCGACCGCGCGGCGACGACCAAGCGGCAGATCGACCGGCCCGCGACGGCGCGCGGAGGCAAGCATGTCCGCCGGATCTGGCGCCTGGATCACCTGCTGCTGCCCGTAACGGGTTGCCGGCCGGTGCACGTCGTGGTTGGCCAGGGCCCACGCGGTGCCCGGCCGAAGACCGTGCTCAACGGCACCGCGGATCGACGCGGCATGCCAGGGCTGCACCAGCAAGTGGAAGTCGAACGCCTGCCCAAGCTCATCCGGGGATGCGTACGCGACCAGGTCTGCGGTCGACGCGACCCAGACTTCACCCACGAAGCACGCGCCATACTCGTCAGCAATCTTGCGCCAGCGCCGGTACACGTCGTGCACGCCGGGCTGGTTCCACATGAACTCGTTGCTCGTCCCCGGTGCACCGTTCCAGTCCGGAAGCCCGTCCTGCTTGACGAGCCCGTGCGCTACATCGACGCGGAACCCGTCAACGCCCCGGTCGAACCAGAACCTCAAGACGTCATCCATCATCTCGAGCACCTCGTCGCAGCCCCAGTTGAAGTCCGGCTGGGAGGAGTCGAACGAGTGCAGGTACCACTGCCCGTCGGGAAGCCGGGTCCAGGCAGCGCCGCCGAACACGCTGCCCCAGTTGTTCGGCGGGAGCGCCCCGTTGGGTCCGCGCCCGTCGGAAAAATGGAACCTGGACCTGGCCTGGGAGCCAGCCGGTGCGCCGACGGCCTCACGAAACCATGCGTGCTCAACCGAACAGTGGTTCGGGACCAGGTCGAGCATCACGCGCAGCCCACGGGCGTGTGCGGCGGTCACGAAGGCTTCCAGCTCCGCAACGGTCCCGAACAGGGGATCGATCTGCGTGTAGTCCGCCACGTCGTACCCATGGTCTGCCTGCGGTGACTGGAAGCACGGGCTCAACCAGAGCGCGTCGACGTCGAGAGACGCCACGTGGTCGAGGTGAGCGGTCAAGCCCGCGAAGTCACCGACCCCGTCCCCGTTCCCGTCCGCGAACGAGCGGAGGTACACCTGGTACACGACCGCCTCGTCGATCCAACTCACGACGCACGCTCCATTGCCTTGCACTCCTGTTGGTTCGTCCGAGAAGTCCGGGCCACGACCCGGGAGGGGACCGTGAGCTGGGACGGTGGAACGGCCCACCTCACGGCTCGCCGCTGCGTTAGTAATTCGATTTACTAACACCGTAGCAGAGGGAGTGCGACCGGTGTCAAGACCCAGTTGGCGACGCGGGGCACCTGTCTTGGAGCTGTCCCTCGACGGCCAAGCGGTGTCTGCAAGGGCGCCTGCCCGGCATGGCGCGGGACTCGGCCCATCATGGTTGCGGGGTGGCTCTTCACCCCTGCATCGAACTTGCTGACGACCCCGACGGCGGCCACGATGCACGGACCTGCCGGTTCGGCCGGCCGGACGCGGGCTTAGAGATCGACGTGACCGACACGCATCGCGACGACTTCGTGTGCGCGCTGCAGCAAGGGCGAATCGGCAGATCCAATGCAGGGCGTCGGCGGACTGCCACCTGCAGACCGCTGACCTGCGGTGATGAGCGGATGGATGTGAGCACCGTGCTCGGGACTCAGCTTGAGGTGCCGATGAGTCACGCAGCCGAACGACCGGTCGCTGACGACGCCAGCCCCGATCCGCACCCGGGCCCGGAGTCCGCCCGGCGTATCGCAAGCGGGTGACTGCGGGCGCGGAACTCCTCAGTGGTCCACACGTCGTAGGTGGGGCCTTGACCCCTGAGGGTGGACACGCTGATTCCAGGTCTGGCCTGGAGGAAGCGAGAAGATCTGATCATGGCGAGGAAGACGTACTCGGCGGAGTTCCGCCGCGATGCGGTCGAGCTGTACCGCTCGACGCCGACAGCGACGGTCGCGGGGATCGCGGCTGATCTGGGGATCATGGACACGACCCTGTCGGGTTGGATCAAGGCCGCTGGGGTGGCGATCCGCGGGCAGTCCCGGCCGGCATCGACGGCCCCGCCGCCGGGTGAGACACCCGAGCAGGAGCTCGTGCGACTTCGCTCGCGGGTGCGTGAGCTGGAGGACTCCGAGCGCAAGCTGAGCACCGAGCGGGAGATCTTGCGCGCGGCGGCGAAGTATTTCGCCGGGGAGACGAACTGGTGAGCCGCTTCCAGTTCGTCGCCGACCACCAGTCCACCTTCGAGGTGAAGCGGTTGTGCCAGGTCGTTCAGGTCGCACGGTCCTCGTTCTATAAGTGGCTGTCCGCAGCCCCGGCCCGCGCGGCACGCCAGGCGGCCGATGCGGCCCTGGCCGCGCGGATCGCCGCGGTGCACGCCACCGACAGTGCGTGCGGGGCGCCGCGGATCACCGCCGAGCTCAACGACGGCGCCGGCGAGCAGGAGCGGGTCAACCACAAGCGTGTCGCCCGGGTGATGCGCGCCCATCACATCGCCGGGATCCGGCTGCGCCGGCGGGTGCGCACCACCGTGCCCGACCCGGACGGCCAGCTGGTCCCGGACCTGCTCGGCCGGGACTTCACGGCCCACGCACCGAACATGAAGTACGTCGGGGACATCACGTACCTGCCCTGCGGGGCCGGGCAGTTCCTCTACCTGGCCACCGTGATCGACTGCTACTCCCGGCGCCTGGTCGGCTGGTCGATCGCCGACCACATGCGCACCGACCTGGTCGCCGACGCCCTGCGCGCAGCTGCCCGCGAACGCGGGTCGCTGGCCGGGGCGATCTTTCACAGCGACCACGGCGGTCAGTACGTCGCCAAGGACTACACCGCGCTCTGCGAGCGGCTGGGCGTGACCCGCTCGATGGGCGCGGTGGGGACCTCTGCGGACAACGCGATGGCCGAGTCCTTCAACGCCTCCCTCAAGCGCGAGACCCTCGCCGGCTCCCACGGGTGGCCCGATGCGACCACCGCACGTCGGGTCGTGTTCGCGTGGATCACCCGCTACAACACCCGCCGCCGCCACTCCTACTGCGACTACCTCAGCCCCGTCGCCTACGAGAACACCCACTACGCAGCTACGCTGGCCACCGCCGCGTGAAACCCACCGCGTGTCCACCATCGGGGGTCAAGCCCCGTGTGCCACAGGACGGTGATCACCACACGCGTGGCCGGGGCCACGACCACGGAGATGTCGCCTCGGGTGTAGATGAAGCGGCCTTCGCCGTAGTCGTTGGCGGAGCGCGTGATCTGCGGGTCGGCGACGACCTCGAGGACGGTGCGCACGGGGACGGCGCGTTCAGCCGCGCATCGGCGAGCGTGCGCACACAGCCGCCATCCGTAGGTGCCACGCAGGTCGATCAGCGCGCTCATCGGACCGCACCGTTCAGCGCCTCGGCGAGACGCGCAGGATGCCAGCGCCCTGAAGTGCCCGCGCGGTTCACGTACCCGAACGTCTCCAGGTACGCCCGGATCCACCGTCCGGACCGGCCGGCCGCCGATGCGACGCGCGCTACCTCGCAGGCTGCGGCGAACCCCCGCGTGGGGCGATCGATGGCTCTGTTCGACATGACGGCCGTGATCAGCTGTGCAGTGGTGGGGGCAAGTGCTTGGAGGTCTTCCAGGACGTTCGCCTCGCTATGGGGTGCCGGGGGTCGCAGGATCTCCTGGAGGCGGCCGCCGGGCGCTCGGTAGATCGGCAGCGGTGACTCAGCCCGCTTGAGCCTGAAGGTGCCCGCGGGTTCAGCGGCGATCAGGGCGAAGCTGCTGTGCTCATCGCGAGTCAGCACGTGTCGGACGGCGACCGCGAGCTGCTGCTGGTGCTTCACGTCGTACTGGCCCCAGTGGGGGATCACTACCCCACCGAGTCGGACGATGCCTGCCTCGAAGCGCCAGACCATGAGGTCCGCCATTGCCTCACGCCAGCTCTCGTCGGACCCGGCGTGGTCGTAGGGGATCTGCGGGCCGAGGTAGACCTGGTGGGATGCGTTCGGCACGCTGCCGGCTTGAACGGCGCGCTCCTCGTGAGTCCAGCCGGTGCTGTCAGCTTTCGACCTGGCGCCGAACAGGATGAGTGGAAGCCGGGATCGCTTCGAGGGTTCCGAGTCCAGCACCGGCGCCTCGGCCGGGTATGTCGCCGTCTGGTACATGCAGTGCTCCTTGGTTCGTCCGGGGCGCAGTGCCCGGGTTCACCTCAAGGTTCAGGGTGACTCATGCACACTTGATAATGGCATATACGACCGACGGGCGGCAGCAATACTTGGAGCCATCTATTTCGGTGCGGAGAACTCATCCGATGGCGAAGTGAACACCGTGACCTGCGACGTTGCTCACACTCCGATGCGTCGTCACTACCTGCTCTCCGACAAAGGAACGGGCCACCTCTCGAGAAATTGGACCCGTTCCGCCCTTGACAGGTTCTGCAGAAGTGACCGCTGGTCGCGCATCCCATCGCGCCGCGCCACCAGCTGGGCCGTCCTGGCGCACACCCGTAGGGCTCTTGGTCGGCTCTCTGCTAGGCCGCGCCCACCAATGCCGCGTCTGGCCGCCTTCGACGCCGCCGAAGGCTGGACGGCCACCCCTGAAGCAGCGACCCCCGGCGAGGCGTCGTCAGCCCCCGGCACTCGCTCGCAGCCGCTCGCGTCGCCACCACCACGAATCCCGGTCAGGCATCGGGATGAATCGAACCGCGCTCACAGTGCGCTGGTGGCCGTCCACTACCGGATGCGCGGTCATCCCGGCCGCCAGCCATGCTCGCGCCCAGTTCTTCTTGGCCAGCGCCGAGTCCTGACCTGTCATCTCCCAGGACATCGGTGACGGTTCTGCGTCAGGACATCGGTGACGGTTCTGGTGGTCTGCGGGGTGACACTTCTGCCCTGAGGGTGGGCGGATGGCTGCCAGTGAACCCATCGATCCCCGTGTCCGTCTCGCGATCGCCCGGTGGCCGGATGACGCGCCCAGGGGTGCGGTCTCGACGTTCTGCGTCGAGCATGGCATATCGCGCAAGTCGTTCTACGAGCTGCGCAAGCGCGGCGAGCTCGAGGGGCCGGCTGCGGTGCTCGAGCCGCGGTCCCGGCGTCCGAAGTCGAGTCCGTCGAGGCTGACCGACGAGGTCAAGTCGCAGGCGATCGGCGTCAGGGCTGCGCTGGAGGCTTCCGGACTGGATCACGGCCCGATCAGCGTGCACGAGAAGATGCACACGATGGGCCTCGCGCAGGTGCCGTCCACGGCGTCGCTGGCCCGGATCTTCCGCGAGGCCGGTGTCGCGCGGGTGGAGCCGAAGAAGAAGCCGAGGGTGTCCTATCGCCGTTTCGTGTATCCGGCACCCAACGCGTGCTGGCAGTTGGACGCGACCGAGTACGTACTGACCGGCGGTCGCAAGTGCGTGATCTTCCAGCTCATCGACGACCACTCCCGCTTCGCCGTCGCGTCCCACGTCGCGTGGGGCGAGACCGCGGACGCCGCCATCACCGTGGTGGACAAGGCCATCGCCGCCCACGGGGTGCCCCAACGCCTGCTCTCGGACAACGGGGTCGCGCTGAACCCGTCCCGGCGCGGGTACGTCGGTCAGCTCGTCGCGCACGTGTCCGCGCTCGGCGTCCAGGCGATCACCGGCAAGCCCTACAAGCCGACCACGCAGGGTAAGAACGAACGCTTCCACCAGACCTTGTTCCGCTACCTCGACAAGCAGCCGATGGCCGGCACGCTCGCCGAGCTACAGGCCCAGGTCGATGAGTTCGACCGCATCTACAACACCGAACGGCCCCACCAGGGGCTACCGGGCCGCATCACGCCGCGCACGGCCTGGGAAGCGACCCCGACGGTCGACGCGCCCCGCCCCAAGCCCGACCGACCCCGGCCGCGACACGAGCACGCGCACGCACCCTCACGACGCCCGCAGACGCTCGGCGACGACACCCGCGTGACGCGACTACGCCCAAACGGCGCCATCCGCCTGCGCAAGGTCACCTACATGGTCGACGGACAACGCGCCGGCGAGGAAGTCCTCGTCGTCCAGGACGGCGACAAGATCCTGGTCACCGACCTGCAGGGCACCATCCTCATCGAGCACACCCGCCCGGCGCCCGGCATCAGGTACGTCGGCAACGGTCGGCCCCGCGGCCGACGACCCAAGACCCCCGAACCTTCACCGATGTCCTGACACACCAACCGTCACCGATGTCCCGACGCAGAACTGTCACCGACGTCCTGAGACATCACACCCGTCGGGAGGTCCCTGGCGATCTGGGGGGCCACCGTCGGGATGGTCTGCTACGCCGCGGGGCTCGTCATGCGGGCCATGTCGCTCTGACCTCGGGCACGCTGCTCGGCCCTGCGGGTCGGACGCGTCGGGCGTGGCTGCCGGCGTCCGGCCATAATGGCCGTCGACGCACGACGAGGGGTGCTGGCATGTCGACGATCTCCGAGCACGACGACGATGCGGGCACCACCGCCGCCGGGTGGCACCCTGACCCGTCGACCGGCGAGCCGGTGTGGTCGAGCGGCCGGCAGCCGGGCGCGAGCGGGCCGTCGGCACCGGCGCCCGTCATCAACAACACCCTCGCGACCGTCGGCCTGGCCCTCGGGATCGTGGGCCTCGCCCTGGCGTTCATCCTCGGCCCCTGGGCGGCGTTGGCTGCGATCGTGTGCTCGGCGGCCGCGCTGCCACGGGCGTCGACCCTCGCGTCGCACGGGTACGCGCCGGTCGGCAGGGTCCAGGCGATCGCGGGGGTGCTGCTCGGGATCGGTGGCGTCGTCGTCGCGCTGGTCATCGGCTCCTGACGCGCAGCCGCCACCACCGCAACGCGACCCCGACGGCGAACACCGCGACCCCGGTCGCGACCGCACCGAGCGGCAGCGTCGCGACGAGCACCACGCACCCCACGAGCCCGGTCCAGGCCAGCGCACGCGGGTAGCGCCGCTGCTCGACCGGCTGCGTCAGAGCCGAGGCGTTCGCGACCGCGTAGTACAGCAGGACCCCGAACGACGAGAACGCGATGGCGCCGCGCAGGTCTGTGACCAGGACGAGCGCTGACACGACGACCGCCACCGCGACCTCGGCGTGGTGCGGGACGCGGTAGCGCGGGTGCACGGCATCCAGCCAGCGCGGCAGGTCACCCTCACGGGCCATCGCGAGCGTCGTCCGCCCGATGCCCGCCACGAGCGCCAGCAAGGCCCCGAGCGCGGCCGCGGCAGCCCCGACGCGCACGACCGCGCCAACCCAGCTGGCTCCCGAGCGCGCCGCCGCGGCGGCCAGCGGGGTCGAGCCGGCGGCGACACCGTCGGGCCCGAGGACCGCGAGGACCGTGACCGCGACGACGCCGTAGACGACCACGGTGATCGCGAGCGCGAGGACGATCGCCCGCGGGATCGTCCGCGCCGGGTCACGCACCTCCTCGCCGAGCGTCGCGAGCCGCGCGTACCCGGCGAACGCGAAGAACAGCAGCCCCGCGGCCTGCAGGATCGCGTACGGCCCGCCGTGCAGGACGCCGTCGAGCCCGATCCGGTCGACGTCGGCGCCGCCGCCCGCCGCACTGGCCGCGACGAGGACAGCGAGCGCCGCGAGCACGACGACGACGAGCACGACGGTCAGCCGCGCCGTCCGCGTGATCCCGCGGTAGTTCACGGCCGCGAGCCCCACGACGGCCGCCACCGCGAACGGTCGCTGCCACCCGGGCGGTGCGACGTACGCGGCGAACGTGAGCGCCATCGCCGCGCACGACGCGAGCTTCCCGACGACGAAGCCCCACCCGGCCAGGTACCCCCACCACGGCCCGAGCCGCGCGCGCCCGTACACGTAGGTGCCGCCCGACGTCGGGTGCACGGCCGCGAGCTGCGCCGACGACGTCGCGTTGGCGACGGCGACCAGGGTGGCAATCGCGAGACCGACGAGCAGCCCGCTGCCGGCCGCTCGGGCCGCGGGACCGAACGCCGCGAACACCCCGGCGCCCAGCATCGAGCCGAGTCCGATCATCACGGCAGAGCCGGTGCCGAGCCTCCGTGCGAGCTGGTCCGTCACGGTGCGACGCTAGCGCGCCGCACTCACTCGACGGCGGGGCCGCACGCCGCCGCGGTCGCCGCGAGCCCGTCGAGACCGTGCACCGGGATGAGCGGCCGCGTGTCGTCGGCGACGACCCAGCAGCCGTCCTCGACGACGTACCGGGCGCGGGGGCCGCTCGTGAGGTAGTCGGTGAGCGCGTTCAGGAGCCGGTCGACCGCCTCGCCAGGAGTGCCGACACCGACCGACGCGCGGATCGCGCCGCCCGGTGCCCCCAGCCGCACGAGCAGCGGGTGCGCGCAGAAACGCCCGTCGCGCACGCCGATGCCGTGCTCGGCGGCGAGGTAGGCGGCCACGAGGCCCGGGTCGTGGCCCTCGACCGTGAACGTCACGACCCCGACGGGCTCGGTCGAGTCGGGCCAGATGCGCAGGACCTCGACCCCGGCGATCGCGTCGAGGCCGGCCACGAGTCGGGTCCGGAGCGCGACCTCGTGCGCCGCGAGCGCGCCGTCGGGCAGCGCAGCAAGGACCTCGCAGGCCTCGGCGAGCGCGATGGCTCCGATGACGTTCGGGGACCCGGCTTCGTGCCGGGCCGGAGCCGGCTGCCACAGTGTCCGGTCGGCCCGTACGTCACGCACCGCACCTCCCCCTGCGAGGTACGGCGCACCGTCGTCCAGCCAGTCACGGCGGCCCACGAGGGCGCCTGCACCGAACGGCGCGTAGGTCTTGTGGCCGGAGAAGGCGACGTAGTCCGCACCGGTCGCGGTGAGCGAGAAGCCGCGATGAGGGACGAGCTGCGCGCCGTCGACGACGACCCGCGCCCCTGCAGTGTGCGCGAGCGCGACGACATCCGCGACCGGCAGGGCCTCGCCCGTGACGTTGGACGCGCCGGTCACCGCGACGAGCGCGTAGGCGGTGGACGCCAGCTCGGCGGCGAGGGTGGCGAGGGTCGCGGCGACCGTCGGCTCGATGGGGAGGACGGTCGAGGCGCGGCCCGTCCCCAGTCCCCACGGCAGCAGGTTCGCGTGGTGCTCGAGGTCGAGCACGAGGACGCGACCCGGGGTGCCGTCCGGCCCCGCGGGGACGACGTTCGCGAGCAGGTTGAGCGCGTCGGTCGTGTTGCGCGTGATGATCGCGACGTCGTCGGACCGGGCGCCCACGAACCGCGCGATGGTCTGCCGCGACGCCTCGTACAGCGCCGTGGACACCTGCGAGAGGTAGCCGGCGCCGCGGTGCACCGAGGCGTAGAGCGGCAGGACCTCGGTCACCCGGGCCGCGACCGCCTCGAGGGCCGGCGCGCTCGCGGCGTAGTCGAGGTTCGCGTAGGTCCGTGCGGTGCCGTCGACGAGCGGCACCTGCGTGCCGGAGCCGACGACGGGGAGCAGCGGCAGCTGCGTGGACGGGGTCGCCCAGACGGCGCGCTCGGCGGTGACAGACATGGCACTCCTCGGCAGATCTGTGGGGAGCCGACGGCCAGCACCCCGCGCTTGCCGTCCACCGAACGGCGGACGGCCAGGTCGTCACCCGGGGCACCCCACCGCGGAGGAGGGTTGCCGGCCAGCAAGCCGGGGCTTTCTGCTGGCACTCGTGACCTGCGACGAGGATCGCCGCTCCCGCACGGCAGTGTCAACGGAGAACCGGGAAGTCTCGGATCGCGGACACTCTGTCCGCGGACTGGACCACATCCCCGGACGGTCGTACGATCGCGGTCACCATCCAGAGCGGCTGAGAGATCTGGCTCGACGACGCCGCAGCAACCCGCGAGCACGCACCGTGCTCGGCCGAGGGTGCTACCGCCAGGACCGATGGAGGCGTGATGAGCACGACACCTGACCCCACGACCGACGACGGCACGAGGACGGCGACCCAGACCCGACTCCGCTACCGCCTGCTGACCGGACCCGACGACAGGACGTTCTGCGAGCGCATCAGTGCCGCGCTCGACGACGGCTACGTGCTGCACGGCGGACCGACGCTCACGTTCGACGGCGACCGCGTGATCGCCGGGCAGGCCGTCGTCCTGCCCACCAACCCGACCCCCGAGACGAGGCTCGTATGAGCACGCAGTACGCAGGCGACCTGACCCCCCAGCAGGCCTGGGACGTCCTCGCGGCCGACGAGCGCGCGGTGCTCGTCGACGTCCGCACCGACGCCGAGTGGCGCTACGTGGGTGTCCCCGACACGTCGTCCCTCGGCCGACGCCCCGCTCTGATCGAGTGGGTGACGTACCCGAGCGGCCTGCCCAACCCCTACTTCGTGGCGTCCCTCGCAGCCGCCGGCCTGGCGCCGGGCGACGAGCGGCCGGTCCTCTTCCTGTGCCGGTCGGGCGTGCGCTCGGTCGCCGCGGCGACGGCCGCGACCGCCGCCGGCTTCGGCCCTGCGTACAACGTGCTCCAGGGGTTCGAGGGCGACGTCGGGCCCGACGGCCACCGCGGGGCGCACGGCTGGCGCGCGGCCGGCCTGCCCTGGACCCAGCCGTGAGCGCGGGCGGCGCGCGTCGCACCCCCGGTCCGGGCGACTGGGACGCCCGCCGCTCCCCCGGGACTCCCTACGACCCGACACTCTCGCGGTCCGCGGCGGCCTCGTGCGCAGCGAGTTCGGTGAGATGTCCGAGGCGCTGTTCCTCACGCAGGGCTATGCGTACCCGAGCGCCGGCGAGGCCGAGGCGGCCTTCGGCGGCGAGGTCGACCGCTTCCTGTACTCGCGCTACGGCAACCCGACGGTCTCGACGTTCGAGGAGCGGCTGCGCCTGATCGAGGGCGCCGAGGCCGCGTACGCCACGGCCAGCGGCATGTCGGCGGTCTTCACGGCGCTCGCGGCCCTCGTGCGGTCCGGGTCGCGGATCGTCGCGTCGCGCGCGCTGTTCGGCTCGACGGTCGTGATCTTCGACGAGATCCTCGCGAAGTGGGGGGTGCGGACCGACTACGTCGACGGGCACGTGCCCGAGCAGTGGGAGGCCGCGCTCGCCACCCCGGCGGACGTCGTGTTCTTCGAGACGCCGTCCAACCCGATGCAGGACCTCGTCGACATCGCGGCCGTCAGCGCGCTCGCGCACGCCGCGGGGGCCGTCGTCGTCGTCGACAACGTGTTCGCCACGCCCGTGCTGTCCCGGCCGCTCGAGCACGGCGCGGACGTCATCGTGTACTCCGCGACCAAGCACATCGACGGCCAGGGCCGGGTGCTCGGCGGCGCGATCCTCGGGACCGACGAGTTCATCCACGGGTCGGTGCAGACGTTCATCCGGAACACCGGACCGTCGCTGAGCCCGTTCAACGCCTGGGTCCTGCTCAAGGGTCTCGAGACCATGTCGCTGCGGGTGCGCCACCAGACGGCGTCCGCGCTGCAGCTCGCGACGTGGCTCGAGCAGCACCCCGCGATCGCGACGGTCCGCTACCCGTACCTCGCCTCGCACCCGCAGCACGAGCTCGCGCTGCGCCAGCAGACGGCCGGTGGCACCGTTGTCACCTTCGCCCTCGCCGTGCCCGACGACGCGTCCGCCGACGACGCCAAGAAGGCCACGTTCGGCTTCCTCGACGCCCTGCGCGTCATCGACATCTCGAACAACCTCGGCGACGCGAAGTCGATCGTCACGCACCCCGCGACGACGACGCACCGCAAGCTCGGACCCGCGGGGCGCGCCGCGGTCGGGATCGGCGAGGCGACCGTGCGGCTGTCGGTCGGGCTCGAGGACCCCGCGGACCTCGTCGACGACCTGTCCCGCGCCCTCGACGGCCTCGGGGCGGGCCGTCCAGCCGCGTAGGCCGATCGGATTTCATCCGGCTCAGGTAAGGCTGCACTCTCGCGCGCTCGACCACCTGCTGCGAGGGTGAGCCCAGGAGTCGTGCCCTGGCACGGCCCCTCGCGCCGCTCATACCCGAGCGCCCGTGACCGATCAGGGGATCGACCGCTGAAGTCGTCCTGCACGCGAACGTGAGCCACATGACCGGGAGACGGGTGTCGATGACGCACCCCGCGGGCGATGCGCGCCCTCGGGCGCGGGTCGTCGCCGTGGCGAGCGCCGGCCTCGCCACCGTGATCGCGGTGGTCGGGGTGTTCGGCCTGTGGTCGTCGCGCGAGCTCGAGGCGGGAGCCGACCGTGCTCTCGCCGCGATCCACCTCTCGGGTGCCTACGCCCACGCCGCGACCGCCATCGCGGCCGAGGAGTCGTTCGAGCGCAAGTACCGCCTCGAACCGGGGCCGGACGTGCGCGCACGCCTCGACGACGCGTCGGCCGACCTCGCCGCAGCGCTCGCCGAGGTGGAGATCCACGGCGACGCGGACGACAGGGCGCGGGTGCGCGTCGTGGGCGTCGCCCACACCACCTATCTGATGTGGATGGACCACATGTTCGCGGCCGTCGACGACGGCGACCTCGCGACCGTGCTTCTCATCGACAGCTCGAAGATGGAGCCGGCGTTCGAGACGATGTCCACGACCGTCTCCGGCGCAGCCACGCAGAGGGAGCAGGCCGCCGTCGCCCAGCTCGCCGATCTCAACCGGCTCGAGAGCATCACGAGCTGGCTGGCACCGACCGTCCTCCTCGTCGGCCTCCTCGTGGCGGCCGGCCTGCTGTCGGTCATCCGGTCGCACCGCCGGATGCTCGACACCGAGCGGGCTCGCGCCGTCGAGGACTCGCTGCACGACGCCCTGACCGGCCTGCCGAACCGGACGCTTCTCACCGCTCGCCTCGACGAGGCGCTGGACACCGACGACCGAGACGGACCTCGGACCGAGACCGCGCTGCTCCTGATCGACCTCGACCGGTTCAAGGAGATCAACGACACGTTCGGGCACGGCTACGGCGACCAGCTGCTGCGCCAGGCCGGGCAGCGGCTGGCCGGGTTCGCGGGCGAGCGTTCGACCGTGTCCCGCCTCGGTGGCGACGAGTTCGCCATCCTCCTTCCCGACGTCCCGAGCGTCGATGCGGCGACCCGCGCGGCACGGCTGGTGCTGGCTGCGCTCCGGACGCCGTTCCGCGTCGAGGGTGTCGACCTGGACGTGGACGCGAGCATCGGCGTCGTCGTCTCGGGCCAGCACGGACGCGACAGCACGACGCTGATGCAGCGCGCTGACGTCGCGATGTACGTCGCGAAGACCGAGCAGATCGGGGTGTCGGTGTACGACCCGACCGGCGACGCGCACTCCCCCTCGCGGCTCGCGCTGCTCGGTGAGCTCCGCCGCGCGATCGACCACGAGGACTCGTGCTGCACTACCAGCCCAAGGTGCGGATCAGGGACGGCGCACTCGTCGGCGCGGAGGCCCTCGTCCGGTGGCAGCACCCCGAACGCGGGCTCATCCTGCCGGGCGAGTTCATCCCGCTCGCCGAGCACACCAGCCTCGTCTCCCCGCTCATGTACCTGGTGCTCGACACCGCGCTCGCCCAGGTGCGCGCCTGGTCGTCCGCCGGCCGACGGACGCCGGTCTCGGTCAACCTGTCCGCCCGGAACCTGCTCGACCCCGACCTCGCCGTGCAGGTCGCGGACCTCCTCGCCATCCACGAGGTCGAGCCGGAGCTCCTTCAGCTCGAGGTGACCGAGACGGCGATCATGATCGAGCCCGTGCGGGCCGAGCGGGTCCTGCGCGAGCTCGCGGCGCTGGGCATCCGGATCTCGCTCGACGACTTCGGTGCGGGGTACACGAGCCTCGGCCAGCTCCGCACGCTGCCGATCTCCGAGCTGAAGATCGACCTGTCACTCGTCATCCCGATGGCCCGGGAGCCCGGCGCGGCACTGATCGTGCGGAGCGTCGTGGACCTCGGACGCAGCCTCGGCCTGACGCTCGTGGCGGAGGGCGTGGAGGACGCGGCGACCCTCGCCGCCCTGGCGCACATGGGGTGCGACGAGGCGCAGGGGTACCACTTCTCGCCGGCGCTCGCCGCCGACGCCTTCGAGGCGTGGTGCGTCAGCCGCCACCTCGGCCTCGTCGTCCCCCTGGACGTGGCGTAGCCGTCTCCCGTGGCCGACGGCCGACGGCCGACGCGTCAGGCTGCGCACAGGTCGCCGACCAGGAGACGCAGCCGCTGCACGTCCGCGCCCCCGGCGAGCGGGACGAGCACCACCTCATCGACTCCCACCCGTTCACCGAGCGTCATGGCGGCGTCGACGAGCCCTGAGGGTGCCGCGACGGCCCTCGTCACCGAGGGCGCCCAGGCGATCCCGGCCAGCGCGTCGAGGTGGTCGAGCAGGGCGCGCTTGCGACGGGCTGCGGCGTCGTCGTCGGTCACCACGACCTCGACGTCGAGGACGATCCGGATGCTCGAGCGGTCCCGGCCGACGGCGGCGATCTCCTCCTCGACCGCCGCGACGAGCTGGCGCATCGCCGCGAGCGACGGGACCCGCGACGAGAACCCCAGCCGCACGACGTCGGCCCGGGCGGCGCCGAGCGCAAGACCCGCCTCGGACTCCGGCCGGAACTGCAGCGGCGCGGAGCCGTCCGGCTGGGGGGACGGGACGGCGACGGCGACGGCGGTGCCGAGCGCCCGTCGGGGTCGACCGGCGACTGCGGCGGCCGACTCGGGTGCGGCGGCGACCGTGCGGGGACGGTCAAGGATGAGCTGAGGCATGGGTCGCGTCCTGGAGTTTTCCTTGCAGGTGCGCAGCGGGGGCCGGTCGGCCGCGGGCGCGCGGGGTTGTCAGGTCAGCGACAACACGTCTGCATCGGGAGCACGCGCCGATACTAACCGGTCGTGTCGCGCCTGCCCAGACCACGTCCAGAACGTCGACACCTGCTTGCTACGGTCGTTGCGTGGGCACCTGACCGCCGTCCGCGCGGCCGGAGTCGCTTCTGAGGGAGGACGCATGGCCATCGAGCTCGGCATCGACACGTTCGGGGACGTCACGCAGGACGCCGACGGCACCCCCCTCAGCCAGGCGCAGGTGCTGCGCAACGTCGTCGAGCAGGGGGTCCTCGCGGACCAGGTCGGGCTCGACGCCATCGGGGTCGGCGAGCACCACCGCGACGACTTCGCGGTCTCCGCACCCGAGGTGGTCCTTGCCGCGATCGCCGCCCGCACGGAGCACATCCGGCTCGGGTCCGCCGTGACGGTGCTCTCGTCGGACGACCCGATCCGCGTGTTCGAGCGGTTCTCGACCCTCGACGCGATCTCGGGCGGGCGCGCCGAGGTGACGGTCGGGCGCGGGTCGTTCGTCGAGTCGTTCGGGCTGTTCGGGTTCGACCTCGACCAGTACGAGGTGCTGTTCGAGGAGAAGCTCGACCTGTTCACGCACCTGCTCGCGGGCGGTCCGGTGACCTGGTCCGGCACCACCCGACCGCCGCTGACCGACCAGCACGTCTACCCGCCGATCGAGCGCGGGAGCCTGCGCACCTGGGTCGGGGTCGGCGGCAGCCCCGAGTCGGTCGTGCGCGCGGCGCGGTACGGGCTGCCCCTCATGCTCGCGATCATCGGCGGCGACCCCGTCCGCTTCCAGCCGTTCGTCGAGCTGTACCACCGTGCCCTGACCGAGCTCGGGACCGGGCCGGGCCTCGTCGGGCAGCACTCGCCGGGTCACATCGCCGACACCGACGACGAGGCCCTCGAGCAGGTGTGGCCGCACTACCGCACGTACGTCGGGCGCCTGGGCCGTGAGCGGGGCTGGCCGCCCCCGACGCGTGCCTCGTTCGAGGAGGCGGCCGGGCCCGACGGTGCGCTGTATGTGGGCTCCCCGACGACCGTCGCGAAGAAGATCCTCCGTTCCGCACGGGTTCTCGGGCTCGACCGGTTCGACCTGAAGATCTCGCAGGGCGCCCTCCCGCACGAGCACACGATGCGGGCGATCGAGCTGTACGGGACGGTGGTCGCACCCCGCGTCCGCGCTGCGCTCGCGCACGACGCGCCGGCGGTGTGACCGGGTCGGCCGACCGGCTCGCCTGACCTGCTGCCTGACCGGCCCGCCTGACCTGCTCAGAGGTCCTTCGCGAAGCACATCGCGATCGGGTCGCCGACGTATGGCGCGAAGGGCGGGATCGGCCGGTACCCGACCGACAGGTACAGCGTCATGGCCTCGGGCTGACGCCGCCCGGTGTGCAGGACGAGCCGGTCCAGCCCGCGAGCGCGCGCCTCGACCTCGACCTCGGCGAGCAGCGTCCGGGCGAGCCCGAGCCCGCGTGCACTCCCCCGCACGAAGACCTTCTTGAGCTCTCCGGCGTGGTCGCCGATGCCCGGTCCGGCCGCCCGCAGCGTCACGCAGGCGACGGGCTCCCCGTCGACGTCGGCGATGAGGGTCGTGAGCGCGCCCTCGCCCTCGGCCGCGTCGTGCACGTCGTAGCCACCGCGCCGCTCGACGGCCTGCCCGAGCTCGGGGTACCGCGGCAGGTTCTCCTCGTCGTACATCGCGCGCCGCAGCCGGACGGCGTCCGGGTCGTCCCAGCCGACGGCGCGCAGCGTGACGGCGTGGCGGACGTGCACGTCGTCGTCGTCGGGCAGGGCGTCCTGGCCGTCGTCCCCGGCGGGCAGAGCCGAGCCGCGGGCAGCCGCACCCCGGGCCGAGCGCCGCGGCGTCGCGTGCAGGTTCTTCGCGAAGCACCGGGACTCGGCCACGTCCGCGTACTCGCCGAAGTTCTCGATCGGGTGGTAGCCCGACGTCAGGTACAGGCCGATCGCCTCGGACTGCAGGACGCCGGTCTCGAGGATGAGCCGACCGAACCCGAGCGCGCGCGCCCGTTCCTCGAGGTCCGTCAGGACGAGCCGCGACAGCCCACGACCGCGGTAGCCCGGCACGACGTACATCCGCTTGAGCTCACCGACGCCCGCGCCCTGCTCGTCGCTCACGTCGCGCAGCGCCCCGCACGCGGCGGGCACCCCGTCCACGCGGACCAGCACCATCGCGACGATCTGCTCGCCGGTCATGGTGTGCCCGATGTCGTCGTCCCCGTACATCGCGCGCAGCTCGGCCTGCTGGGCGTCCCGGAGCCGGGTCGCGTCGGGGTCGTCCCAGTCGACGAGGTCGATCGAGACGTCGGGCTCCTGGGCGCTCTGCGCGGTCATCCGACCAGTGCGTGCAGGACCGAGGTGAAGACCCGCAGCCCGTCCGTCCCGGTGCGCGGGCCCTTGGCGCCGTCGGGCCCGAAGCCCACCTCGACCGCGTGCTCGGGGTGCGGCATCAGGCCGACGACGTTGCCCGCGGCGTTCGTGATGCCGGCGATGCCGCGCCGCGACCCGTTCGGGTTGACGTCCTCGTAGCGGAAGACGACCCGGCCCTCGCCCTCGAGCTCGTCGAGCGTGCGCTCGTCGGCGACGTACTGGCCGTCCTGGTTCTTCAGCGGCACGGTGATGCGCTCGCCGCGCGTGTAGTCGCGCGTCCAGGCCGTGTCGATGTTCTCGATGCTCAGCACCTGCTCGCGGCACACGAAGCGCAGATGGTCGTTCTTGATCATCGACCCCGGCAGCAGGTGCGCCTCGGTGAGGACCTGGAAGCCGTTGCAGATACCCAGCACGGGCAGCCCACCGTTCGCGGCGTCCACGATCGAGCTCATGACCGGCGCGAACCGGCTGATCGCACCCGCGCGCAGGTAGTCGCCATAGGAGAAACCACCCGGCAGCACGACGGCGTCGACCTCATGCAGGTCCGCGTCCGCGTGCCAGAGCGCCACCGGCTCGGCGCCAGCGAGCGTGACCGCGCGGGCGGCATCCCGGTCGTCGAGCGTGCCCGGGAACGTGACGACGCCGATGCGCGTCATCAGGCGTCCGCCGCGACCGACTCGTCCGCGTAGACCGCGACGACGTCCTCGATCACCGGGTTGGAGAGCACGTGCTCCCCGGCCTCACGGGCGGCCGCGAGGATCTCGTCGGTCACCGGACCGTCGCACGTCAGCTCGAACCGCTTGCCCTGGCGCACGCTCGTGAACTGCACGAACCCCAGCCGGGGCAGCGCACCGGCGACGGCCTTGCCCTGCGGGTCGAGAATCTCGGGCTTCGGCATCACATCGACGACGACTCGTCCCACGGGTGGCTCCTGAGTTCGCGGTGGAGGGGCAGGAGCCAGACTACCGAGTTGCGGACCAGGTCTCGTCGTCGGGCCGCATGGCGAGAACCCGGGCCGCAGGACTCGTACCCCCTCGGTCCGGAAAGCCGCCACCGTCACGGGATTCAGAGGATCCTGCGCGCCCGGAGGACCGATTCCTCTGGATAGCGCCTCGAGAGCGGTGGCTGGCAGCTCACGGCACGACGATCGTCATCCCCGTCGACCCCACCGGCCCGCCCATGGCCGCGAGCGCCTCGGGTGCCTCGTCGAGCCGGACGACCCGCCCCACGAGCTGCTCGGGGCGCAGCACGCCCGCGGCGATCAGCTCGAGCATCGCGGGGTACTCGTGCGCGGCCATGCCGTGGCTGCCGTACAGCTCGAGCTCCCAGGCGATGACCCGGTCCATCGGCAGGCGGGGCGCGGACTGGTCCCCGAGCAGGAGCCCGACCTGCACGTGCCGGCCGCGCCGACGCAGGCTCAGGACAGACGCCGCAGCGGTTGCGGGCGAGCCCAGCGCGTCGAGCGAGACGTGGGCGCCACCGTCGGTCAGCGCGCGGATCCCCGCGCCGACGTCCGCCGGGGAGCCCGTGCCCAGCGTCCGGGGGTCGACATGGAGCGTCGCACCGAACTTGTGCGCCGCGACCAGGGCCGCACGCGAGACGTCGACCGCGACGACCCGGGCGCCGAGGGCGGCTGCAATCATGACGGCCGACAGGCCCACGCCGCCGCAGCCGATCACGGCGACCCACTGCCCGGGCTGGATCCGCCCGTGCACGGTCAGCGCGCGGTAGGCCGTCGCGAACCGGCAGCCGAGCCCCGCGGCCGTCACGGGCGACATCCCGTCGGGCAGCCGGACGAGGTTGACGTCCGCGTGGTCGAGCGCGACGAGGTCGGCGAACGAGCCCCAGTGCGTGAAACCCGGCTGCGTCTGGCGCTCGCACACCTGCTGCTCGCCCGCCCGGCACGCCGCGCAGTCGCCGCACGCGTTGACGAACGGCACCGTGACCCGGTCGCCGACCACCCAGTTGCGCACGTCGGGCCCGACCTCGACGACGGTTCCTGCGAGCTCGTGGCCCGGGACGTGCGGGAGCGTGACGTCCGAGTCGTGGCCTTGCCACGCGTGCCAGTCGCTGCGGCACACGCCCGTGGCCTCGACCTTCACCACCACGCCCGCCGTCGGGCACGCGGGCGTCGGGACGTCCTGGACGGTGGGCAGGGCCCCGAACTCCTCGATCATGACGGCGCGCACGGGTACATCCTGGGGCACGCGCGGTCGCCGAGCCGCGACCTGCCATCCGGTGACAACCATTCCTTGCCGCGACCACTGGCAATTATTGGTCGATCATCCGATGCCAGCGCCGAGGTCACATCGACGGGCCGACGGTGGCGAAGGCAGCGGTCACGTCGGTGAGATCTCCGGTCAGGGTGATGTCGACCGCGGGTCCCGGCTGCACGTCCCCCACGGTGTCGCGAACGATGTCAGGTCCGCACGGAACGCTTCCCGAGGCCACGACGATGTCGCCCTGGTGTACGACGAAGGTGAGTTCGACGGTTGCCGTCGCCCGGCAGGACGCCGTGACGACGTAGTCCACCGCGGCCTGCGGTGGCGACTCGGTTCTCGAGCTCACGACTCCGGACGCCTGGGTGTAGTCCACGCGCGCGACCTCACCGAGCACCGGCGTGGGGACGACGAGCGGCGCCACGGTCGGAGTCGAGCGCGGCGGGGGGGCATCCGAGGTCGCGGAGATCACCGACGGAGCCGGCGAGGCCGACGGTGACGCGGTACAGGCGGCGACCACGAGCGCGATCGCCACCGCCGCGAGAGCTTGACGTACGAGCTGGCGTCGACGCACAGGTTTCCCTTCCATGGCGATCGGAGGCGGACTGCTCAGAACGTGCGGTGCGTCCAGCGCCCGCCGAGCAACGTGCCCGCGACCGGCATCGCCCGCAGCCCGCCCGGTGCGTCGACCTGGTCGTCCGGGTCGACGTCGAGCACCGCGAGGTCCGCGGGCGCACCCACGGCCAGGGTGAGCGGACGGCCATCGGTCGACGACGCGAGCGCGGTGCGCAGGTCGATGCGCTGCTCGGGGTGCCACGGCTCGCGGCCGTCCCGAGCGCGCGTCACGCCAGCGTCGATCGCGATCCACGGGTCGAGCGGGGCGACCGGCGCGTCGGAGCCGAGCACGAGCGTGGCCCCGGCGTCGACGAGCGAGCGGAACATGAACGCACGGTCGGTGCGCCCGTGCCAGTGCCGGTCGGCGACGTCGCGGTCGTCCATCGCGTGCTCGGGCTGGACGCTCGCGACGAGGCCGAGCTCGGCGAACCGGGGGATGTCGGCGGGGTCGAGCAGCTGCGCGTGCTCGATGCTGCCGCGCGCACCCGTCGCGGCGAACGCGTCGAGCGCGAGGGTGTTCGCGGTGTCGCCGATCGCGTGGATCGCGCACGTCAGGCCATGCGCGTGCGCGTAGCCCATGAGCGGGACGAGCAGCTCGGGCGGGATCGAGAGCACGCCGCGCGCGCCGTCGCCCGTGAGGTCCGGGTACGGCTCGACGCAGAACGCCGTCCGCGAGTTGAGCGAACCGTCGGTGATGACCTTGAGCGGGCCCTGCGCGAGCAGCCCGCCCGTGCCGACGACCACGTCGCCCGTCGCGAGCTCCTCGGCCACGACGCGGTCGAGGAACGCCTCCCACACGCCGGCCCGGACCCGCAGCGCTGTCGAGCCGTGCGCCATCCGGCGGCGCCACACGTCGAGGTTGTCGGCGATCTCGTAGTCCACGACACCGACCACTCCGCGGGCTGCCGCAGCCCGGGCGGCCTCGTCGACCCAGGCGTCCGCGAGGTCGTCGGGCACGTGGTCGATCGCGGCCGTGAACGGCATCCACGCACCCTCGCGCAGCACCCCGGTCGAACCCTCGCCCGCGCCGACGAGCCGGAGCCCGGCGCTGCTCAGCCACCCGGAGTGCAGGTCGCCCGACACGAGCACGACGGGCGTCTCCCCCACGGCCGCGTCGAGCAGGGCCGCGGTCGGGACGTCGGGCCACAGCCCGTCGCGGAACCCGTGCCCGACGAGTGGCACCCCGGCGGGCGGCGGCTGCTCGGCGAGCCGACGGGCGACGATCGCGACAGCCTCGGCGGCCGACGACGCCCCGGACAGGTCGACCCGCCGCCGCGCGAGCGCCCACTGCGTCATGTGCGTGTGCGCGTCCCAGAGGCCAGGGATGACCGTCCGGCCGTCGAGGTCGATCCGCTCGGCACCCGCCCGGCCGTCCGCCGTGTCCCGAGGTCCGACCGCCACGATCCGGCCGTCGCGCACGAGCACATCGACCGGGCGCGCAGCCCCCACGAGCCGCGCGTCGGTGAGCAGGACAGCCTCGACCGGAGATCCGTTCATGTGGTCATCGAACCACTCGGGGGCAGCGGCCGGGCGCGGTGTGGCGGGCGGCCGCGGCGAGGCCGATCCATCATGGGGGGATGACCGCGACCGGATCACCCCTCCCCCCTGCCACGGCGGGCCTCATCGCAGTGACCGGCGCGACCGGCCACGTCGGCGGGCTCGTCGCGCACGACCTGGCGCGCGAGGGGGCACGGCTGCGACTCGTCGTCCGGTCGGCCGCTCGGGCACCGCAGCTCCCCGGAGCGACGGTCGTGGAGACGACGTACGGCGACCACGACCGGTCGGTCGCTGCGCTCGCCGGGGTCGACGTGCTGCTCATGGTCTCGGCCGCGGAGAGCGCGGACCGGCTCGACCAGCACCGCACCTTCATCGACGCGGCGGTCGCGGCGGGGGTCCACCACGTCGTCTACACGTCGTTCCTCGGAGCCGCGCCCGATGCGACCTTCACGCTCGCGCGGGACCACTGGGCCACCGAGGAGCACCTGCGGGCAGCCGGGGTGCCGCACACGATCCTGCGCGACAGCTGCTACCTCGACTTCCTGCCCGACCTGGCCGGGCCCGACGGCGTCATCCGGGGCCCCGCGGACGACGGCGTGGTCGGTGCCGTGGCGCGCGCCGACGTCGCACGAGTCGCCGCGGGCATCCTCCTTGCCGCCGACGAGCACGCCGGGGCGACCTACGAGCTCACCGGAAGCGAGGCCCTGACCCTGACGGAAGCCGCCCAGATCATCACCGAGGTGACCGGCCGCGCGACGACCTACGTCCCGGAGACGATCGAGGAGGCGTACGCGTCGCGCGCGTCCTACGGCGCCCCCGACTGGCAGGTCGACGCCTGGGTCTCCACCTACACCGCGATCGCCGCCGGCGAGCTGGCCCTCGTCACCGACACGGTCGAACGGCTCACGGGCCGGCGCTCGATGACGCTCCGCGAGCTGCTGGCGCCGCTCGCGCTCTGACGTGCTCGTCCGTGTCGGTGCCCCGTCCTAGCCTCTGCACCGAGATCCGCGACGACCCCGGAGCACCCCATGACGACGACCGACCTCGACGACCTCACGCGATTCATCGTCCGGGCGAAGGCGCACACGTACGCGGCCAGCAGCGGCATGGTCGCGTCGTCGCGTCCCGGGTCGCACGACCTGCAGTTCGCCGACGGACCGTTCACCTACATCGACACGTACGTGGGCGGCGCGGACTTCCTCGGGCAGGAGCTCGTCGTGCGGGACGGGCACCCCGTCTGGGCGCTCAACTACTACGGGTATCTGCTGCGTCCGGACCTCATCGACGCGGCCACGTCGGGCGCGACGATCAAGGCGTGCCTCACGGCGCTGTACGCCGAGGGCCGCTTCCTGGGCGGCTGGAGCTTCGACGTCGACCCTTACACGTACACCGACACGAACGACGGCGACGTCACGCACTTCACCGGCACCGAGTGGATCGGCCGGGGCGACGAGCGGGTCTACGAGCTCGTCTACCACGGCGGGCTCGTGCGCGAGCGCTGACGCCAGCGTCCACGGCGGCGCCGGTACCCGAAGGTTCCGGCGCCGCCGTCGTCGTTCTCAGCTGGGTTCAGAACCCCTTGTACTCCGGAGCCCGCTTCTGTGCCGCCGCGACGTTCGTCTCCATGAAGTCCGCGCTCAGTGCACCGAGCGCGAGGTAGTCACCCTCGATCTGGAAGTACGTGTCCATCGAGTAGTCGTGCAGCCGGTTCGAGATCTGCTTGACGTGGTTGATGCCGACGGGCGACTTCTCGGCGATCTTGTCGGCCAGGGCGCGGGCCCGGGCGTACGCCTCGTCGGCAGGGGCGACCTCGTATACCATGCCCATGTCGAGTGCGGCCTGCGCGCCGATCGGCTCGCCGAGCATGCACAGCGCCTTCGCCTTCATCGGGCCGACCAGACGCTGGAGCGCCCACAGCCCACCCGTGTCGGGGCTGAGCGCGTAGTTGACGAACAGCTCGTGGAACGAGGCCTTCTCGGAGGCCACGACGATGTCGGTCGAGAGCACCAGGTTGCAGCCACCGCCGAGGCACGCGCCCTCCGCGAGCCCGATGACGGGCACCGGGATCGTGTACAGCTTCTTCAGCAGGCCCGAGATCTCGAACATGACCTCGCGCGCGGATTTCAGGTCCTTTGCGAGCTTGGTCTTGATGATGTCGAGGTCGCCGGGCCCGAACGACACCGGGCCGGTGCCGCGCAGGATCGCGACGCGGATCTCGTCGTCCCAGTGGACGTCGTCGAGCGCGGCGCCCAGCTCGTCGATGAGCTGCTCGCCGAACCGGTTGAGGTTCTCCGCGCAGTCGAGCGTGATCGTCGCGACGTGGCCGTCCTTCTCGACGGTCACGACGTGGTCGTACTTCTTCTCATACGGGTACACGGTGCTTGCTCCTTGCCAGGGTCCGGTCGGTCGGGTCAGGTCAGCGCACGACGAGCTTGGGCCGCACGCCCGCGACGATCGCCGCGGTCCGGCCCGTGATCGCCGGGTTGTAGGCGGGGTGCGTGAGGATGTAGAAGGTCCCCTTCTCCATCTCGGTGATGATCGTCTCGACCGCGTCCGCGACCGGCAGGCCGAGCGGGATCGACCCCGTGACGACCGCGGTCTTCGCGCGGAAGTCGTCGGTCGCGTAGTACGGGTCGTTCGCGTCGTACGTGCTCGGGTCGCGGTGCCGCAGGCAGTTGTCGAGGTCGGTCTGCACGACGGCGGGGCACACGACGTGCGCCGTGACCTTCGAGCCGATCCCCTGCAGCTGCAGCTCGAGCACCTCGGTCAGGGACAGCGACGCGAACTTGCTCGCGACGTACGCGGGCGAGTTCTCGACCGTGAGCAGTCCGGCGATCGACGCGGTGTCGATGATCCGGCACGGGGTGTCCTGCGCGATCATCTTTGGCACGAACGCCTTGATGCCGTGCACGACGCCCTTGACGTTGACGTCGAACAGCCAGTCCCAGTCCGCGAGCGGCTGGTCCCAGATCGTTCCGACCGAGATGACGCCCGCGTTGTTGAAGAACAGGTCGACCGCGCCGTACGTCGCGACGGTCCGGACAGCGAACGCCTCCATGTCGGCGAAGTGGCGCACGTCGAACACCGACTCGAACACCTCGACGCCGTAGTCCTCGAGCTCCTTGCGCAGCGCGCCGAGGTGGTCGGCGTCGATGTCCGCGAGCGCCAGACGTGCGCCCGCGGCCCCGAAGCGGAGCGCGAGCTCCTTGCCGATGCCGTTCGCCGCACCCGTGATCGCGACGACCTTGCCCTGGTAGTCCTGCATGACGTTCCTCCTTGAACAGTGCTGCGTGAGTTGGGTGAACCGAGGGGGTGCGGTCAGGCGAGCTTCCGCTTGATCAGGCCGGCGATGACGTCCTGGAGCGCCTCGACCGAGGCGCCGCCGATCGCCATGACCTTGGCGTCGCGCCAGAACCGCTCGACGCCGGTGTCGACGACCGTGCCGACGCCGCCGAACAGCTGGATGGCCTCGCGGCCGACGTACTCGGAGACCTCGGCGCCCTTGACCTTGAGCAGACGGCCCGTCGCGAGGCACAGCTCGCCGCGGTCCCGCTCGGCGTAGGTCGAGTACACGAGAGCGCGCAACGACTCGATCTCGCCCCACATGCGCGCGAGCTTGTGCCGCGTGACCTGGAACCGGTCGAACAGCGCGAGTCCCTGCTGCTCACGCTCGAGGCTGTAGGCGAGCGCCATCTGGTAGGCGCCCTCGGCGATCCCGAGGCTGACCGGGCCGCAGCTGAGGAACTCGGCGGTCGCGCTGACGAACATCGCCTGCAGGCACCCGCCGAGCGGGCCGAGGAGGTTCTCCTTCGGGATGCGGCAGCCGGTGAACGACAGCGAACCGGTCGCCGAGCCGTGCCAGCCGAGCTTGTGCTCGGGCTTGCCGATCCCCAGGCCGGGCGTGCCGGCGGGGACGAGGAACGCGCTCAGACCGGCCTTCGTCACGGGGTCGACGTGGTCGGCCGTGACCGCGATGACGACGTAGAGGTCCGCGACGCCGATGTTGCAGATGAGCACCTTGCCGCCGTCGAGCACCCACTCGTCGCCGTCGAGCACGGCCCGCGTCTGGAACTCGACCTGGTTGTCGCCGCCGACGGCCTCGGTCGAGCCGCACGCCATGATGATCTCGCCGGCCGCCGCGGGCACGAGGTACTGCTTCTTCTGCTCGACGGTGCCGAGCATCTCGAGCAGGCCGCCCGCGAGGAGGCTGTGCGCACCCATCGCGACCGTCAGGACCGGCAGGGCCTTGGCGATCTCCTCGTAGACCAGCGCGTGCGTCGTCTGGTCGCCGCCGAGCCCGCCGAACTCCTCGGGTACGGACACCCCGAGCAGCCCGAGCTCACCCGCCCGCTTGAACAGCGCGAGCGGGAACTCGTTGCTCGCGTCGATCTCCATCGCCTGCGGCGCGACCTCGGTCGCGACGAACTCCCGGACGGTGCGCAGGATCGCTTCGCGCTCCTCATTCAGGTACCACATCGTCGTGCTCCTTCACTTGATCGATCTCTGCTGATGACGCGCGACACCGGGGTCTGCCCGGAGCGGCGCTAGCCCTGCCGGTAGCTGACGCCGAACGTGCCGCGCGGGTAGGTCCACCGGACGATCCCGCCGGTCCGGCACACGACCCGGCAGGTGCCGCACTCGAGGCACCCGGCGTGGTCGAAGGTCAGCTCGCCGTCGGGGCCGAGCGTGTAGAGCTGTGCGGGGCAGACCGCGACGCACGGCTTGTCGACGCACGTCGCGCAGATCCGGGCGTCGACGACGATGTGCGGCTCGTCCTCGTCGACCTCGAACTGGTCGCGCCCGAGCAGCTCCGGGACGCTCAGGGGCTGGGCGCTCATATCGACCTCACTCCGACGAGGCCGTCGCGCAGGACGGCGCGCAACGGCACGTGGTGGGCGCGCATCGCCGCGCGGACCTGCGTGCGGATCGGCCGTGGGGCGCGGGCGTCGACGGTGAACAGCGACTGGGCGACGTCGAGCACGAGGCCTGGGTAGGTCCGGTAGAGGCGCTCGATGCCCATGAGGTCCGCGTAGCCGTCGGCCGCGTGCATCGTCGCGGGCAGGCCGGACCGGTCGAGGGCCGTGCGGTACGCGATCTCCAGGTCGCCGCCCGCGACGATCGCCTCGGCGGCCGCGACGCCCGACACGAGCGCGAGGTCCATCCCGCGCACGGTGTACCCGAGGTTGAGGACGAACCCCGCAGCCTCCCCCGTGACCAGGAACCCGTCGCGCGCGAGCCGTTTCGGCACGCCGCGCCAGCCGTCCTCGCGCACGAGGTGCGCCGCGTACTCGAGCGTCGTGCCGCCCGCGACGAGCGGTCGCACGGCGGGGTGGGCCTTGAGGGCCTGCAGCATCCCGTGGGTCGTGGTGCCGCTCGCGGTCACCTGCTCGGGAGAGACGACGATGCCCAGCGAGACGCTGTCAGCGTTCGTGTAGAGGAACGCTCCGCCGTGGACCCCCGCGGTGCAGCCGAGCATGAGGGTCGCCGCACCCTCACCGGGACCGACGCCGAACCGTGCCTCGATCGTCGCGGCGTCGAGCGCGATGACCTCCTTGACCCCGACGCCGACCGCGTGCGCCGACAGCTCGCCGACCAGCCCGGCCTCACGCGCCAGGAACGAGTTGACCCCGTCCGCGGCCACCACGACCCCGGCGCGCATCTCCTCGCCGCCCGCCATGATCCCGACGACCCGACCGTCCTCGACGAGCAGAGAGTCGACCCGGATGCCGGTCGCGAGCATGACCCCGGCGGCCTCGGCCCGGTCGGCGAACCACGCGTCGAACCGCGAGCGCAGGACCGTGACCGACGTCGGCAGGTCGTCGACCGCTGCGGGCGGACCCGCGAGCGAGACGGTCATCGAGCGGTCGTCGTCCATCATCACGATCTGCTCGCGCACGACCGACCGCTCGAACGGCGCCTCGCGGGTCAGCCCCGCCTCAACCGCCTCGAGCGCGTACGTGTACAGGCGCCCGCCGCTGACGTTCTTCGAGCCGACGGTCGTCCCGCGCTCGACCAGCACGACCGACCGGCCCGCGAGCGCGAGCCGGTAGGCGCACGCGATCCCGGCCAGTCCCGCGCCGACGACGATGACGTCGACGGCCTCCGTGTCCTCGCCCATGTCCCGGCCCTCAGCGCCGCGCGCGGACGGCCGCGGCGAGCAGTGGCACGATCTCGTGCGCGTCGCCCACGACCGCGTAGTCGCACACTGCGAACAGGGGCGCCGTCGGGCTCGTGTTGATGCCGACGACGACCTTCGCGTCCCTGAACCCGACTGTGTGCTGGACCTGCCCGGAGACACCGAGCCCGACGTAGAGGTCGGGGTGCACGTGGGCACCCGAGATCCCGATGTACCGCTCGGTCGGCAGCAGCCCGCGGTCCTCTGCGACGGGGCGCGTGCAGGCCACCTCGGCGTCGAGCGCCTCGGCCAGGTCGCCGGCGAGCTCGAGGTCGCCGGGCTCGGCGAGCCCCATGCCGATGCACACGACGCGGGCGGCGCTCGCGAGGTCGACCCCCGCGCGCACTCGAGCGGTCCGCGACAGGACCCGGACGCGCTCGTCGACGTCGACCGCGACCACCTCGACGGGACTCGCGCTGCCCGAGGCTGAGGCTGCGACCGCGCGTCCCGCCGCGACCGTCACGACGGCCGTCCCGGTCCACGTCTCGGTCTGCACGGCACCGCCCGCGTACATGACGCGCTCGGCCTGCCATGCGCCGTCGGGCAGGGCCGTGATGACGCTCGCCTCGCTGACCAGCGCGCAGTCGAGGAGTGCCGCGACCCGTGCCGCGACCTCCCAGCCGCTGACGGTCGCACCGACGAGCAGCAGGTCGGCGCCGCGGTCGCGCACGAGACCGGCGAGCGCAGCGACGTACGCCTCGGGCCGTGCGGCGCCCGTCGTCCCGCGGGCCTCGAGCACGACGACCGACGTAGCGCCCGTCGCGCTGAGCGTGCCGGCCGCGTCGGCACCGAGGCACACGGCGTGCACCTCGTCCGCGAGCGCCGCGGCGCTCGTCACGAGCTCGGCGGCGAGCCGCGGGTCCTCGGAGAAGACGTAGATCCCGGTCATCAGAGCACCCCGTCCTGGGCCAGGCCCGCGACGAGCGCGTCGACCTTGTCCTGTGCGTCGCCGTCGGCCAGCACCACGCGGCGGCGCGCGGCGACGTACCCGAGGAACGACGTGACGGTCGTCCGGGCCGTCACGGCAGCCACCGGCAGCCCGAGGTCGGCGACGGGCACCTGCTCGCTGGGCTTCTTGGCCGCGCCGAGCACCGACCGGAGCCCGGGGATCGGTGCCGGGGCGACCTCGGGGACCACCGTCACGAGCGCGGGCAGGTCGCACTCGACGGTCTCGAGGTCGACGCCGACGACGCGCACCGCCCGCAGCGTGCGGCCCTCGACCGTGAGCTCACGGACGTTGGTCACGACCGGCCAGCCGAGCAGCTCGCCGAGGCGCGGTCCGGTCTCGTGGGCGTAGGTGTCGGACGCGCCCTCGGTGCACAGGACCAGGTCGACGTCGTCGAGCCGACGGACCTGCGCCGCGAGGACCTGCGCGGTGACGTGGCCGTCCGCCCGGGTGCCCTCGTCGGCAACCACGTGCACAGCGCGGTCGACGCCCCGGGACAGCGCGTCCTTCAGACCCGTCCGGGCGTCTGGGCCGCCGAACGTCAGGCCGACGAGCTCACCGCCCATCGACCCGGCGACGATGCGCGCGGACTCGATCGTGTTGCGGTCGTAGTCGGAGATCTTGCGTCGCGCGCGGCTCGCGTCGACGGCACGCGTCACGGGGTCCACCCGCAGCTCGCCCTCGGCGGCGACCCACTTGAAGCACACGACTGTCCTGGCCAAGGCCGGATCCTCACCACGAGCGCGTCCCGGCGACGCGTTCGTCGCGGTACCGGGCTGACCCTCCTACCCTCGCGGCCGGGCACCGCCCGGAACCGCGCCGGTGCGGTAGGAACGGGACCGGTCGTGGTCAGTTCGGGACACGGCCCGGCGCGGACCCGCCGCAGTACCGCTCAGCCGCGACGCGACGCACGGAAGGAGCCTGGCGTCGTGCCCGTCGCCCGCGTGAAGAACTTGCAGAAGTTCGCCGCGTCGTCGAAGCCGAGCCGTCGGCCGACGACGCTCACCGACAGGTCGGTGTAGGCGAGCAGGCGCCGGGCCTCGAGGGCGAGCCGCGCGTCGATGACACGCTTCGGGGTGAGGCCGCTCGCCTCGACGCTCGCGCGGGCCACGGTCTTCGACGAGTACCCGAGGACGGCCGCGTACTCCTCGGCGGTGTGCAGCGTGCTGAAGGAGCGCTCGACGAGGTCGAAGAACGCCTGGGCGACGGGGTGTGGCTCGACGGGCTTCCCGGCGTGCAGAGCGGGGGCCTGGCCGAGCCGCAGGAGGAAGGCGAGCAGCAGGTGCCGCAGCATCGTGTCGCCCTGCGCGAGGTGCGGGCCGGTGGGGCCGAACACGTACCGCTCGTACTCGCCCTCGAGGACCGCGAGGTGCGCGCGGACATCACCCAGGTCGTCGGCGCCGAGGTTCCACGACGTCGGACCCACGCGCATCGAGGAGTCCGCACCGAGGAACTCGTCGGTGAAGCACACGGCCGTCCCCTCGACCGCGGGCGGACGCTCGTGGACCTGCCCCGGACGGATCCACAGGAGCGAGCCCGGCTCGTGGTGGTGCATCTCGAGGTCGACCATCTGGTCGGCCGCACCACCCGAGCACAGCAGGATCACGTGGAACTCGGTGCGTACCAGGTCGAACGCGCGGTTCCGGTCCATGCAGCCGCCGGTCGGGCGCAGCGGCGCGAGGCACACCCCGAGCTCGGACCGGGTCGGGTGGACCGCGCCGAGCCGGCCGATCGTGGGCTGCACTGCCATGCCCGAGACGCTAGGGGCGTCACGGGGGGTCGGGTCGGGACCATCGGCCCGCCACCGACGACCCAGCGGTCACGACGCCCGGCGCAGCGGCACGACCATCGGGGTGCCGGTCTCCGGGTCGGCGATGACGCGGCAGCCGAGCCCGAAGATCTCCTCGACGCCCTCCGCGGTCACGACGTCGGCGGGGGCTCCCTGCGCGACGACCCGGCCGTCCTTCATCGCGATCAGGTGGGTCGCGTACCTCGCGGCCTGATTGAGGTCGTGGAGCACCGCGACGAGCGTGCGACCGTCCTCGTGCAGGCGCGCGCACAGGTCCATGACCTCGACCTGGTGGGCGATGTCGAGGAACGTCGTGGGCTCGTCGAGCAGCAGCAGGTCGGTCTCCTGCGCGAGGGCCATCGCGAGCCACACGCGCTGGCGCTGCCCGCCGGAGAGCTCGCTCACGAGCCGGCCGCGCAGGTCGGTGACCTCGGTCGCGGCGAGCGCGGAGGCGACGGCGACCTCGTCCGCGGGCGACCACTGCCGCAGCAGCCCCTGGTGCGGGTAGCGGCCGCGCGCGACGAGGTCGCCCACCGTGATCGCGTCGGGCGCGAGGGGGGCCTGCGGGAGCAGCGCGAGACGACGGGCGACGTCCCGGGTGCGCAGCCGCGAGAGCGGGACGCCGTCGAGCAGCACGCGCCCGGAGCGCGGAGGGAGCGTGCGGGCGAACGCGCGCAGCAGGGTGGACTTGCCGCAGCCGTTGGGGCCGATGACGACCGCGAACGAGCCGCGCGGGATGGTGACGCTCAGGTCCTGCACGACGACCGCGTGGTCGTACGCGAGCGTCAGCGCATCGGCACGGAGCGCGTCGGCGGCCGGCGCTCCGGCAACCAGCGATTCGGTCGGGGTCGTCACAGCGAGCTCCTCTTCCATTCACGGACCAGCAGGGCGGCGAGGTAGACCCCGCCGAGGCCGGCCGTGACGACCCCGACCGGGTACTGCACGCCGAACGGCAGCCGCTGGGCGATCAGGTCGGCGACCACGAGGGCCGCCGCGCCGGCGCAGGCGGCCGCGACCATGCCCGGACCGGTCGACCGGGTCAGGCGGCGGGCGACCTGCGGCGCCGCGAGCGCGACGAAGGCGACCGGGCCGCACACCGCGACGGCCGCGGCTGTCAGCAGCACCCCGACCCCGACGGCCAGGAGCCGGGTCCGGCCCGGGGAGACGCCGAGCGACGTCGCGGAGTCGTCGCCCAGCTCGAGGGCCTGCAACGGGCGGGTCAGCGTGAGCGCCGCGGGGACGAGCAGCACGAGCGCCGCCGCGATGACCGCCACGTCGCTCCAGCGGCGGGACGCGAGCGAGCCGTTGAGCCATGCGGCCATGACCTGGGCGTCCTCGCGCGTCGCGCGCACGAGCGCGAGCTGCACGAACGCGAGCGCCATCGCACCGACGGCGATGCCGGTGACGACCATCCGGTACGGCGACGCGAACCCGCGCCCAGATCCGACGAACACCGCGACCACGGCCAGGAGCGCCCCGAGAACGGCCCCGACGGGAGCCGGCACCACACCCGGCCAGACGAGCGACGCGGCTGCCGCGCCCGCGGCCGCGCCCGCCCCGAGCCCGATGACGTCCGGGCTGCCGAGCGGGTTGCGCGTGACGCTCTGGAAGATCGACCCCGCGACGCCGAACGCCGCGCCCGCACCGAGCCCGACGAGCAGCCGCGGCATCCGGTTGGTGCGCAGCACCCACTGCTGGGCCCGGCTCCCGTCGCCCGCGAGGACGGCGGGCAGGTCGGCGAGCGGGATGCCGAGCTCACCGACCGTGAGCGTGACGAGCATCGCGACGAGCGCGACGACGACCGTCGCGGCGCACACGAGGACGGCCCGGCGGTGCCACCGCAGCGTCACGCCCGCGCCGAGGCGCACGACCGGTGCGCTCACAGGCCCGACCCCCCGCGGCGGACCGCCGCGACGAGGAACGGCGCGCCGACGAACGCCGTGACCGCCCCCACGAGGAGCTCACCGGGCCGGGCGACGACTCGGCCGAGGATGTCGGCGCCGAGCAGCAGGACGGGGCCGAGAAGCGCGCAGTACGGCAGCAGCCACCGGTGGTCGGCGCCCGTGAAGGAGCGGACCACGTGCGGGACGGCGAGCCCGACAAAGGCGATCGGTCCGGCGGCGGCGACCGCGGCCGCCGCGAGCACCGTGGCGGCGAGGGCGCCGACGGCCCTCGTCCGACCGGCGCGCAGACCGAGCGACGTCGCAGTCTCGTCCCCGAGCGCGAGCGCGTTGAACGGACGCGCGAGCAGCAGCGCGGCGACGAGGCCGGCCGCGACGAACGGGAGCGCCTGTCCGGGGGTCCCGGGCGAGCGGCCCGCGAGCGACCCGATGACCCAGTACCGGTAGCTGTCGAAGACCTCGGGACGCGTGAGCGAGATCGCGGCGACGACCGCCACGAGGACCGCCGAGATCGCCGATCCGGCCAGCACGAGCCGCACCGGGGTCGGTCCGCGCCTGCCTGTGCCGATCGCGTAGACGGCGACGGCCGCGAGCAGCGCACCGGGGATCGCCGCCCACACCGACCGGCCGATCCCCGCCCCCGCGAGCGCCGTGACGACGACGACCGACGCCGACGCGCCCGCGTTGACCCCGAGCAGTCCGGGGTCGCCGAGCGGGTTGCGGGTGATGGCCTGGATGACCACTCCCGAGACGGCGAGCGCGGCGCCGACGAGGAGCCCGAGCTGCGTGCGCGGGATGCGCGAGCCGACGACGGTCGCGGCGTACGACCCGTCAGGGGACCGCAGCGCGTGCCAGACGTCCCCGAGGGGGACCGGCTTCGAGCCGACGGCCACGCTGAGGCCGACCATGAGCACGAGCAGCCCGGCCGCCGCAACCAGACCGGCCGTGAGCGCCCGCGACCGCGAGCGCGGCCCCCGCACCCCCGACGGGTGCTGGGGCCGCGCTCGCAGGTCGAGAGCGGTCACCGTGGGGCTCAGGCCGCGGGGACCTGGGCGATCGCCGCGGCGATCTGCGGCACGTAGGCGTCGAGCGCCCACGGGATGCTCAGCGGCGACGCGACCGAGACGGCCATGCCGAGCTGCCGGTCGATCATCGGCACGTACGAGCCGCGCTGGACCGCGGGGATCTGCGCCCACAGCGGCTGGGCCTCGGTCGCCTGCTGCTCGGCCTCGTCGTTGAACCACGTGAACAGCACGTCGACGTCCGCGAGCCGGTCGGCGTTCTCGAGCCCGAGGGGCGACGTCCCGATGGATCCCGTGGCGGGCGCGAGGTCGGCGACGGACGGCGCGAGCATGAGCCCGAGGTCCGTCAGGAGCGCCACGCGCGAGTCGCCCTCGAGGTAGACGTCGAGCGAGCCGGGGGTGCCGCCCCATACGTACGCGAAGGTCTTCCCGGCGAGCTCGGGGTGGGCGTCACGGGCTGCCGCGAGGGCCGCGTCGGTGTCGTCGATGAGGCCCTGGGCCTTGTCGGGGACGCCGAGCGCCTTCGCCGCGATGCGCACCTGGTCTTCGGGCGAGGTCTGCCAGGCGACGCCCGGGTGGGCGACGACCGGTGCGAACTCGGAGAGCTTGTCGAACGTCGCCTGGTCGATGCCGGACTGTGGCGCGATGATGACGTCGGGCTCGAGGGCGATGATCGCCTCGATGTCGATCTCGGGGTACATCGTGATGGTCGCGGGAAGCGCCGCGCCCTGCGCCTCGACCGTGTCGCGGAACCACGGCTCGAAGCCGTCGGCGTCGCCGCCCCACGTGTCCGCCTCGATGCCGACGGGCACGACGCCGAGCGCCAGCACGATGTCGGCGGCACCCCAGCCGAGCGCGACGACGCGCTCGGGTGCGGCGGGGATGACCGCGTCGCCGAGCGCCGAGCTCACCGTGACGGGGAACGCGGCAGCCGACGACGCGGGCGACACGGTCGTTGCCGGTGTCGCGGCGTCCGACGACGCGCCCGCGCCGCACGCGGCGAGCGTGGAGGCCACGAGCCCGGCGCCGACGGCGGCGGTGACCCGGCGGGTGCGCGCGGTGGGGTGTGCCGTGCTGAGGTGCACAAGGGCTCCGATCCGAGGAGGTTAGTGAGGCAAGGCTAACCTAATGGATCGAGGCCGAACGCCTCGTCGACCGCGGGATGGATCACAGCACGGCGTCAGCAAACGGCCGCCCCGCAGACGCCGGGGGACGGCGCCACACCCTCAGCGCAGCGGGTGCCCGGTCAGCCGCTCGAACGCCTCGAGGTAGCGGGACCGGGTCCGCTCGACCACGTCGTCGGGCAGCGGGGGCGGCGGGGTGACACCCGAGCGGTCCCACCCGGACGCCGGCGAGGTGAGCCAGTCGCGCACGTACTGCTTGTCGAAGCTCGGCTGGGCGCGGCCGGGCGTCCAGTCGCCGGCGGGCCAGAACCGCGACGAGTCGGGGGTCAGCACCTCGTCGCCCAGCACCGTCGCACCCGTCGCCGGGTCGACGCCGAACTCGAGCTTGGTGTCCGCGAGGATCACGCCCCGCTCACGCGCGATCCCCTCGGCCCGCGCGTACACCGCGAGCGTCAGGTCACGCAGCCGCGCCGCGTCGTCCACGCCGATCTGCCCGGCGACGACGTCGAAGCTGACGTTCTCGTCGTGGTCGCCGAGGGCCGCCTTGGTCGCGGGCGTGAAGATCGGCTCGGGCAGCCGCGAGCCGTCAACCAGCCCCGCGGGCAGCGGGATGCCGGTGACCTCGCCCTTCGCGACGTACTCGACGAGCCCGGAACCGGTCAGGTACCCGCGCGCGACGCACTCGACCGGGAACATCTCGAGCCGGCGGCAGACCATCGCGCGGCCCACGACCGCCGCCGGGACCGCGTCGTCGGAGCCGGCCACGACGTGGTTCGGGACGAGGTCCGCGAGCTGGTCGAACCACCACCGGCTGAGCTGCGTGAGCACGACGCCCTTGTCAGGGATCAGGGTCGGCAGCACGTGGTCGTACGCGCTGATCCGGTCGCTCGCGACGACCAGCAGGACGTCTCCGAACCTCGCCAGCACCGACGCACCCACCGGGTGGGCGGGATCCGGGACGTAGAGGTCCCGGACCTTGCCGGAGTACGTGGGGGTCCAACCGGGTAGCTCGATCGACGCGGTCACGAGGCCCATCCTGCCGTACCTGCGCTCCGCGCACGGGTGGCCCTCGGGGTGCGGACGCCCGGGACCTAGGGCCCACGGGCGGCGGGGGTGCGGGACTACCTTCGCCCAGATGCCCCTGCCCGGAGATCAGCCCCCCGTCACCACCCCCCAGCGCGTCGTCGTCGTGGGTGGCGGCGTCAGCGGGCTGGCCGCCGCCTACCACCTCGGCTGCGCCGGCCGACCGGGCCTCGAGGTCGTCCTCGTCGAGCGCGACGACCGGCTCGGCGGCAAGGTGCGGACGCAGGCGATCGGCGGGCACCTCGTCGACACCGGACCCGACGCCCTCATGGTCCGGGCACCGGCGATGCGTGCGCTGCTCGAGGACCTGGACCTGGCCGACGCCACCGTCGCGCCCGGTGCGGGCGGCTCGTTCGTGTGGTCGCGCGGTCGGCTGCGGACCCTCCCGCCGAGCACCATGTTCGGCATCCCGCAGCGGCTGCTGCCCCTGCTGCTGTCGGGCCTGCTCTCTCCCCTGGGCATCGCCCGCGCGGGCCTCGACCTGGTCCTCCCGCGCCGCACTGTGCCCGACGACGAGGACCTCTCGATCGGTGCCCTCGTGCGTCCCCGGTTCGGCTCGCAGGTCTTCGACCGGCTCATCGACCCGCTGCTCGGCGGCATCCACGCCGGTCGCGCGGACCTGCTCAGTGCGCGGAGCACCGTCCCGGAGGTCGACGCGCTGGCCCGTCGGAGCCGCAGCATCTACCTCGCGCTGCGCCGTCAGCCGCGGCGGGAGGTCCCTCAGGGCCCCGCTCTCGTGTCCCTCGACGGCGGCCTGACCCGGCTCGTCGAGTCCCTGACCGGCGCGATCGAGGCGATCGACGGGTGCCGGGTGCGGCTCGGCACCGAGGTCGAGTCGCTGCGGCGCGACGGCGACCGCTACCTCCTGACCCTCTCCGACGGGAGCGAGCTCGCCGCGGACGCGGTCGTCCTGACGACGCCCGCCTTCGTCACCGCTCCCCTGCTCGCCGACCTCGCGCCCGATGCCGCCGCGGCCGCCGCCGAGGTGCCCTACGTCGATGCCGCCTGCGTCACGCTGCTCTATCCGCGCGAGGCACTGACCCGCGAGCTGAACGGCACCGGGTTCCTCGTCCCGGCCGACGAGGACCTGCTGCTCGTCGGCTGCAGCTGGCTCGCGGCCAAGTGGCCGCACCTCGCCGACCCCTCGACCGTCCTGCTGCGCGCGATGGTCGGCCGGTACGGCGACCGCCGGTTCATGGACATGGACGACGACGAGCTCGTGGCACGCGTCCACGCCGACCTCGTCCGGACCATGGGGATGAGCGCCGACCCCGTCGAGGTCCGGGTCCAGCGCTGGCCCCGGGCCATGCCGCAGTACACCGTCGGCCACCGTGGCCGGCTGGACCGGATCGCGCGCGCACTCGGCGAGGTCCCCGGCGTGCACGTCATCGGCGCCGCCAGCACCGGCGTCGGGGTGGCCACGTGCGTCGGGGTGGCACGACGCACCGCCGACGAGGTGCTGGCCGGGCTCGTGAGCGCCGGCGACCCCACGAGAGGACTCGCATGACCATCCCGACGACCGATCGCCCGCACGGCCACGGCCACGGCGGTGGCGGCCACCCCGGCGTGCCCATGTCGAAGGTGGACTTCGCCCAGCGCCCGATGCTCGTCTTCTGGGAGACGACACGGGCGTGCGGTGTCGCGTGCCGGCACTGCCGTGCGTCCGCGCTGACGAAGCCGCTCCCGGGCGAGCTCGACCTCACCGAGGGACGCGACCTCATCGACCAGGTCGCCGGGTTCGGTCGCCCGTACCCGATCCTGGTGCTCACGGGCGGCGACTGCCTGCTGCGCCCCGACCTGTTCGAGCTCGTCGAGCACGCCAAGAACCTCGGGATCCCCGTGGCGCTCTCCCCCTCGGTGACCCCCTCGCTCACCCCGGAGATGATCGAGCGCATCGCGACCAGCGGCGTCCGGGCCGTCTCCATCAGCCTCGACGGCGCGACCGCACCGACCCACGAGGGTGTCCGCGCGATCGAGCACCACTTCGACGACACCGTCGCGGCCATCCGGGCGCTCGTCGCCGCGGGGCTCGACGTCCAGATCAACACGACCGTCATGCGCGAGAACCTCGAGGAGCTCGCCGACATCGCGGCGCTCGTGCGGAGCACCGGCGCCCACGTCTGGGAGGTCTTCTTCCTCGTCCACGTCGGCCGTGGCGTCGCGACGAACGCGATCACCCCCGCCGAGCACGAGGACGTGTGCCACTTCCTGTTCGACGCGTCCGCCTACGAGTTCATCGTCCGGACCGTCGAGGCGCCGTTCTTCCGTCGCGTCGTCGCCGCTCGGCGAGCCGGTGACGACGCCCCCACGTCCGCCACGTACCGCGCGCTCACCGCGCGCCTGAGCGACCAGCTCGGCGCACCGACCCGCAAGCCGAGCGCGCACACGGCCGCGACGCGGGACGGCAAGGGCATCCTGTTCGTCGCGTACGACGGCGAGGTCTACCCGGCCGGGTTCCTGCCGCTCGGGCTCGGGAACCTGCGCGAGCGTCCCCTGAGCGAGATCTATCGCGACAACGACGTGCTCCGCGAGATCCGCGGGACCTCGTTCGAGGGACGGTGCGGGCGGTGCGAGTACGCCGACCTGTGCGGCGGGTCTCGCGCGCGGGCCTTCGCGGTCGACGGCAACCCGCTCGGCGAGGACCCGGCGTGCATCTACGAGCCGGTCGGGGACCTCACGGAGGCATCCGTCCCGAGCTGACTGGGACGTGGCCGGCGGCCCGGGTGACGGTCGTCCGACGCAGGACGTCGTCGCGACCGTAGATCTTGAGCTGGGCCACAGGGGTCGCTCTTCTCGTCGGCCCGGCGGGGTCCGCAGCAGGCGGGATGACGCGGACGGTCAGTCGCGAGCGAGGTCGAGGTACGCCTCGAGCTTGGTCTCGTCGCGGCCGAGCTCTTTCACGTCGAAGCCGAGGCTCGTGGATGCCGCGGACGCGGTCAACGAGTAGGAGTGGTCGTCCGCCGTGACGGACACCATGTCGAGGTTGGAGACCAAGCCGAGCATGAGTGTCGCGTTGGCGCTGAAGTCGACGTCGTCGAACGGCTTGTCGAGATGATCGAAGGCCACGGTCATGGCGTACGGCGCCTGTTTCGTCTGGAGCGCGAGGCTGTACGTGCCCGCGGGCCCGAATCCTGCCTGGTCCGCCAACTCGGCCACACGCGAGCTGTCACCGACGAAGTCGGTGCGGGCCGACCAGAGGGACTGCACCCTGTTCGGCGGATCTGACTTCTCGGCGCCCGACGGGGCACACCCGCCCAGCGTCACTGCGATGAGGAGCGCACCCACGGCCACCTGAGCTCTCAGCACACGACCCCTCCTCGGCGCCACACGTGCGCACAGGGTATCCACGACCTTCCGCACCCAGACCCCGAAATGAATGACCGGGCCGCTCGCGATCTACGGGCACGTCACGTGAGCTTGCGCTTGAGGATCTTCCCGGTCGCAGTCGTCGGCAGCGACTCGACGATCTCGACCATCCGCGGGTACTTGTACGAGGCCATCTGCTCCTTGCCCCACGCGATCAGCTCGTCGGGGGTGAGCGAGGCGCCCTTCTCGAGGATGACGTAGGCCTTGACCTCCTGGCCGTTCCTCTCGTCCGGCACCCCGATCACCGCGGCCAGCGAGACCGCCGGGTGGGTGAGCAGGACCTCCTCGATCTCGCGGGGGTACACGTTGTAGCCGCCGCGGATGATCATGTCCTTCGACCGGTCGAGGATGTAGTACCAGCCGTCCTCGTCGCGCCGCGCGAGGTCGCCTGTCCGGAACCACCCGTCCTGGATGGCCTCCGCGGTCGCATCAGGACGGTTGTAGTAGCCCTTCATGACGTTGTGGCCCTTGATCGCGATCTCCCCGACCGCGTCGGGTGAGTCCTCGATCTCCGACCAGCCGACCGGGTCGATCAGCTTCATCTCCACGCCGGGGATCGGGACCCCGATGGAGCCGACCCGGGCCGGTTCGCCCGGCTTGCTGAAGCTCGCGACCGGCGACGTCTCGGACAGGCCGTACCCCTCGAGGATCGTGACGCCGAACCTCTTCTCGATGTTCTTGTGCACCTCCACCGGCAGCGCGGCGCCGCCCGACACGGCGACCCGGAGGGACTTGGCGATCGAGGAGACGTCGACGCCCTCCTCCAGAGCATCGAGCAGGGCCCAGTACATCGTCGGCACGCCGGCGAAGAACGTCACTCCTGCCTTCATCATCAGGTCCAACGCCGGGACGGCACCGAAGCGCGGCAGCATGACGACGGTACCGCCGAAGGCGCAGGCGCTGTTCTGGATCACGGTCTGCCCGAAGGAGTGGAACAGCGGGAGCACGCACAGGTAGGTGTCCGGGGCGTTGACGTCAACATCGAACAGTGCCCCGCAGGCCAGTGCGTTGTCGCGCATGTTGCGGTGCCGCAGCTCAGCGCCCTTGGGCTGCCCGGTCGTTCCGGACGTGTAGAGGATCACCGCGGTGTCGTCCTCGTCGGTGGCCACCGTCTCGAAGGTCGCGGGCTGTGAGGCCATGGCCGACCCCAGCGTCTCGGTGCCGTCGATCGGGGACGCGGCGGCGGGGTCTGCGGTGATCACGAAGAAGTGCTCGCACGACTCGACCTGGCCGAACCCGGCGTACCCCTCCGCCCCGATCGGCAGCTCGGGCGTGCCCTGGAAGCAGAAGTAGGCCTTCGCCTCCGAGTCGCTCAGGTGGTAGGCCACCTCGCGACCCCTCAGCAGCACGTTGAGCGGCACCACTGTCGCCCCGGCCTTCAGGATCCCGAAGTAGACGATGGTGAAGTACGGGAGGTTCGGGCAGCTCAGCGCGACCTTGTCTCCTGGCGCGATCCCCCGGGCCACCAGCAGGTTGGCGACCTGGTTGGCGGCGCCGTCGAGCCGGGCGTAGGTCAGGCGCGTGTCCCCCACGACGATCGCGTCACGTTCGGGGAATCGGTCGGCACTGTCCTCGAGCAGGGACGCCAGGTTGTACAACATGGGGCGACACCTCCATCATCGGGGCTGGTATGCCCAACGTACTCACGGGGCATCAGGGCCGCGATCAGCGGCCCTTGGCGAGACGTCAGCGGCGGGGTCGCTCCACGGCCGCGCTGTGGGTCTCCTCGAGACCGTCTGACGGCGGAGCCGACGAGATCGGCGAGGGGCCGTCATCTCAGCTCCAAGAACCCGGCTCGCTGGCAGGCGTCGACCATCCGCCTGATGTCGTCGTAGCTCTGGGGCCCCACGGGGACGAAGCGAGCGATCATGCCGCGCGCGAGGGCTCGTCGGGTCCCGGGGTCCCGGTGCATCGAGACGAGTGCGTCTTGGATCCGCGAGCGCAGGACCGAGTCGATCCGCCTGCTGACGGCGACCGGTTGGATGGTCGACGGCCCGAGGGTCTCCACGACGCGAAGCCGTGCCGCCAGCTCGGGGTGGTGGCGCAGCTCGACCCCGAGCACCTGCGAGTCGATCGCCGATGCGTCGACTTCACCCTCGGCGACGAGTCGGATCGCGGTCTCGTGGAAGCCCGCCTCGACGATCTCGCCGAAGAAGCCGCCCGTCAGCCCTCTCTCGACCATCGTGTACCGCGTGATCCCGTAGCCGGACTGCGACAGCCGCTCGTTGTACGCCCAGGAACGGCCCCTCAGGTCGGCGAACGCCCGGAACGGGCTGTCACTTCGGACGATCACATCCGAGTAGTAGATCGGCTGGCCGCGGTAGCGGGCACCGGCGAGCACCGGCGCTGCCACGGGAACCGCCAGGTCGATGCCCTCACGCTCGAACATGACGTAGGGCAGGCTGCACACGAAGCAGACGTCGTTGACGTCCGCACGGCAGGACTCGTAGTCCGTCTCGACGACAAGCTCGGTGGTACACCCCAGAACCGTGCCGACCCGATCCGTGATGGCCCGGTAGACGTCCAGCATGTCGGGGGCGAGATACGTCGCGAAGCGCAGGTCAGCCATGAGCGCGGTTCTCGCACGTCATGTGACAACGGTACCGACTCACCCGTGTGAGGCGCCCGCGGTCAGCCCCGCCCTCCGACTCGCCTCAGCCCCTCGCGGCTACGAGTGCGACGGACTGCGCTAGCCCGGACGCCACGCCCCTTCTCCGTGGCCGGGTCCAGCGCAGGGCTCCAGTTGTTCTCGTCCGAGGCATAGGCTCGGCGCGTGGGCGAGGTCGGCGCGTATCTCAGCACGATCGATGGGGCGGATCGCGACGCGCTCCAGCGCGTCATCGCCATCGCCCGCGACGTCGTGCCCGAAGCCCAGGAGGGCACCAGCTACGCCATGCCGGCGCTCCTCTACCGCGACAAGGGCCTTCTTGCGACGGTCCGCACGAAGAAGTTCCTGTCGCTCTACCCCTACAGCGGTGCGGTCATCGCTTCCGTCCTCGACTCGCTGAGCGACTTCGACACCACCAGCGGGAGCATCCACTACTCGGCAGACCACCCGCTGCCCGACGCCATCGTGCGGCGCATCGTCGAAGCGCGACGAGCTGAGATCGACGCGAAAGCACGGGTGCGACGGCCTACCGCCCAGTAGCGTCCTCGGGGAGAGGATCGTGCAGCGCCGAGGAAGGCCGTGTCCTGTGCATTCGACCGCGAAGAAGTGCGTTCAGTGGGCCGTCGCTCTGTTCGTCTCGGGTGTGATCCTGTCGGTCTACGGGACCGATCTGTACATGGCTCTCGCCCGTGTTGCCGGCGCGAACGCCGAGACCGGGCTCGGCGCGGTCACCATCCTGCTGAACCTCGTGCGATCCACGGCCTTCCCGCTGGGCGCCGTCCTGATCGGGACTGCGATCGTCGTCCAGACGCTGGCTCCCCACGACGAGCCTCTCGCCCACGAGCCCAGCGACCGGGATCAGGTGGCACCTGGCGCGTGACGTGCCGCAGATGATCGGACCGACCGGGACTGACGGCAGCTCTCGGCTCATTTCTCCGCGGTGAGCGGCAGCGAGCGGACGCTGCGGAACCGCCGGGGCTGCCCGTCGACGGGGTCGGTGAACGCGATCTCGGCCGCGAGGAGCTGGAGGGGTCGGCGGAAGTCGTCGACCGGGACGTCCCGCACGACGGGGTACAGCGGGTCGTCGACGATGGGGATGCCGAGCCCCAGCAGGTGCAGGCGCAGCTGGTGCGTCCGGCCCGTGCGGGGTGTCAGTCGGTAGACCCCGCCGCCGTCGACCTGACGCTCCAGCTCGACGAGCGTCTCGGCGTTGACGAGCGCCCCGGGCACGACCTCGGCGCACCAGGTGCCGGGCACCTTGCGGATGTGGTTGCGGACGACGGCGGGCAGCTCCAGGTCGGCGCGCACCGGCGCGAGCGCCCGGTAGGTCTTCTCGACCGAGCGCCGCTCGAACGCCGTCTGGTAGGGGCCCCTCCACCGGCTCTCGGTGGCCAGCATCAGCAGGCCGGACGTGACCCGGTCGAGGCGGTGCAGCGGCGACAGCTCCGGCAGGTCGAGCTCCGCGCGCAGCCGGACGACGACGCTCTGCATGACATGCCCGCCGCGCGGGATCGTCGAGAGGAACGCCGGCTTGTCGACGACGACGAGGCGCTCGTCCCGGTGCACGACGTGGATCCGACCCGGCACCTCCGGCTCGTCGCGCAGGTCGCGATGGAACCACACGAACCGGTGCGGCCCGTAGGGGTCCGCCTCGCGCACGGCCCGGCCGGCCTCGTCGACGAAGCGCTCCTGCGCCAGCATCCCCGGCACATCGACGTGCTCCGGCAGGCGGTGCCGCAGCCACGCACCCATCGTCGGCCACGAGGTCGGGTTCCCGCGATCACGGTCGGGGGTGCGGAGCCAGGCGGCGGCGAGGCCGTGGCGTGCCGGGAGCGGTGAGCGGGGAGGCACCGGTCGATGGTACGAGGCGAGCCCGAGGTGTCCTGAACTCTTGTGCCGGGTCCAGGCATGCGCGGTTGTCGCCGCGTTGGCACCAACCCGGAGCTCCGGTGGGTCCTCGCCCGGAATGGGGAGCATGAGGCCGTCCTTGTGGCCTTGCCCACCCGGGGCTTGACCCCCGGTGGTGGACACGCGGTGGGTTTCACGCGGCGGTGGCCAGCGTAGCCGCGTAGTGGGTGTTCTCGTAGGTGATGGGGCTGAGGTAGTCGCAGTAGGAGTGGCGGCGGCGGGTGTTGTAGCGGGTGATCCACGCGAACACGACCCGACGTGCGGTGGTCGCGTCGGGCCACCCGTGGGAGCCGGCGAGGGTCTCGCGCTTGAGGGAGGCGTTGAAGGACTCGGCCATTGCGTTGTCCGCCGAGGTCCCCACGGCGCCCATGGAGCGGGTCACGCCCAGCCGCTCGCAGAGCGCGGTGTAGTCCTTGGCGACGTACTGACCGCCGTGGTCGCTGTGAAAGATCGCCCCGGCCAGCGACCCGCGTTCTCGGGCGGCTGCGCGCAGGGCGTCGGCGACCAGGTCGGTGCGCATGTGGTCGGCGATCGACCAGCCGACCAGGCGCCGGGAGTAGCAGTCGATCACGGTGGCCAGGTAGAGGAACTGCCCGGCCCCGCAGGGCAGGTAGGTGATGTCCCCGACGTACTTCGTGTTCGGTGCGTGGGCCGTGAAGTCACGCTCGAGCAGGTCCGGGACCAGCTGGCCGTCCGGGTCGGGCACGGTGGTGCGCACCCGTCGGCGCAGCCGGATCCCGGCGATGTGATGGGCGCGCATCACCCGGGCGACGCGCTTGTGGTTGACACGCTCCTGCTCGCCGGCGCCGTCGTTGAGCTCGGCGGTGATCCGCGGCGCCCCGCACGCACTGTCGGTGGCGTGCACCGCGGCGATCCGCGCGGCCAGGGCCGCATCGGCCGTCTGGCGTGCCGCGCGGGCCGGGGCTGCGGACAGCCATTTGTAGAACGAGGACCGTGCGACCTGAACGACCTGGCACAACCGCTTCACCTCGAAGGTGGACTGGTGGTCGGCGACGAACTGGAAGCGGCTCACCAGTTCGTCTCCCCGGCGAAATACTTCGCCGCCGCGCGCAAGATCTCCCGCTCGGTGCTCAGCTTGCGCTCGGAGTCCTCCAGCTCACGCACCCGCGAGCGAAGTCGCACGAGCTCCTGCTCGGGTGTCTCACCCGGCGGCGGGGCCGTCGATGCCGGCCGGGACTGCCCGCGGATCGCCACCCCAGCGGCCTTGATCCAACCCGACAGGGTCGTGTCCATGATCCCCAGATCAGCCGCGATCCCCGCGACCGTCGCTGTCGGCGTCGAGCGGTACAGCTCGACCGCATCGCGGCGGAACTCCGCCGAGTACGTCTTCCTCGCCATGATCAGATCTTCTCGCTTCCTCCAGGCCAGACCTGGAATCAGCGTGTCCACCCCCAGGGGTCAAGGCCCCCCAGCCCGTGGCGGGGATGGCCGACGGCACGGGGGACCTGACGGGAATATCACGTCCGGGTGGGTTGAGTGGATACCGACCGTTGCGTCCTTCTCCGCCTTCGTCATCCAGAACTCGCATTTGTCATTGACGTCGGTACTCAATCAGCGCCGTGCGGTTCCCGGGGTCGCATTCGAAGATGCGGCGCAATCGGGTGCTCTGCAACGGAATCGATCACGACCGCCGTCCGGCCATGTTTTGATGAACACGCGTGCGGCTCGGATGGCTGCGCTGTCAGGGGGATACGGTGATGAGCGCCGAGGACGAGACCCAGCCGCGAATCGTGCCCAGACGCTCATGGCTTGGCCCGACGCGACGTCGTCTTGGGGCGGGAGTCCTCGCCGGCGGCCTCTTCATCAGCATCGTCGGGAGTGCCGTCGCCGGCCCTGCCGACGCACCGCCGCGGGCAACGGCATCCCCGACCGCCCCCACATCGCAGACCCGGACGCCGACCGTGACCGCAACCTCGACGCCGAGTCCGGTTGTGATCCCACAACCAAGGTCGACACCGTCGGCAACCGCGTCCGTCGGGACTGAGAGCCCGTCGCAAGCGGCACCGGGTGCGGCACAGCGGACGGCCACAGCGGCACTGGCTGAGCTCGCCATCAAGGGCCGCGCAGCCAAGACCGGCTACAGCCGAGACCAGTTCGGGCAGGCGTGGGCCGACGTCGACCGCAATGGGTGCGATACCCGCAACGACATCCTCCGCCGCGACCTGACCGCCGCGACCATCAAGCCCGGTACGCACGGCTGCCTAGTCCTGTCCGGCATGCTCGCGGACCCCTACTCCGGCGGCTCGATCACGTTCCTCCGCGGCGAGGCGACCTCGATTGCCGTGCAGATCGATCACGTCGTCGCCCTGTCCGACGCCTGGCAGAAGGGCGCGCAGGACCAGACACTGGAGCAGCGCACCGCACTCGCCAACGACCCGCTCAACCTGCTCGCCGTCGACGGTCCGCTCAACGGTCAGAAGGGCAGCGGTGACGCCGCGACGTGGCTGCCGCCGAACAAGGCGTTCCGTTGCCAGTACGTCGCCCGGCAGGTCGCGGTGAAGATCACCTACGGGCTCTGGGTGACGAGCGCCGAACACGACGCCATCGCCCGCATCCTGACGGCCTGCCCAGACGAAGTCCTGCCGACCGGCACCGCGCCACAACCGACGGTGGGCACCTCGGCGGCACCGGCACCTGCGCAAGCAGCTGAACCCGCACCGGCTGTCGTGCCGACACCGCCCGCATCCGCCTACTTCGCCAACTGCACCGCTGCTCGTGCGGCAGGCGTCGCGCCCCTGCTTCTCGGTGAATCGGGCTATCGCAGCGCGATGGACGGCGACGACGACGGCATTGCCTGCGAATAGTCGCAAAACGGACGGCCCTGTTCGAGTGAAGCATGCGTGTGGTCGAGGAAGTCGGTAATCACCCGGGAAATGACCACGCGGGCCGTTGCTGCGTGCTCTGATGGGGTGGGTGGTGGGCCGTCGCCCACAGCAATCAGCAGGGAGATGCAGTGGTGCGCGCAAATCACGAAGTCGCAGCGACAGACGGACCCGAATTACGGCTTGGCGCGGCCGACGGGGAGCCCACCGAGTTGATCCGCACGACGCACGCCTGCGCGCGGAACCCGCGCGCACGGCGCCTCGCCGCGATCGCCGCAGCAATGTCCCTCACGTTCGGCCTCGCAGCTTGCGGCGCATCCGCCGACGAGACGCAGCCCGCGAAACTGGTCGCCACCTCACCCAGCACGGCCGAGGTCCCCGACCTCGTCGGCCGCGCTCTCGATGAGGCCCGTGTCGCGCTCGGCGCAGTGGGCATTCCCATCATCTCCGAGACGGACATCCGGGACGGCAAGATGGTCCTGAACGCCAAGAACTGGACCGTCGTCGAACAGTCCGGCGACGCGACCGGGGTAGTCCTCGGAGTGGAGAAGCCCGTCGAGCTTTCCACCCCGACCCCAACGATCACCGCAGAGCCCGTCCCAGTGGTCCCGGCGCCCGTCGCAGAACCCACCCCAGCAGCCCCGGCGCCCGCCGCAGAACCCGCCCCAGCAGCCCCGGCGCCCGTTGCGGCGCCCGTTGCGCCACCTGCCGACGACTACTACAAGAACTGCACCGAAGCGCGTGCCGCTGGAGCCGCGCCCCTGCACGTCGGCGACCCCGGCTATCGAAGCGCGATGGACCGCGACGGCGACGGCATTGCCTGCGAGTAGCGGCCAGGCACAGACGCGGCTCACCACCTGGGGATCTGGAGCCCTAGCCCGCTCGAACGGCCCGGCACCGTGAGCCGTGAGGCGGCATGCCGACCAGTGTGATGCGCTCGACTCCGGCGCAGGCGGCCGCCCGGCGTGCAGCACGTGCACGCCTCGCTTCCGCGTGGTCAGCACCGACCTAGGGCTCCAGTCGGCCCTCGCCCGGGAACGCGTCTGCCTGACCATGTTCCTTGGGGTCTTGCCGACGCGAAGCGGACCACGTACGGGCCCTCCCTGTGGGACGCTTTGGGTAGGGATGGGCAGCAGCCCCGTCCTGTCGGAGCGCGAACATGGACGTCATCGGCGTTCCGTCGCCCGGTGAGCAGCGTCTGAAGCCGGCAAGGCGGATGAAGGACGGGTGGCCAGCACCCGCCCTGGCGGGCGCGGCCGCGTTCTGGATCGCAAACCTCGCCATCTCTGCGACTCCGGTGGCCGCCGATTATCGGTCCGCTCTCACCATCTCCTATGTGCCGATGCTGGTGGAGTCGGCGGCCGGTGGGTTGGTTCTGGGCAGCGTGGTGGCGTTCCTCCTTGTTCGCTTCCCGGCGAAGATCCCCGGGTCCGACCTGCTGAGCAAGGCCCTGCTGCTGGGAGTGGTGGCGATCGTCCTCCTGACGGTTGGCCTCGAGCTTCCGTCGAAGTTGAGCTCGGACGTCGACGACCCGGCCCACTGGCTGTTGGTGGCCACGGTGTTCAACGTGATCCGCATCCTCGCCCTCGCGGCCACCATCGGTTGGGTCACAGGCGCCGGAGGCCAACGACGCAGCCGTCACCACGGGCGAACAACGAGGGAGACCAGGAAATGACCACCGTCACCGCAATCCCGTTGGCACGCAGCGCCATGGCTAGACGGGCGGGCGTCCTGTACCTGACCTACATCGTCCTGAACATCGTCGCCAGCCTGGTGGGCCGCATCGGCTTGAGCGATGCGGCGACGCTGGAGGCGACGATCGCCGACGACGAGGCGATGTTCCGCCTCGGACTCGTTGCGGCACTCGGATCCGGTCTGCTGTTCGTGCTCACGGCGTGGGCTCTCTACGCGCTCCTCCGCCCGGTCGACGGGACGGTTGCCCTGCTGTTCCTCGTCCTCAACGCTGTCGGGGTGGCTGTGCAGTGCGCCAGCTACCTCCCGCTTCTCACTGCCCTGTCCCTCCGAGACAGCTCCACCGGAACGGCGGGCCTCGACGGATTGGCTGCGCTGTCAGTCACCACGTATCAGCCCGCGTTCGTCATGGCCCAGCTGTTCTTCTCGGCGTGGCTCTTCCCTCTCGGCTGGCTGGTCCTGCGCTCAGGATTCCTCCCACGCTTCCTGGGCTGGCTCCTCATCCTCGACGGCGTCGGAGTCCTCGTGTGGTTCCTCCAGGTGTTCCTTGCCCCGGACTACCCCGCGATCAGCTACCCGGCGTGGGCGATCGGCCTCGTCGCCGAGCTCGGGCTCGCTCTCTGGCTCGTCATCAAGGGCGCCGGACCCTATGAGACACCAACGGCCCCGTCGCCGGACGCCGCGGTCTGAGCGCTCCGAGCGAGCAGGCCGGTCGCACAGCTGGTCGCGGTCCGCCGGCGAGCAGCGCGACGTCCGTGCGGTGGTGCGACCCAGGTAGTCCCCGCGTGCAGCACCTGCATGCCGGGCAGCGCTTCGGCGTCACGGTGCGAACCTCCTGGATCAACCCGCGGGACAGGTCTTTCACGCTGTCGGTGGCCGCTCGTAACGTGGTGCGCGTGACAGTGGACGAGCTCGCGACCTCATTGGCCGGTGCGCTGACCGGATCGGTCGTCCTGCCCCACTCGCCCGAGTTCGACCGGGCCCGCCTCTACCACGGCAGGCCTGGCGACCCCGCGGCCGTGGTGCAGGTAGCCGATGCTTCCGACGTGGCCGTGGCCATCGCGCTCGCCCGGGGGCGGGGCTGCCGGTCGCGGTGCGCGGTGGAGGCCACAGCACCTGGGAGTCGCTGCCGGGCGCTGTGGTCGTGGACCTGCGCGCGTTGCACGAGGTGGAGCTCGACGACTCCGCGCGGGCTCTCCAGGACGGCACCAGGCTGGTGCACGTCGGTGGGGGCGCAACCTGGGGCGAGGTCGCCGAGCAGCTCTCCCGACACGGCCTGGCGATCAGCTCGGGCGACACGCGGTCGGTGGGCGTGGGCGGACTGACCCTGGGAGGGGGCATCGGTTGGGTGGTGCGGGGCTGGGGCCTCGCGCTCGACCAGCTGGTCAGCGCCCAGCTGGTCACCGCGGCCGGGGAGGTGCTCGAGATCTCTGCGTCTTCGCTCCCGGAGCTGTTCTGGGGCGTGCGCGGCGGCGGCGGGAACCTGGGGGTCGTCACCCGGTTCGACTTCATCGCTCACCCGCTGGCCGAGGTCGTCCACGCGAACGTCCAGCTCGACCCGTCGGACCTCGGCGTCCTGGTGCGGGCATTCCGCGATCTCATGCGGCAGGCCCCGCGCGAGATGAACGGCTCCCTGGTGCGAACCCCGCAGATCGGTCCGCAGATGCCCAGCCGCACGATGATCGAGCTCGCCTGGGCCAGCTCCGACGAGGCCGCAGCGCGGCAGGCGCTCGCCCCGTTCCTTGCGCTGCCGCAGGTGACGCACTCCGAGGTCTCCGCGACCCGATACCTCGACCTGCTCCAGGAGCCGCCGATGCCACCACCCGACATCCCGATGCCGATGATCATCGACCAGAACGGTTGGTTCGCCTCACGTGGTGGCGGCGCTGGTCAGCGCTTCAGACGCGGCCGCGGGCGGACTGTTCATGGTGCGCTGGCTCGGCGGGGCGTTCAGCGACGTGGACCCGGACGCCACCGCTATCGCGTTCCGCGACGCCGAGGCGTTCGTGGTAATTGCCGGGTTCGTCATGCCGGGGGAATCGGGGGGCGCTGTCGAGGTGCTGCAATCCGCACTCCAGCCGGTCGCGAACTTGTCCGCGGGCGCCTACGGCAACTTCTCGAACTCGGTGGCACCCGGGCTCACGGAACGGATGTACCCGCCGGCAACCCTGACCCGGCTGCGCGCACTCAAGCGCGAGTGGGACCCAGACAACCTCTTCGCCCGGAACCACAACGTCGTTGACCCTCTTCCACCGTCTCACGTTGCTGGCTAGTGTCTGGCGCCATGGACCTCCAGGAGCAAGTCGAGGTCTACGTCACCAGTCAACCCGAGCCCAAGCAGGCTGACCTTCGGCAGGTCCACGTGCGCACCCTGGAGGTAATTCCCCTGCTCTTGCTGGTCAGCGCGAGACCGACGTAAAGCACGCCGGCGAACGGCGTTCCGCGGCGGGCGCTGCCTCAAGCGGACCTGGGAGACCGCCGCCGACAGCCATGGGAGCATCGCTACCATGACCGGGCGAGAGGTCGTCGAGCGAATTCTGGCGTTCGTCGAGGTGGAGCACGTCGCGGCGGGCGGGCCAGCTGGTGACCTCGCCGCGGCCTGGCTGGTGCACGTCACCGAGACGACGCGGGCCGCGCTCCTGCTCAACGGTCGCGGCCTCCAGGAGGTTGCCGCGCCACTGCGGCGCTCCGTCCTGGAGCACGCGCTATGGATGCACTGGCTGAGCCGCAATCAGGACATCGCGCTGGACACCGTGCGCGCGAAGCGACGGCGCGCCGTCGCCCTGAACGAAGCGGCGCTACGCGAGTGGGCCGACTGGTCGCCCGCGGCCGTCGACGAAGTGATGAAGATCGAGGAACGTCACGTGCCGTCGGTAAAGGAGCTGATTGCGGATCTGGTCGATGCCGAGCGCGCCGAGAGGCCCGGGGAACCGACGACGAATCAGGGCTGGTACGCGGCGTACTGGAGTGACTCGGAATCGTCCCACCCAAGCCTCAGCACGGCGGCCCGCCACGACGAAGATGTGCCCCACGACGCAATGCTCGGCTCGACGGTCCTCCTTGCACTCTCCGCGTTCTCGCAGCTTCTCCCGGGCGACCCCTGGTCCGACCAGATCGAACGCTTCGCGGAGGAGCTGGCGGAGTCCGTCCGGAGGTGAGCCACGGGCGACGTGAGGGCTGCGACGCCACATCCTTGGCACACGAACGCACCACCGGTGGCAGATCCGGGCGAGCGTCGCCGCCCTCAACGCGGCATGAGCGGATGAGCCGATCAGTTGATGATGTCCCCGCGTTCATCGGCGCGGATAGCGGTGGCGTCCCGTGAGGTGGTGTAGTTCTCGATCTTCTTCGTCGTGGTGACCACGACGGAGAAGGCCATCGTGCGATGGTCGGTGAGACCGGACTAGGGAACTCACGGAAGGACATCGCACGATGGCTATGGACCAGTCTGCCCTGCTCGACCTGCTCGCCGCATTGAAGGACACCGACGTCAGCGACCGGATCCGGACCGCGACCGAGCACCTGTATCAAGAGCTGATCGACGCCGAGGCGACCGCGGTGATCGGCGCCGGCCCCTGGCAGCGCACGCAGGCCCGCACGGCGTTGCGCAACGGGTCGCGGGACCGGGTGTTGACGACCACGGCCGGGGACCTGGACCTGCGGATCCCCAAGCTGCGCACCGGGTCGTTCTTCCCGTCCTTGCTCGAGCGGCGCCGCCGGGTCGACCAGGCACTGTTCGCGGTCGTGATGGAGGCCTACCTGCACGGGGTCAGCACCAGGAAGGTCGACGACCTGGTCAGGGCCCTGGGGGCCGACACCGGGATCTCCAAGAGTGAGGTCTCCCGGATCTGCGCGGGCCTGGACGAGGAGGTCTCGGCGTTCCGTGACCGGTCCCTGGCCGACGCGGGGTTCCCCTACGTGTTCCTGGACGCGACGTACTGCAAGGCCAGGGTCGGGCGCCGGGTGGTGTCCCAGGCCGTGGTCATCGCCACCGGGGTCCGCGCCGACGGGCACCGTGAGGTCCTCGGCTTCGACGTCGGAGACTCCGAGAACGGCGCCTTCTGGACCAGCTTCCTGCGCTCGCTCAAGGCCCGCGGGCTGGGCGGTGTGGCGCTGGTCATCTCCGACGCCCACGAGGGCCTGAAGACCGCGATCGCCTCGGTCCTGCTCGGCTCGTCCTGGCAACGCTGCCGGGTCCACTTCACCCGCAACGTCCTCGACGCGGTGTCCAAGACGAACGCCGAGATGGTCGCCGCCGCGATCCGCACGATCTTCGCCCAACCCGACGCCGCCCACGTCGCCGAGCAGTTCGAAGTCATCGCGACCATGCTGACCCGCTCCCACCCGAAGGTCGGGCACATGCTCACCGACGCCCGCGAGGACCTGCTCGCCTTCACCGCGTTCCCCGCCAGCCACTGGAAGAAGATCTGGTCGACCAACCCCCTGGAACGACTGAACAAGGAGGTCAAACGCCGCACCGACGTCGTGGGGGTCTTCCCCAACCCCGCCGCCCTGCTGCGCCTGGCCGGCGCCGTCCTGGTCGAGGCCCACGACGAATGGGCCGCCACCGACCGCCGCTACCTATCCGAGAACTCCATGGCCCAACTCGCCACCATGACCCTGACCTGACTCGTGCCACGTTCGGTCCTCGAGGGTGGGCGCGGGTCGCTGACCTGCTGTTTCGTTGTGCGCTCGGGTGCGATGTGGTCACTAAGAACCTCGTCGTGCAAGCCTTCGGGGGTGGTCTCGCGGTTCGTGCGCAAGGTCCGCACCGCTTCGGGAGCGGTCGCGGTCCAGATCGTCACGCGCCGGGGCCGGCAGGTCGAACAGGTCGAGCACGTCGGGTCAGCGCATAGCGATGCCGAGCTCGCGTTGCTGCTGGCCGTAGCGCGTGAGCGGCTGTCCCCAGGCCAAGACGCCCTGGACCTCGGGGACCTGTTGGTGGTCCCGGCGCGGATGGACGACGTCGCGGACTGGACCGCCGAACCGGAACTGCTCCTGCAGCCGGCGACGCCGGCGGCCGGTGGGCGTCCTGCGGCCGTCGCCGCAGGTGGGCGGGTCGTGGGGACCTCCGCGGACCTGTTGTGGAAGGTCCTGACCAGCGAATACACCCGGCTGGGGTTCGACGTCCTGGGCGATGACGGGTTCCGGGCGATGGTCCTGGCACGGATCGTGGAGCCGACCTCCAAGGCCGAGGTCGTCCGCGTCCTGGACGAACTCGACGCACCGGCGGTCAGCCTGCGCACGTTGTTCCGGTCGCTGGCCCGGTGCCAGGCCCAGGACTACCGCGACACGTTGGCCAGGGCCGCGTGGGCGCACTCGGTCCGCACCACCGGGACATCGGTCCTGATCTTGTACGACGTGACGACGCTGCACTTCGAGCGGCCGGACGAGGACGAGCTGCGCAGGGTCGGGATGAGCAAGGAGCACCGCGTGGACCCCCAGGTTCAGGTCGGGCTGCTGGTCGACCCGGGCGGGTTCCCGCTCGAGGTGCACCTGTTCGAGGGCAGCAAGGCCGAGACGACCACTCTGATCCCCGTACTGACCGCGTTCGGCAAGCGGCACGACGTCACGGACCTGGTCGTCGTCGCCGACGCCGGGATGCTCTCGGCGGGCAACCTGAACGCCCTGGAGGACGCCGGGTTCTGCTTCATCGTCGGCTCGCGGATCACCCGGGCCCCCTACGACCTGGCCGATCACTTCGAACGGCACGGCAACTACTTCACCGACGGGCAGGTCCTGGAATCGACCCGGGACATGGGCACCGGCAAGGCGGCCCGGGCCCGGCGGGTGGTCTACCAGTGGAAGTTCGCCCGCGAGCAGCACGACAACAAGGCCATCAACGCGATGATCGACCGGGCCGAGAAGATCGCCGACGGCCGCGCCCCGTTGAAGAAGGCCCGGTTCCTCAAGATCACCGGAGCCACCAAGGAACTCGACCAGGCCACCATCGACCGGGCCCGCCAGTTGGCGGGCCTCAAGGGCTACGTCACCAACCTGCCGACCGCCACGATGGACGGCGCGGCGGTCATCGCGGCCTACCACGACCTATGGCACGTCGAGCAGTCGTTCCGCATGACCAAGTCCGACCTACGAGCCCGGCCCGTGTTCCACCACCAACGCGACGCCATCGAAGCCCACCTGACGGTGGTGTTCGCCGCCCTGGCCGTCGCCCGCCATCTGCAAGACCTCACCGGCATGAGCATCAAGAAGATCGTCCAGGCCCTGCGCACCGCACGCTCAGCAACCATCGAGATCAACGGCCAACGCCTCACCCTCGACCCCGACCTCACCGAGACCGCCCGCGCCATCCTCAACCGACTCGAAACCGGTCACTAAGGCAAGTGGCACGAGTCGGGCCTGACGACCCAGGAGGTGGACCACACCGAACTCCTCACGGCATGATCTGAGCACTGACCCGCACGGTGTCGAGAAACTCCACCACTCAGCGGGACGTCACCCGGATAGCCTCCAGGCGCTCGCGCCATGCCCGCAACTCCGCAGGGCTTTGCCGCTTCCAGTCGGTTACCTCGTCGACGATCCTGAGCGGCTCTCGACTGCGGTAGGACCTGGTGGGATTGCCGGGGAACTTCTTGTCAGTCACGTTGGGGTCGTCCTCGAACGCCCCGGTCGGCTCAACAACGTAGACGCGGGGAGCGCCGTCACCTTCTGCGAGTTCCGCGGCCAGTCCTGCACCGTCGAGCAGCGCGGTGGAGTAGATGTGGTTCATCACCACATCGGGCCGGTAGTTCGACCGGAAGCCAGCCGTGAGAAATTCGCCCAGCCTCAGGTCGGCTCTAGTGCCATGGAAGAACAGACCCTCGCCCAGCACCTCGTTCACGACGACAGCCTACGAGTCGCGCACATCGGACGACAGGATCGATCGCGGTGCACGTCGCACGTCTCCGGCCCGATCTTCCGTCACGCCCCGTCGGCCGACCGTAGCGACGCGGTCAGTCGACGAGGAACGCGACCGGATCGATTCCCAGCCGGAGCAGCAGCACGACGAGCGACAGCAACGCAGCCACGGCTGCGGCAGCGAGCCCCTGCAGAACCGGCGGCCAACGGCGTGCCGGGGTGGACTCAGTCAGCCGAGCTGCTCCGGCAGTCGTGACCAGCGCGACTCCGGCAGCCAGAGCGAAGGCCCACCCGAACGTGCCCGCGTCGGTAGACGCGATCCCGGACTCGGGGGCGAGCACCTGTACCGAGCCACCTACGAGCGCCTGCATCACGAGGAGTCCCACGCTCAGCGCGGCGAGGCCGACCACTGTGACCGCAGTGAATCCCAGCGCCCACATCATGGTGCGACGCCTTGTCGGGCCCGCCGACCTCCTCGGCGGCGCGGTCAGGTGGCTGTTCACGCTCCCCAGTCTGCCGTCGTGCCTCCCGGCAGGGCGGCATGACCGGTGGTTCGCTCCGCACGTCGTCCTGGCAGCGCAGTCGTGCCCCCGCACGGCGGACACACGGCCGTCACGCTGTCAGTCGGCGAGCAGCGCGACGTCCGTCCGGTGGTGCGACCCGGGCAGCGTGATCCGCTCGACCCCGGAGTACGCGGCAGCGCGGGCGGCCGTCTGGTCGGCTCCGACGCCGACGACCGACAGCACACGCCCACCGGCCGCGACGAGCTGGTCGCCGGCGGGCCCCTGCGCCAGGGCCGTCCCCGCGTGCAGAACGTGCACGCCGGGCAGCGCGTCGGCGTCCTCGATGCCGGTGATCGGGTCGCCGCCGCGCGGGTCGGCCGGGTAGCCGTGCGCGGCGATCACGACGGTGACAGCCGCGTCGTCGAGCCACTCCAGGGGCGCGATCTGGCCGAGCCCGCCGGTCGCGGCGGCGTGCAGCACGCCGGCCAGCGGGGTCGCGAGCCGCGCGAGGACGACCTGCGTCTCGGGGTCGCCGAACCGCGCGTTGAACTCGACGACGCGCGTGCCCTTGCTGGTCAGCGCGAGACCGACGTAGAGCACGCCGGCGAACGGCGTGCCGCGGCGGGCCATCTCGTCGATCGTCGGCTGCGCGACGCGGGCCACGACGTCGTCGACGAGGTCGGCGGGTGCCCACGGGAGCGGCGAGTACGCGCCCATGCCGCCCGTGTTCGGGCCCGCGTCGCCGTCGAGCGCGCGCTTGTAGTCCTGCGCCGGCACGAGCGGGACGACGTGCGCGCCGTCGGACAGGACGAACAGCGACACCTCGGGTCCGTCGAGGTACTCCTCGATCACGACGCGGCTGCCGGGCTTGGCGAGGCAGGCCTGCGCGTGCGCGAGCGCCTCGGCGCGGTCGGTCGTGACGACGACGCCCTTGCCCGCGGCGAGACCGTCGTCCTTGACGACGTACGGCGGGCCGAACGTGTCGAGGGCAGCGGCCGCCTCATCGGAGGTCGTGGCGACGCGGGGCTCGGCGGTGGGGACACCGGCCGCGGCCATGACGTCCTTCGCGAACGCCTTGGAGCCCTCGAGCTGCGCCGCCGCGCCGCTCGGGCCGAAGACGGCGATCCCGGCGTCGTGCACCGCATCCGCGACCCCGGCCACGAGGGGGGCCTCCGGGCCGACGATGACGAGGTCGACACCGAGGTTCACCGCGAGCGCTGCCACCGCCGCGCCGTCGAGCGGGTCGACCGGGTGCAGCGTTGCCAGCTGCCCGATCCCGGGGTTCCCGGGCGCCGCGTGCAGCGCCGTCACCTGCGGGTCACGGGACAGCGCCCGGACGAGGGCGTGCTCGCGAGCACCGGTCCCGACTACGAGGATCTCCACGCTGCCGGAGTGTATCGGCGCTCCGCGCCCGACGGCGGCCCGGTCCGCGGTCAGATGCCCTCGAGGCGCTGCTCGAGGCCCGACCGGACCGTCGGCCACTCCGACGCGAGGATCGAGAACACGACGGTGTCGCGCCGCGTGCCGTCGGCCCGGACGACGTGCTCGCGCAGGACCCCCTCGCGCACGGCACCGAGCCTGGCGATGGCGGCCTGCGAGCGCACGTTGATCGCGTCCGTCTGGATCTTCACGCGGTGCATGTGGCAGTCGTCGAACGCGTGGGTGAGCAGCGCGAGCTTCGTCGCAGGGTTGACGACGCCCGCCCACACGTCGGGGGCGTACGCCGTCCAGCCGAGATGGACGCGTTCGTTGGCCACGTCGACGTCACCCAGGCTGCTCGTGCCGACGAGCCGTCCGGCGGGCCCGACGTCGGACGTGCGGGCCAGCCGGATCGCGTAGGCCGCCTGAGCGGGACGGCCGGTCAGCGCGGCGATCCACGCGGTCATGGCACGCGGGGTCGGCGGGCGACCTCGTGGTCCCCCGCCGAACCCCGCGGCCCAGACGCGCTCGTCGTTGAGCGCGACGAACAGCTCGTCCGCGTCGGCCTCGCCGAGCGGCGTGAGTCGGACCTCCTGGTTCGCCAGCACGGCTCCGGACGGCGCGGTGGCCTCGCCGTGCCCGACCACCACCGCCTGCTCGACGACCGCGGGCTGGGTCACGACGTCCGACTGCTCCATGCGACGACCGTAGCGGCCCCTCAGCTCGCGGCGAGACGCGCGCGCAGCGTCGTGAGCTCCTGCGTCATGGCCTCCGGGAGGCGGTCTCCGAACCGCTCGAAGAACTCCTGCGTGAGGTCGCACTCGGCCGACCACGGCTGAGGATCGATGGCGAAGAGAGCCGACACGTCCTCGGCCGGCAGGTCGAGACCTGTCAGGTCGAGCGCGCCGGGAGCGGGCAGGAGACCGACCTGCGACTCGACGGCACCGACGGCCTCGTCGCCCGCGACCCGACCGAGCGCCCACGCGAGCACGCGCGAGTTCTCGCCGAACCCGGGCCACAGCCAGCGACCGTCGGCCCCCTTGCGGAACCAGTTGACCTGGAAGACCGCCGGCAGCGGGACGCCCCGGGCCGTGAGCTCGTCGCCGAGCCGCAGCCAGTGGCCCCAGTGGTCGGCCATGTTGTAGCCGCAGAACGGGAGCATCGCGAACGGGTCGCGGCGCAGCGCCCCGACGGTCCCCTCGGCGGCGGCCGTCTGCTCCGAGGAGATCGTCGCGCCCATGAACACCCCGTGCGCCCAGTCGCGCGCCTGGGTCACGAGCGGGACGTTGGTGGCCCGACGACCGCCGAAGAGGATCGCGTCGATCGGGACGCCCGCCGGGGAGTCCCAGTCGTCGGCGATGCTCGGGCACTGGTCGGCGGCGACCGTGAACCGCGAGTTGGGGTGCGCGGCCGGACGGCCCGACGACGGCGTCCAGTCCTGGCCCTGCCAGTCGGTGAGGTGCTCGGGCGCCTCGTCGGTCAGGCCCTCCCACCACACGTCCCCGTCGTCGGTCAGCGCGACGTTCGTGAAGATGACGTTCGAGTGCAGGGTCTCGATCGCTGTCGGGTTCGTCGTGATGCCCGTGCCCGGTGCGACACCGAAGAACCCGGCCTCGGGGTTGATCGCGCGCAGCCGGCCGTCCGTGCCGGGTCCGCCCGGGCGCATCCACGCGATGTCGTCGCCGATCGTCTCGACCTTCCAGCCGGGGATCGTCGGGCGCAGCATCGCGAGGTTCGTCTTGCCGCACGCCGACGGGAACGCGGCCGCGAGGTGGAACACGCGGTCCTTCGGGTCGGTGATCCGCAGGATGAGCATGTGCTCGGCGAGCCAGCCCTCGTCGCGGGCCATGACGGACGCGATGCGCAGCGCGAAGCACTTCTTGCCGAGCAGGGCGTTCCCGCCGTATCCCGAGCCGAACGACCAGATCTCTCGGGTCTCGGGGAACTGGACGATGTACTTGCGCTCGCTGCACGGCCAGGGCACGTCGTCGATCCGCTCGCCGTCGAGGGCGACGAGCGGTGCCCCGACCGAGTGCACCGCGGGCACGAACGCGCCGTCGTCGCCGAGCAGGTCGAGGACCGGGGTGCCCGCGCGCGTCATCGTCAGCATGCTCACGACGACGTACGGCGAGTCGGTGAGCTGGACGCCGAGCTGGGAGATCGGGCCGCCGAGCGGTCCCATCGAGAACGGGACGACGTACATCGCCCGGCCCCGCATCGACCCTTCGAAGACCCCGCGGAGCTCGGCGCGCATCACGGCCGGCTCACGCCAGTTGTTCGTCGGACCGGCGTCCTCGGGCCGCTCGGAGCAGATGAAGGTGCGGTCCTCGACGCGCGCGACGTCGCGGGGGTCCGAGCGGGCCAGGTAGCTGTTCGGGCGGCGCACGGGGTTGAGCCGGATGAGCGTGCCGGACGCGACCATGAGCTCGGTGAGCTCGCGGCGCTGGGCGTCCGAGCCGTCGACCCAGACGACCGCGTCGGGCCGGGTGAGGGCGGCGATGTGGCTCACCCAGGCGAGCAGCTCGGTGTGCGACGTCGGGGCGCCGGCGGCGTGGTCTTCGCTGGCGGGCGCCGGGGCGACGGCCATCCGGGTGCGTGCCGTGTTCGCGACGGACGTGGCGACGAGGGTCATGAGAAATGCCTCCGGTTCGGGCGGACGGCCGCGGCGGTAGCTGCGGCCTGTGCGCGCTGAAGTGATCTCTTCCAGAGTTCGCCATGTCCGGCAGGGTTTCAACGACTCGCATCTGTCAAGAACGGCCGTTCTTTCGCTACTGTCAGGAGGTGACCGACGAGACGATGGACCTCCCGCCCGGTGCCCCCGTGCCCGCGGGTGACGGCTCGCGCGCCCGGCGCCCGGCGAACACCGGCGACCGCCTCACGCTCGGCCGGCGCATCCGGCACTTCCGCACCGTGCGTTCGATGACGCTCGACCAGCTCGCCCGCGAGACCGGCACCGCCCCCAGCCAGCTCTCGCTCATCGAGAACGGCCACCGCGAGCCCCGGCTGTCGCTGCTCGGTGAGATCGCGACGGCCCTGCACGTCGAGGTCGCCGACCTCATCGCCCCCGAGCCACCCAGCCGCCGGGCCGCCCTCGAGATCGCCCTCGACCGCGCGCAGCGCTCCCAGGCGTACACGGGCCTGGGCCTGCCCGCGGTCCGTCCGAGCCGCGGCATGCCGCTCGAGGCGCTCGAGGCGCTCGTCGGCCTGCACGCCGAGCTCGACCGCCGCGAGCGCCAGTCGATCGCGACGCCCGAGGAGGCCCGCCGGGCCAACACCGAGCTGCGCCTGTGGATGCGCGAGCGCGACAACTACCTGCCCGCGATCGAGCAGGTCGGCGAGGACCTCGCGCGCGCCGCGGGGTACACCGTCGGAGCCCTGACGCACCGGGCCGTCGCGCGCATCGCCGCCCAGCTCGGGTTCCAGATCCTCCACGTCGACGACCTGCCGCACTCCACCCGCACCGTCACGGACCTCGAGGGCGGGCGGATCTACCTGCCGCCCGCGTCCATCCCCGGCGGCCACGGGCTGCGGTCGCTCGCACTGCAGGCCATCGGCCATCGCGTGCTCGGTCACGACCGGCCCGTCTCGTACGCCGACTTCCTGCGCCAGCGCCTCGAGATCAACTACTTCGCGGCGTCGTGCCTCATGCCCCGGAGCGCCGCGCTCGAGTTCCTCGGGGCGGCCAAGCGCGCCAAGGACCTCGCGATCGAGGACTTCCGGGACGCGTTCGGCGTCACGCACGAGGCCGCCGCGCACCGTTTCACGAACCTCGCGACGAGCGAGCTGGGCCTGCCCGTGCACTTCCTGCGCGTGGACGACGACGGCGCTCTCGCACGCGGCTACGAGAACGACGGCGTCGGCTTCGCGACCGACCCGACGGGCTCCATCGAGGGCCAGCACGTCTGCCGCCACTGGGCCGCACGGGTCGCCCTGAGCCGCCACGACCGGACGACCGAGTTCCACCAGTACACCGACACCCCCGAGGGCACGTTCTGGTGCACCGCGCAGACCGGCGTGTCCGACGCGGGTCAGTTCTCCATCACCATCGGCGTGCCGTTCGCGCACGCGTCCTGGTTCCGCGGTCGCGACACGAAGCTGCGGACGCAGTCACGGTGCCCCGACCCGTCGTGCTGCCGCCGGCCCGACACCGCTCTGGCCGCGCGCTGGAGCGACCACTCCTGGCCGAGTGCACGGCTGCACGCGCAGGTCCTCAGCCCGCTGCCGCAGGGCACGTTCCCCGGGGTCGACGACGCCGAGGTCTACGCGTTCCTCGACCGCCACGCGACGCAGGCCCCACGGGACCAGCCCCGCTGACGGGCGGATCCGCCGAGGACGGGCCCGGCGCGGCCTTCGACGCCGGCAGGCGCCGAACCGGCCGAACCGGCCGAACCGGCCGGACGAGCCGGACGAGCCGGACGAGCCGAACGGTCAGGCGAGCAGATCGTGCCGGATGATCGTCGCCTCGCGGCCGGGGCCGACGCCGATCGACGAGACGCGGGTTCCCGAGATGTCCTCGAGCGCCAGCACGTACCGCTGCGCGTTGACCGGCAGGTCGTCGAACGACCGGCAGAGCGAGATGTCCTCGGTCCAGCCGTCGAACTCCTCGTAGATCGGCTTCGCGTGGTGGAAGTCGCTCTGGTCGAGGGGCATCTCGTCGTGGCGGACGCCGTTCACGTCGTACGCGACGGCGACCGGGATCTTCTCCAGGCCCGTCAACGTGTCGAGCTTCGTGACGACGAGGTCCGTGAGCCCGTTGACGCGTCCGGCGTAGCGCGTGACGACGGCGTCGAACCAGCCGGTCCGGCGCGGGCGGCCGGTCGTCGTGCCGTACTCGCCGCCCGTCTTGCGCAGCCACTCGCCGGTCGCGTCGAGCAGCTCGGTGGGGAACGGACCCTCGCCGACCCGGGTCGTGTACGCCTTGGCGACGCCGACGACGCGGTCGATGCGGGTCGGGCCGACACCCGAGCCCGTGCACGCGCCGCCGGCCGTCGCGGACGACGACGTGACGAACGGGTACGTGCCGTGGTCCACATCGAGCATCGTGGCCTGACCGGCCTCGAAGACGACGGTCTTGCCCTCGTCGAGCCCGCGGTTGAGCACGAGCGGGGTGTCCGCGACCATCGGCTTGAGCCGCTCGGCGTTCGTGAGCAGCTCGTCGATCGTCTCGTCGACGGTGATCGCGCGCCGGTTGTAGACCTTCACGAGCAGGTGGTTCTTCTGCTCGAGGGCGCCCTCGATCTTCTGGCGCAGGATCTTCTCGTCGAACAGGTCCTGGATGCGGATGCCGATGCGGTTGATCTTGTCGGCGTACGTCGGGCCGATGCCGCGGCCGGTGGTGCCGATCTTCCGCTTGCCGAGGAACCGCTCGGTGACCTTGTCGATCGTGCGGTTGTACGGCGCGATGACGTGCGCGGCCGACGAGACCAGCAGGCGGCTCGGGTCGACGCCGCGCGCGATCAGCGCGTCGATCTCGACGAACAGCACCTCGAGGTCGATGACGACCCCGTTGCCGATCACCGGGACGACACCCGGGGAGAGGATGCCCGACGGGAGCAGGTGGAGCGCGTACTTCTCACCGTCGATGACGACCGTGTGCCCCGCGTTGTTGCCGCCGTTGAACTTGACGACGAAGTCGGTCCGGGAGGCGAGCTGGTCGGTCGCCTTGCCCTTCCCCTCGTCCCCCCACTGGGCCCCGAGCACCACGACGGCAGGCATCGACTCTCCACTTTCCGCGCTGCTGGGTGGTCCGGTCCGCGCCACGTCCGGTGCGAGCACAGCTCGCGGGCCGCAGACCCGGGCACCGGCGGCAGCGCACCAGCACCCCCGAAAGGTTACCCGAACGTCAAGGATCGGTCATCGGCGGTCCGCCCCCGCCGGCGAACCGGTCAGCGCAGGCCGGAGATCTCGTCCTCGGACGTCCCCGAGTCCGCGAGGAACCGCGCGATCCGGTCGACCTCCTCCTCCTCGCCGATCGCCTCGGCCGCCTCCTCGAGCGCGAGCAGGGCCCGCAGGAACCCGAGGTTCGGCTCGTGGTCGGCGGGGATCGGTCCCTGGCCGCGCCAGCCGGCCTTGCGCAGCGCGTCGAGCCCGCGGTGGTACCCGGTCCGGGCGTAGGCGTAGGCCGCGACGGGGTCGCCGTCGTCGGCCAGCGCGCGCTCCGCGAGCAGCGCCCAGGCGTACGGCGACGCCGGGTTCTCGCGCGCGGCGTCCTGCAGGTCGGCGCCGGCGGTCAGCGCGGCACGCACGTCGGCGTCGGGACCGTCGGCGGGCAGGCGGACGGGTTCGGGGCCCAAGAGGTTGTCGTGGCTCATGCCCCCATCCTCGCGCGGTGCGGCCCGACGTGCGGCCCGCGGCGACCGTCATTACAGTCGAACCCGCCAGCCGACGCGGTTGAACCCGCCACTGTCCCCCCGAACCCTCCCCGAACCTGAGGATGCCGATGATCGAGGTCGTCGCGACACCGTCGGAGACGACGCTCGTCCTCGCGGGTGACCTCGACGTCGCCGAGCGCGACGCGTTCCCCGAGGCTCGCGCCCGGATCGCGGGCATGCGGCACGGCCGCCTCGTCGTCGACATGTGCGGCGTGACCTTCATGGACTCGACGGGCGCCGCGTTCCTCATCTCGCTCGCCGACGCCGGCAACGCCCGGGGCAGCCAGACGGTGCTGCGCGGGACCGACGAGCGTGACCTGTTCGTGCTGTCGGTGTGCGGGGTCCTCGACCTGTTCGTGATCCAGGCCGACTGCGACGTCGAGGCGCACGCGCCGACCCCGTAGGCCGCAGGCCGCCGAGCCCGTCAGGGGCCGACCTCTCAGACGTCGGTGCCCTCGCCGGCGCGGATCTTCGCCCACACGACCTTGCCCGTGCCGGCCGGCCGCCAGCCCCAGTCCGCCAGGCGCTCGACGATCTGCATGCCGAACCCGCCGACCCGTCCGCGGTGGCCGTCGGTCGTCACAGGCGGCGCGGGGTTCGCGTCCTCGACCTCGATCCGCAGCCCGTCCTCGGTGTCGTCGAGACGCAGCAGCACGTGCCCCCACCCGTGGAGCACCGCGTTCGCGACGAGCTCGGAGACGACCAGCTCGGCGCTCGGGCCGCACGTCAGGCCCCAGGCCTGGCACGTGCGCACGACCGCGTGCCGGGCACGACCGGCCGCCGCGGGCTCGCTCGGCAGCCGCCACCGCCGTGAGCGTGGGCTGCGCGCGACGGACCCGTCGACCGCCGGGTCGGGGATGCGCACGACGACGACCGCGACGTCGTCCTCCGGGTCGTCGGCGAGCCGCGCGAGCAGGTCCTCGCCGATGCCCGCGGCGTCGGTCGCGGTCACGCCCTCGGCGGCCTCACGCAGCGCCGCGAGGCCCTCGCGCAACGCGCGGTCCCGCCGTTCGATGAGGCCGTCCGTGTAGAGGACAAGGACGTCGCCCGGAGCCAGCGGGACCTCCGACGTCGTGCGGGGGCCGACGGAGATGCCGATCAGCCGCCCGCCGGCCTCGTCGAGCTCCGTCACGCGGCCGTCGCGCACGAGCAGCCCGGGGAGGTGGCCGGCGCGGGAGTACGCGAGCCGCCAGGTGTCGTCCGTCCGCGTGAGCGTCATCAGGACGAGAGCCGCGGGGCGTGGGATCCGCATGCCGGCGACCAGCTGGTCGACGCGCTCGAGGACGAGCCCCGGCGTCCGGACCTCGAACGCGTACGTCCGCACGACCGAGCGCAGCTGGCCCATCGACGCGGCGGCCTCGATGTCATGCCCGACGACGTCCCCGATGACGACACCCACGACGTCCGCATCGATCTCGAGCACGTCGAACCAGTCGCCGCCGACCTGCGCGTGCGCGGAGCTCGGCGCGTAGTACGACCAGACGTCGAGGCCGTCGACGTCGGCCTGTTCGGGCAGCATCGACCGCTGGAGCGTCTCGGCGACCCGGTGCTCACGCTCGTACAGCCGGGCGTTGTCGACGGCGAGCCCGACGCGGCGCGTCGTGAGCTGGAGCACGGTCCCGACCGCGCTGTCGATCGCCGCGGCGTCGGTCCCGTCCGAGGGGACCACGACGAGCACCCCGAGGACCCGGCGACGGCCCGGCACGGGCAGCACGACCACGCCGGACGGCGCTTCGGGCAGGCGCGTCACGGCCCTGCGCACCTGGTCGGCGAGCCACCCGGACGCGGTCGAGGCAGCCGGTGCCGCCAGGTCCAGGTCGACGGGCTGGGTGCGCTCGCCGGTCAGGAGCTCGTGGACGGGGTCGACCGCCTGCGTGCACGGCGATGCCGCCGCGTCCTGCGCGGCCGCTCCGACCTCGACGACCGCTGCGTGACGGCGTCCGACCCGGTACGGGGGCGTGTCGGTGCCGTCGGCCGGCCGCAGCCCGTCGTCGTCCTCCAGGTAGAAGCCGGCCCACCGCACCACCGAACGGCCCAGGACGCCCGCGACCTCACCGAGCGAGCTCGGGTCGTCGAGGTCCATGAGGATGTCGGAGATCCGCGAGATGATCCCGATGCTCGTCCGCTCGCGGCGCTCGCGCTCGACCTCGGCGAGCTGCTCGCGGTGGCGCTCCTCGAGGTCGGTGACGTCGACGAGCACGTAGAACCAGTGCGTGATCCCGTCCTGGTCCCCCTGGACGGGGGCGATCGACACGCGCGTCCATGACGGCGTCCCGTCGGCGGCCACCGTGCGCAGCGTCTCGGCCCACGGCTGCCCGTCGGCGATCGCGGCCCGGAACCTGTCGATCAGCTCGGGGTGGGTGTCCGGCCCGAGGAGCCGTCCCGGCGCCTGGCCGACGATCTCCTCGGCGGTGAACCCCGTGCGCCGGACGAACGCGTCGTTGACCCACACGATGGTCTGAGCGGGTGAGCCCGCCGCCGCGATGTACATGGGGACGTCGGCGGCCCGGAAGGCCCGCTCGCGCACCTCCGCGAGAGCGTCCGGAGGCGGATCGATCGTCGAACAGTTGACCGCCACCACCTCCGATCGTCTAGCGTTCCCCCATGTCGTGAGTCCGACCGTGGACTGGGCACGTGCCGGGAACCGAGGGCGGTCGCCCTCATCCGGAGAGGAGCATCGTGCGCGACGTTAACAGCCGGACGGGCCACGGGCCCGCTGAGGACGCCACCGGACTGCACGCCGACCGGAGCGCCCCGCCGCGCGGCGAACCCGGAGCCGTGCACGTGATCCTCGGCGCCGACCGCACCCGGATCGTCCTGTCGGGCGAGATCGACGCGGATCTCGGCACCGACCTCCACCAGGCGACGGCCGATGCCGAGCAGTCCGGCCTCCCCATCGAGGTCGACACCCACCACGTGACGTTCATGGACTCCTCGGGGGTCGCGTTCCTCGCACGCCTGGCGACCCGGAGCCAGCACCGCGTCCGGCTGCTGCGCGTCCCCCCGACCGTGCGGTTCCTGCTCGAGGTCACCCGCATCGGCGAGCTGCTCGACGTGGTCGACGACGACGCAGAGACGCAGTTCGAGGCTCGCGGCGACGGCAACCTGCTCTCCTGACGCGCTGAACCTCTGACGCGCTGATCCTCTGGCGCGCTGACCCGGCACGGCCGAGGGCCCGGCACGGCCGAGGGCCCGGCACGGCACCGACGTCCATCGGACGGTGGTGCCGGACCGGGCCCTCGGGCCTGTCTGGGTCGTTCAGGTCGTACTGGTCGTGCGGGCTGGGTCAGCCGAGCTTCTGGCCCGCCGAGCGCAGCTGCTGCGCGGCCTCGACGATGCGCTTGGCCAGACCGGCCTCGGCCGCCTTGCCCCACGCACGCGGGTCGTACGCCTTCTTGTTGCCGACCTCGCCGTCAACCTTCAGGACGCCGTCGTAGTTCTTGAAGAAGTGGTCGGCGACCGGACGCGAGTACGCGTACTGCGTGTCGGTGTCGATGTTCATCTTGATGACGCCGTTGTCGACGGCCTCGGAGATCTCGGCCTCGGTCGAGCCCGAGCCACCGTGGAAGACGAGGTCGAACGGGTTCTCCTTGCCGATCGCGTCCCCGACGGCCTTCTGGATCTCCGCGAGGATCGACGGGCGCAGCTTGACCGCACCGGGCTTGTAGACGCCGTGCACGTTGCCGAACGTGAGGGCCGTCAGGTAGCGACCCTTCTCGCCCGCACCGAGCGCCTTGACCGTGGCCAGGCCGTCCTCGACGGTCGTGTAGAGCTTCTCGTTGATCTCGGCCATGTGGCCGTCCTCTTCGCCACCGACGACGCCTACCTCGATCTCGAGGATCGTGCGGGCCAGCTGCGAGAGCTCGAGGAGCTCCTCGGCGATGATCAGGTTCTCGCCGAGCGGGACCGTCGAGCCGTCGAACATGTGCGACTGGAACGTCGGGAGCTTGCCGGCCTTGACCTGCTCGATCTCGAGCGCGAGCAGCGGGCGGACCCAGGACTCGAGGTTGGCCTTGGCGCAGTGGTCGGTGTGCAGCGCGACCGTGATCGGGTAGCTCTTCGCGACCTCGTGGGCGTAGGCGGCCAGCGCGAGCGAGCCCGCGACGCGGTCCTTGATGGTCGAGCCGGACGCGTACTCGGCGCCGCCGACGGAGACCTGGATGATCCCGTCGCTCTCGGCCTCGGCGAAGCCCTGGAGCGCGGCGGTGAGGGTCGAGGAGGACGTGACGTTGACGGCGGGGAAGGCGAACTTGCCGGCCTTCGCCCGGTCGATCATCTCGGTGTAGACCTCGGGGGTTGCGATGCCCATCGACGGATCTCCTGGAGGTAGAAGGGGGGTGGTGACTTCGTGCCGATTCTTTCACGTCCGGCCGTGGGCAGGGCCGGGACGTCCTACCCAGCGGGCAGCCCCGCGGCGGTCGAGCCGTGCCCGGCCGTCCCGTGGCCCGACGCGTCCGCGTGGCGGGCGATCCACGCGTGCATCGCGATCGCGGCGGCCGCGCCCGCGTTGATCGAACGGGTCGAGCCGAACTGGGCGATGTGCAGCACGTCGACCACCCCCGCGCGCGCCTCGTCCGACAGGCCGACGCTCTCCTGACCGAACAGCAGCACGCAGCCGCGCGGCAGCGGGTACCCCTCGAGCGGGACCGACCCGGGCAGGTTGTCGATGCCGAGCACGGGCAGCGGGTCGCCGGCCGGACCCGCGGTGCGCGCCCACGTGAGCAGGTCCTCGACGGTCGGGTGGTAGCGGACGTGCTGGTACCGGTCGGTGACCATGGCGCCGCGACGGTTCCAGCGCCGTCGCCCGACGATGTGGACCTCGGCCGCAGCGAACGCGTTCGCGGTCCGCACGACGGACCCGATGTTCATGTCGTGCGCCCAGTTCTCGATCGCCACGTGGAACGGGTGGCGGCGGGTGTCGAGGTCCGCGACGACCGCGTCGAGCGTCCAGTACCGGTAGCGGTCGACGACGTTGCGGCGGTCGCCGTGCGCGAGCAGGTCCGGGTCGTAGCGCGGTGCGCCGTCGGGCCCGGCGAGGTCCGGCCACGCGCTCGGGCCTCCGGGCCACGGGCCGACGCCGACCTCGCCCTCGACGACGGCACTCTCGACGACGGCTCCCCCGGCGACGGCACCGTCCTCGACGCTCCCGACGACCGCGCTCGCGAGATCCCCGGTCGGGGCGTCGCCGGTCACGTCGTGCCGGCCCACCGCGGTCACGTGAGCTCGACCCGCAGAGCCGCCGCGCTCGACCGCGCACGCTCCCGCGCCTCCTCGACGTCCGCGCCGCGAGCGAGCGTCACGGCGACCCGGCGTCGGCCCGCGACGGACGGCTTGCCGAACAGGCGCACCTGCGCGGTCGGCACCGCGAGCGCGACGTCGACACCGGAGAACACCGGCACGCCCGTGCCCTCGGCGAGCACCGCGCACGATGCCGCCGCACCTTGCCCGTCGACAGCACCCTGCCCGTCCCCCGCACCGAGCCGCAGGACGTCGCCCGCGGGCAGCCCGAGCACCGCGCGTGCGTGCAGCGCGAACTCCGACAGATCCTGCGACACGAGCGTGACCAGCCCGGTGTCGTGCGGCCGGGGCGACACCTCGGAGAACAGCACGCGGTCGCCGACGACGAACAGCTCGACGCCGAACACGCCCCACCCGCCGAGCGCGCCGGTCACGGTCGCGGCGACGCGCTGGGCCTCGACGAGGGTTGCCGGTGCGAGCGCGGCGGGCTGCCAGGACTCGCGGTAGTCGCCGTCGACCTGCACGTGCCCGATCGGGTCGCAGAACGTCGTCCCGCCGACGTGCCGGACGGTCAGCAGGGTGATCTCGGAGTCGAACGCGACGAACCCCTCGACGATGACGCGCGCCGGGGGGCCGTCCGCCGAGCCTGTGGCGCGGCCACCGTGCTGCGCGTGCTCCCACGCGGTCTCGACGTCGTCGGCCGTCCGCACGACCGACTGCCCCTTGCCCGACGACGACATGACCGGCTTGACCACGACGGGCAGCCCGAGCTCACCGACCGCGGTCCGTAGGTCCTCGAGCGAGCCGACGAACCGGTACGGCGACGTGGGCAGCCCGAGCTCCTCGGCGGCGAGCCGGCGGATGCCCTCGCGGTCCATCGTCAGCACCGTCGCGCGGGCGGTCGGCACCACGCGGACGCCGTCGGCCTCCGCCTCGGCGAGCACGTGGGTCGCGATCGCCTCGATCTCGGGGACGACGACGTGGGGGCGCTCGGCGGCGAGCAGTGCCCGCAGCGCGTCGGGGTCGAGCATGTCGAGCACGTGCGAGCGGTGCGCGACCTGCATCGCCGGGGCGTCGGGGTACCGGTCGGCCGCGACGACCTCGACCCCGAGGCGCTGCAGCTCGATCGCGACCTCCTTGCCGAGCTCACCTGCCCCGAGCAGCAGGACGCGGGTCGCACCCGGGGTCAGCGGGGTGCCGAGGGTGCCCGGCGTGACGGGCGGCAGGGAGGAGGTCATGCGGGCGATTCTCCCAGCCGCCGGGCGCAGGCGTGCGAGGTCTTCACGTGCCCCGTCGTATCGCGACACAACCGCACCCGTAGGCTGGTCGGGTGCTCGCACTGACCGCCCTCACCGCTGCCGTCTCCGGCTCCGGTCACCTGGCGACCCTCGGACCCAGCTTCCTCAACCCCGACCACCTGATCCAGTCGTTCGGCGCCTACGCGCTCATCGGCGTCGTCATCGTGGTCTTCATCGAGACGGGACTGCTGTTCCCGCTGCTCCCGGGCGACTCCCTCCTGTTCACCGCGGGCGCCCTGGTCGCGCAGGACGTGCTGCAGTTCCCGTTGTGGCTGCTCTGCCTGCTGCTGTTCCTCGCGGCGTTCGGCGGGGACCAGTGCGCGTACTGGATCGGCCGCAAGCTCGGCCCGAAGGTGTTCGACCGGCCCGACTCGAAGATCTTCAAGCGCAGCCACATCGACGAGACGAACGCCTACTTCGAGCGGTACGGCGGCCGGACGATCATCGTCGCGAGGTTCATCCCGTTCGTGCGGACGTACGCGCCGGTGGCCGCGGGCGTCGGGCGCATGTCGTACCGGCACTACGTCTCGTTCGACCTGGTCGGCGCGCTGCTCTGGGGTGTCGGCGTGACGCTGCTCGGCTACGCGCTCGGCAACGTCCCCTTCATCAAGGCGAACATCGAGTTCCTCCTCATCGCCGTGGTCCTGGTCTCGGTCGCCCCCATCGGGCTCAAGCTCGCCCGCTCGTGGCTCGCCGCACGTCGCGCCCCCGCGGCCGTGCTCGCCGACGAGACGGCCGACGAGGCAGTCTGACCGCTCCGGTCTCGACCGAGCCGTCCCACCGACCCGCACCACCGAGCCGCGAGGAAGTCATGACCCGCGAGATCCGCAGCTGGCTGACAGACATGGACGGCGTCCTCGTCCACGAGGGCACGGCGCTGCCCGGTGCCGCCGACTTCGTGCGCGCGCTGCGCGACGCCGGTCGACCGTTCCTCGTCCTGACGAACAACTCGATCTTCACGCCGCGTGACCTGCACGCGCGCCTCGCGTCGTCGGGTCTCGACGTGCCCGAGGACGCGATCTGGACCTCGGCGCTCGCCACCGCGCAGTTCCTCGACGACCAGGTCCCGGGCGGCAGCGCCTACACGATCGGCGAGGCCGGCCTGACGACCGCGCTGTGGGAGGTCGGCTACACGCTGACCGACACGGACCCGGACTACGTCGTGCTCGGCGAGACCCGCACGTACTCGTTCGAGGCCATCACGAAGGCGATCCGGCTCATCAAGGGCGGCGCGCGCTTCATCGCGACGAACCCCGACGTGACCGGCCCGAGCGCCGAGGGTGACCTCCCCGCAACGGGTGCGGTCGCCGCGATGATCACCGCCGCGACGGGTCGCAAGCCCTACTTCGTCGGCAAGCCGAACCCCATGATGTTCCGCTCGGCCCTCAACCGGATCGACGCGCACTCCGAGACGACGGCCATGGTCGGCGACCGGATGGACACGGACATCGTGGCCGGGATCGAGGCCGGCCTGCAGACCTTCCTCGTGCTCACCGGCTCCACGCGGGCCGCCGACATCGAGCGCTTCCCGTTCCGGCCGAGCCACGTCGTCGACTCGATCGCGGACCTCGTCTCCTGCGTGTGACCGACCCCGCAACGGGCACCGGGCGCACCCCGACCCGTCGGCGGCGCGGACCGGGCTGGGTCCCGAACCAGCACGGGGCGTGGGCGATGCTCGTCCTGCCCGTCGTCGTGGGCGCCCTGCGGGCCGGCCCCACGTGGCGTCACCTGCTGCTGGCAGCCGCCTGGCTCGCGGCGTACCTCGCGTTCTTCGCGACCGGGCTGTGGCTGCGGTCCGGTCGCAAAGCCCGCTACTGGCCCCCCGTACGCGCGTACGCGCTGGTCACGGCCGCGCTCGGGCTCGCTCTGCTGGCGAGCCGCCCGGCGCTCGTCACCTGGGGCGTCGTGTACGCGCCGCTCCTCGCGGTCAGCCTGTGGCACTCCGTCCGGCGCACGGACCGGTCGCTCGTCAACGACGCGGTGACGATCGTCGCGGCGAGCGTGATGGTCGCCGTCGCGGCCGGCCTGGGACCGGCGGCGCCCGGCGGGTGGACGTGGCTGCCCGGCGCGACGGACGGTGCGACCTGGGCCGTCACGGGGCTGGTGCTCGCGTACTTCTTCGGCACCGCGCTGTACGTCAAGACGATGATCCGTGACCGCGGCGACCGGCGCCGGTACGTCCAGTCCGTCGCTTACCACGCGCTCGTCTGCGTACCGGCGTTCGGGTGGAGCCCCTGGGCGGGCGTGCTGTTCCTCGCGCTCGCTGTGCGGGCCGCCGTCGTCCCCCGGCTCTGGCCGCACACCTCGCCGCGCACGGTCGGGCTCGGCGAGGTCGCCGCGTCCGTGGCCCTCGCGGTGGTCCTCGTCGCGGCCGGCTGAACCCAGCCGTACTCTGGCCGGGCTCAGACGGGCAGCGCGCTCAGACGGGCAACGGGCTCAGACAGGCAGCACGCTCAGCCGGGCAGCGGGCTCAGACGGTCGGTGCGCCCGGTGCCGGGGCGTCGCCCGCGCCGAAGCTGACCTGGGGCGCCGCACGCACCGCGGGGTCCTCGGTCTCGAAGTACTCGGCGCGCACGAAGCCGAACGCCCCCGCGATGAGGTTCGACGGGAACGACTCGACCTTTGTGTTGAGCGTGCGCACGTTGGCGTTGTAGAACCGACGACCCGCGGCGATGCGGTCCTCGGTGTTGGTGAGCTCGGCCTGCAGCTGCTGGAAGTTCTCGCTCGCGCGCAGCACCGGGTACGCCTCGGCGACGGCGAACAGCCGCCCGAGGGCCTGCGTGAGCACGTTCTCGGAGGCGGCCTGCTGCGCCGGGGACTGCCCGGCACCCGAGGCGGCGGCGCGCGCCCGGCTGACGTCGTCGAACACGCCGCGCTCGTGCGCCGCGTAGCCCTTGACGGTCTCGACGAGGTTCGGGATGAGGTCGTGACGTCGGTTGAGCTCGACGTCGATCTGCCGCCAGGCCTCCTGCACGAGGTTGCGCAGGCGGACGAAGCCGTTGTACGTGGCGACGGCCCAGATCAGGACGATGACGATGATCGCCACGACGACGAGCAGTGCGATGGTGATGCCGGTCACGAGTTCCCCCGGGTGGTCTGGTCGGTCATCGGATCGTAGCCGTGGTCCATCCACACGTGTCGAGGAATCGCGTGGGCGATGGCCACCAGCACCCCGAGCCGCCGGGCCAGGGTGTCTGTGTCGGTCGCGCCGTACGCCCACGACAGGATCGAGGTCCCCTCGATGCGCACGCACTCACCGGTCGCGTCGCCGCGCAGGAGACGCTCCATCAGGCGCGGGTTGACGATCGCGTGCGCGACCGCGAGGTCCCGGCTCTCGACGCGCCACGCGCGGTTGAAGTCGTCGGACTCGAACTGGATGTCCTGGCCGCCGACGACCTTCGCGAGCTTCGCGCCGAGCCCGTCGGGCGTCAGCTCGACCGTCGGCAGGTAGGCGGGCAGGTCGAGCGCGACGACGTGGCGGACGTTGGTCGTCCTGTTCTTGCCCGATCCGGTGGTCCAGCGGTAGGTGAACGACGTCGCGGGGATCCCCTGGAAGTGCCCGCGCAGCACCTCGGTCGCCCGCCGCGCGTCACCCTGCCCGAACGGCTGACCCGTCCACCGTCGGGTGAGCGAGGCGTCGCTGCCGTCGAACCGCCAGCCGGTCGTGGCCGCCCAGGCCGTGAGCCGCTCGGTCCGCTTGGTCTGGAGCCACCACGAGCCGACGAGCCCGAGCGGTATGCCGATGACGAGGAGGACCAGCCAGAGCGACTGGAACAGGTCGAAGCCGCCCACCGCGCCGGCGCTCAGGCCAGGCCGAGGTCGGCCAGGTCGAACAGGAAGTGGTACGGCACGCCGAGCGCCTCGATCTTCTCGCGCGCGCCGGTCGACCGGTCGACGATCACCGCGACGCCCATGACCTCGGCGCCCGCCGCGCGCGCAGCCTCGACCGCGGCGATGGGTGACGCACCGGTCGTCGAGGTGTCCTCGAGCACCACGACCCGCCGGCCCGCGATGTCCGGGCCCTCGATGCGGCGCTGCATGCCGTGCGCCTTGGCCTCCTTGCGGACGACGAACGCGTCCAGGTCCTGGCCGCGCGACGCCGCAGCGTGCAGGAGGGCTGTCGCGACGGGGTCGGCGCCGAGCGTCAGGCCGCCGACGGCGTCGATCTCGGCGGTGCCGAGGCCGACCTCCTCGAGCAGGTCGAGCAGCACGTGCCCGACGAGCGGGGCCGCGCGGTGGTGCAGCGTGATGCGGCGCAGGTCCACGTAGTAGTCGGCCTCGCGCCCCGAGGACAGCGTGACCTTGCCGCGCACCACGGCCAGCTCGGTGATGAGGTCGCGCAGCTGCTCGCGCGGCGTCGGAGACAGCTCGGCGCCGTGGGACGTCTCGGGGGTCACAACGACTCGCTCTCGCTCGCGGCGGTGGTCAGACGGTGGCGGTAGTTCCCGAGGGCCCGGATGGCGAACCGTGGCAGCACGCGCACGACCCCGGCGACCCCCTGGTAGCGCAGGCTCGGGTTCGACAGGACAGCACCTCGGCGCACGTCGGCCAGCGCGGTCGCGACGACCGCGTCCGCGTCCAGCCACGCGATGTCCGGCAGCGCCGTCATGTTGATGCCCGCGCGCTCGTGGAACTCGGTGTGGACGAACCCGGGGGTCACTGCGGTGGCCGTGACCCCTGTCCCCTTGAGCTCCACCGCGAGTCCCTCGGTGAACGTCCGCACCCACGCCTTGTGCGCCGAGTACGTGCCCGACGCGAGCAGAGCGGCGATCGACGACACGTTGAGGATGGCGCCGCGACCCCGCTCGACCATCGCGCCCGCGGCCGCGTGCGAGAGCACGAGGACGGAGTGGACCATGACCGCGAGCGCCCTCTCCTCGACGTCCAGGTCGCCGCCGACGAACCGCTGGTTCAGCCCGAGCCCCGCGTTGTTGACGAGCAGACCGACCGGGTGCACGGTCGCGCGCAGCCGCTCCGCGACCCGTTCGACGTCGGCGCGGACAGTGAGGTCCGCCGGGAGGACCTCGACGTGGACCCCTGCCGCGGCACGGAGCTGGCTCGCGAGGTGCTCGAGGCGGTCGGCGCCGCGGGCCACCAGGACGACGTCGTGCTTCGCGGTCGCGAGCTGCCAGGCGAACTCCAGGCCGAGGCCCGCGCTCGCGCCGGTGATCAGTGCGGTTCCCATGCGGCCACCCTACGGATCAGCCCGCCGCTTGTCAGACCCCGGGCCCGTGTCCGGTCACGATCCGCGCCGACCCGCCCGTGACGGTCCGTCCGGCTAGCCTGACCGTCATGCGCCTCGCGACCTGGAACATCAACTCGATCCGCTCCCGCGCCGACCGGGCGCTGGCCTTCCTCGAGCGCTCGGGCACCGACGTGCTCGCGCTGCAGGAGACCAAGTGCAAGGACGAGCAGTTCCCGCGGGAGGTCTTCGAGGCCGCCGGGTACGAGGTCGCGACGAACGGCCACAGCCAGTGGAACGGGGTCGCGATCATCTCGCGGGTCGGGATCGAGGACGTCGAGCGGGGCTTCGTCGGCCAGCCCGCCTGGGGTGAGGAGCCCGCCATCGAGGCGCGGGCGCTCGGCGCGACCTGCGGCGGCGTGCGCGTGTGGAGCCTGTACATCCCGAACGGGCGGGAGATCGACAACCCGCACTACGCCTACAAGCTCGAGTGGCTCGAACGCCTCAAGGAGCAGGCGGCGTCCTGGCTCACGCCCGGGCCCGACGGCGACCCGTCCGCGCAGATCGCGCTCGTCGGGGACTGGAACATCGCCCCGCTCGACGAGGACGTCTGGGACATCGAGGTGTTCGCCGGGCGCACCCACGTCACGCCCGCCGAGCGGGCCGCGTTCGCGGCGTTCGCGACCGCCGGGTACACCGAGGTCACCCGCGAGCACATCCCCGCCCGCACGTTCACGTACTGGGACTACCAGCAGCTCCGGTTCCCGCGGAACGAGGGCATGCGCATCGACTTCACGTACGCGTCGCCGACCCTCGCCGCGCGCGTGACGGGCGTGACCATCGACCGCAACGAGCGCAAGGGCAAGGGCGCGTCCGACCACGTCCCGGTCATCGTCGACCTCGCCGACTGAGCCGCTCGGGTCGACCGGGCTGCGCGTGGCGCTCGTGCTGCGCGAGGCGATCGGGTGGACCGGTCCGGATCGCCCTCGGCCGACCTGTCCGCTCCGCTAGGTTCGTCGCCATGAGCACGCCGCCGACCTGGCCTCTCCCCCAGCCCGAGCGCCCGAACCCGTTCGCGCCGCCCGCAGCGCAGCCGGACGGGTCGACCGCCGGGGCGCCGTCGCCTTACGGGGCCGGGTACGCGCCGCCGACCGGGTACGACGCCGCACCGACGCCGCCGCCGTCGTGGACGCCGGAACCTGTTCCGGCCGACGCACCCGCGCCGGGCCCGTCGGGCACCGGGTACCCGCAGACGCCCGGCTACCCCCCGGCCGCGCCGGGCTACCCGCCCGCACCCCCCGCCTACGGCTCACCGCAGGCGGGATACCCGCAGACCCCTGGCTACCCGCCGGCCGCCCCCGGCTACGGGGCGCCGCAGGGACAGGGCGCGTACGGCTACCCCCAGGCCCAGTCGCAGGTCCCGTCGTACGGGTACGCGCAGCAGCAGGGCCCCTACGGCTACCCGCAGCCCCAGTGGGGCAACCCCCAGCCTCCGTGGGACGGTCTGGCGATCGCCTCGATGTCGGTGAGCGGTGCCGGGATCGTCACCATGGGCATCACCGGTCCGGTCGGGATCGGGCTCGGGATCGCGTCGCTCCGCAAGATCCGGCGCACCGGTGCCCGCGGCCGCGGCCTCGCCTGGGCCGGCATCGCCGTCGGGATCTTGATGACCCTGTTCATCGCCGGGTTCGTCGCGCTCGTCGTCGTGGGGGCCCGCAGCGGCTGGGAGAGCGAGACGAACTCGTCCAGGACGTCGACGCCCCTCACTGAGCAGTCGCAGGAGCCCGTCGAGTTCCTCGCGTTCGACGAGCGGCTGTGGCCCGGCGACTGCCTCGAGGTGGTCCCGTCCGCGGACCTCCTCGACGCGGCATTCATCGACTGCGCGGCGCCGCACGCCGCGGAGGTCCTCGCCTATGAGGACTTCACCCTGGCGCCGTCCTCGGTGGAGCAGGCGACGGCGGTCCAGGCGGACTGCGGCGACATCGCCGTCTCGGTCGCGGGTGGAGCCCTGATGTCCGAGGTTGCAGGCTCCGTCGTGTGGGCACCGTCGGACGTCGACTGGACGAACGGCGTGCGGTCGGGCTACTGCCTGCTCGTGAGCAGCCCGGGCGGCCTGACCGGCTCGGCTCTCGACGGGACGCTGGCCGGCGAGTCACCGCAGGTGCAGTCCTGACCGCCTGGGACGACCCGGGCGGCCCGTCGTCGAACGAGCCGTACTACGCGCCGGGCTGGCACGCGCCGCCAGTGCCGCTCGAGCCGCTCGCGGTCGCCTCGGTCGTCACCGGAGCGCTCGCGCTCGGGCCGGTCGCGGGCGTGCTGGCGGTCATCGCGCTGCGTCGGATCCGTGCGCGCGGCACCCGAGGCCGCGGGCTGGCCCGCACCGGGCTCACGCTCGGCGTCGTCGGCACGCTCGTGCTCGTCGGCGTCCTCGTCGGCGCCGCGCTCACGGCCCGCAACGCCCGGCCGCTCCCGCCCGACGTCACGGCGCCCCGCGATGCCCACGCGCGCCAGCTCGTCACGGGCAGCTGCCTCGACCCGCTCCCGACCGGCACGGAGGTCGACGCCGTGCACGTCGTGCCGTGCAGCGACCAGCACGCGGCCCAGGTCGTCACCGTGTACGCGTTCGACGACGCCGCCGTCTGGCCCGGTCAGGCCGCGGCAGATGCCCGGGTCGCGGCGTCGTGCGACCTGACCCCGGCCGAGCGCGAGGCCGGCGTCCGTGCGGTCGCGTGGGCGCCGACCGAGGAGTCATGGCGCCGTGGGGACCGACTCGGCCTTTGCCTGGCCACGACCGACGCCGGCGAGCTCACCGGCTCGTTCCTCGACGGCACGGTCCACCTGCCCTGACGGGTGCTGGGCCGGCGGACGCCGGGCTCAGCCCGCCGACCGGTTCAGCGGATGACGACGGCGTCCAGGGCCGTGTCCGTGGCGTCCCGACCGACGATCAGCGTGAACCGGCCCGGCTCGGCCGTCCAGGCGTGCGCCTCGGAGTCCCAGTGCTGGAACGCGCGCGCCCGCACGAGGACCTCGGCGGTCTTCGTCTGGCCCGGCTCGGCCGTGACGACCGCGGAGCCCGCGAGCCACCGCAGCGGCCGGTCGACCGTCAGCGACTCGCGCGACAGGTACACCTGGACGACCTGACGGCCCGTGCGCTCGCCCGTGTTCGTCACGTCGACGCTCACCCGGACGCTGCCCGACGCGGCGACCGCACCCGAGTGCACGCCGGCGTCCATGACGCGCACGGCGTCGTAGGACCACGTCGTGTACCCGAGCCCGAACCCGAACGGGTAGGCGGGCTCGGTCCCGGCGCGCAGCCACGCGCGGTAGCCGACGTGGATGCCCTCGTCGTACCGCACGAGACCGTCGTGCGGGGTCACGTCGAGGACGGGCACGTCCGCCTCGGTCTTCGGCCACGTCGTCGGCAGGCGCCCGCCCGGCTCGGCAGCTCCGGTGAGGACGTCGGCGAGCGCGTGCCCGTACTCCTGGCCGCCGAACCACGTGAGCAGCACCGCGGCGACGTCGTCGCGCCACGGCATCACGACCGGCGAGCCCGAGTTCACGACGACGACCGTGCGCGGGTTGACCGCGGCCACCGCGGCGACCAGGTCGTCCTGACGGCCGGGCAGGCGCAGGTCGGACCGGTCGAAGCCCTCGGACTCGACCTTCTCGTTCGTGCCGACGACGACGATCGCCACGTCGGCCGTGCGGGCGACCTCGACGGCCTCGGCGATGAGCGCGTCGGTCGACTCGACGACGGGCCGCCAGCCGGCCGTGAAGCCCAGGACCGCAGCCAGCTCGGCGCCGTCGGGCATCGACGGGATCCCGGTGAGGGGGTGGGTCCAGCGCAGCCGGTAGGTGCGGCCGGCCTCGACGTCGACGCGGACGGTCGCGCTCGGCGGGGCCATGAGCGCCGCACCGAGGTCCTCGGGGTCGACCGGGAGCTCCGCCGTGAGCACGACCTCGCCGTCGACCTCGAGCGTGGTGCTGCCGATCACGGCCCAGCCGAGCTCGATCGGGCCCGACTCGGTCGCGGTGTAGTCGGTCAGGAGCTCGAAGGTGTGCGCGGCCGGCGCGTTGCCGAGCCACATGAGGTCGGTCGCGCGGCGGACCTCATCGAGCACGACGCCGCCGTCGGCTGCGAGGAACCGCGTGCGGACACCGGGTGCGCCGGTCTCGGGGTCGCGCACGTCGTCGAGCGCGAACGGCAGGACGCCGTCGTGCACGAGGGCGCCAGTGGCGTAGGTGACGGTCGCGTCGGGGAGCGCGGCGCGCAGGCCGTCGAGGGGCGAGACCGTCGAGACCGGGACGACCGTCGCGGAGCCGCCGCCCTGGGTGCGCGGGCGCAGCGCGCTCTGGCCGAGGACCGCGATCGTCGCCGGCGCCGGGGAGGTCGGGGTGCCGAGCGGCAGCACGCCGTCGTTGCGCACGAGCACGATGCCGCGCGTCTCGGCCTCGCGGGCGAGCGCGATGTCGGCCGGGTCGGTGCCGACGGTCGCCTCGTCGTCCGACGACTCCGCCGCCTGCGCGGCAGCGGCAGCGGGCACGGCAGGGTCGAACCCGTCGAGCGCGCCGAGGCGGGCCGCGAGCACGAGGATCCGGCGCACCTTGTCGTCGACGACGTCGACCGGGATCTCGCCGGCCTCGACCGCCGCGACCAGCGCGTCGCCCCACGGCCCGTCGGGGCCGGGCATGACGACGTCCTGGCCGGCCGCCGCGGACGCGAGCGAGCGCACGGCCGTCCAGTCGGAGATGACGACGCCGTCGAACCCCCACGTGCCCTTGAGCGGCTCGGTGAGCAGCGGGTGCTCGGTCATGGTCGTGCCGCCGACCGCGTTGTAGGCGCTCATGACGCTCCAGGCACCGGCGTCGACCACGGCACGCTCGAACGGCGCGAGGTACAGCTCGTGGAGCGCCTGCTCGGAGACCTCGACCGAGGCCGTGAACCGGTCGGTCTCGAAGTCGTTCGCGACGTAGTGCTTCGGGCACGCCGCGACGCCGTGGTCCTGCAGGCCGCGGACGAACGCCTCGGCGATCTCGGCGGTCAGCAGCGGGTCCTCCGAGTACGCCTCGAAGTGCCGGCCGCCGAGCGGGCTGCGGTGCAGGTTGATGGTCGGGCCGAGCACCACGCCGACACCCTTGCGGTGGGCCTCGTGCGCCGCGGCCACGCCGTAGCGGTAGGCGATCTCGGGGTCCCAGGTGGCCGCGAGCGCGGTCGCGCTCGGCAGGTTGAGCGACGGGTCCCGCTCGTCCCAGACGGCGCCGCGGACCCCCGACGGCCCGTCGGAGACGACGACCGTCCGCAGCCCGACGGCGGGCTCGGCGTGCAGCGACCAGAAGTCGGCGCCAGTCAGCAGGCGGACCTTGTGAGCCAGCGTCAGCCGGGCGACGAGCTCGTCGATCCGGGGGTCCGGGGTGCTGCCAGCCATCATCGACCTCGTCCTGTCGTCACCGTCGTCGTCATCTCGGGGCTTGTGCTTACCAGGTGGTCCGGAGCGAGTCCATTCCAGGACTCCCGGACGAATCGGTCAGACGCCCGCGACGACGAGCTGGGCGAGCGTCTGCCGGAGCACCGCCGCCATGTCGACGCTGTCACGGTCGAACAGCCACTGCACCTGCAGGCCGTCCATCAGCGCGACGAACGCGCGCCCCGCGGCGTCGGGATCGATGCCGGGCCGCAGCAGACCGGCGGCCCGCGCGCCCTCGAACCCGGCTGCGCACCGCGTGACGGAGCGGGTGTACCGCTCCACGAAGAACGCGTGCGCGGGATGGTCTGGGGCCGTCGACTCGGCGGACAGCACGCAGTACAGCTCGACGATCCCTGGCCGCGTCGCGTTGAACTCCACGAGGTCGACCATGTGCCGGAGCAGCTCGAGGCCCTGGAGGTGGTCGAACCCGAACCGTTCGGTGTCGACCTCGTCCCGGTGCTCCAGGACCGCGAGCAGCAGCGCCTGCTTGGCCGGGAAGTGGTGCAGGAGGCCGGGGTGCGAGATGCCGACGCGGGTCGCGATCTCCCGCAGCGACGCCGCCCGGTAACCGACCTCGCCGAACAGGGCGGTCGCCTCGTCGAGGATCAGCTGACGCCGCGCTCGACCGTTGGCGTAGCCGCGGACCACGAGCTCGGTCACGTTCCCTCGACCTCCTCAGGTTCGACCCGGCAGCGATGCGACCGGCAGCGATGCGACCCGGTGGCGACTCCACCCGCCGGCGAGCACGAGGGTAGCGCTCCCACACCCCTCGGCCGGCCGTGTTCTCACCACGATCGGCGGTCGGTTGCGACCCGGTGACCAGGGGCTACTCCCCCGGGAAGATGACCCCGACCTGGCGGCGGACCTCGTCGGCGGTCTCGAGCGTCGCGATCGTCTCGTCGAGCGGCAGCAGCGGCGACTCCGTGAGCCCCTCGGTGACGAACCGGGCGAGGGCGGCGGCCTGGAAGCACAGGCCCGCGTGGCCGAGGATCCGGTTGTCGTCCCACGTCACGCGCTGCTCGCCGGCGACGTAGGTGACGCTGGTGGGCGTGAACGACTTGGGGCCGAGCTCGACCCGGGCCCGCGAGCCGGCGATCGTCCCGGTCTGCGCGGTCTCGGCGAGCATCGTCGTGAACAGCTCGGCGTGGGCGTCGCCCGTGTAGCTGAGCTGGATCGCCGTCTGCGCGTCGACCCCGGTCGCGGCCAGCACGCCGGCCGCCTGGATCGCCGTCGGGCGCTCACCGAGACCCGCGTGACGCGCCACGAACGCCGCGAACGCCAGCGGGTAGATGCCGAGGTCGAGGAGCACGCCCCCGCCCAGCTCGGGGTTGAGCAGGCGGTGGGTCGGCGCGGGCTGCGACCACACGCCGAAGTCCGAGGTGATGCGGTGCACGTCGCCCAGCGCGCCGTCCTCGAGCAGCTGACGGATGACGTCGGTGTGGGGCAGGTACCGCGTCCACATGGCCTCCATCGCGAAGACCCCGGCCGCGCGCGCCGCCGCGACGACCTCGCGCGCCTCGCCCGCGTTGCGGGTGAACGCCTTCTCGACGAGCACGTGCTTGCCGGCCGCGATCGCGAGGAGCGCCTGCTCGCGGTGCTCGCTGTGCGGGTTCGCGACGTAGACGACGTCGATCTCCGGGTCCTCGACGAGCTGGGTGTACGAGTCGTACGAGCGCTCGATGCCGTGCGTCGCGGCGAACGCCGCGGACCGCTCGGCCGACCGGGAGGCGACCGCGACGACGCGCTGGCCGGTGTTCGCGAGCACCGTCGAGGCGAAGGTCCCCGCGATCTTGCCCGGCGCGAGGATGCCCCACCGCAGCACGGGCGCGTCCCGCGGGTCCGGGAAGCGGGGGGTCGGGAGGGCGGTCGGTACGGGTGCTGAGGTCATACCCCAGACGCTACCGGGCGCTCCCGAGGTATGCGGTGAGGCCCTCGACGACGAGCGCGTGGTCGTCCTGCTGGGGCAGCCCCGAGATGCCCACGACCCCCACGAGCTGGCCGTTGACCCGCAGCGGGAAGCACCCGCCGTGCGCCGCGTACTGCTCGGGGTCCAGCTCCGCCCGGGTCTCGAACGTGCCGCCCTCGACGCGGTACCGCGTGCCGACCGCGAACGAGGAGTGCCCGTAGTGGCGGACCACCGCGGCCTTCCGGCTGAGCCACCAGTCGTTGTTCGGCGAGGTGCCCGGCATCGCCTGCTGGAAGACGGTGTGCGGACCCGTGGGCGTGTCGATCTCGACGCGGACGACGACCGGCAGGCCGCCCTGCTCGGCGAGCCCGGCGAGGGTCGCACCGAGGCGTGCCGCGTCGTCGTAGTCGAGGTGCGGCAGGACGAGCCGGTCCTCCTGGTCGAGCAGCTCGGCGAGGAGCGCGGGGTCGGAGAACGGGATGGCGGGAGCGGCGTCGGTCACGCGACCGACGCTACCGGACGTGCCACCACCGCGAGCGTGAGGCTCCCCGAGCCGTCGGCCGCCCGGTCGACCCGGACCGTGTCACCGTCACGGGCCTCTCCGCCGAGCAGCATCCGGGCCAGCCGGTCGCCGATCTCCCGCTGCACGAGCCGGCGCAGCGGCCGGGCACCGTACGCCGGGTCGAAGCCCTCGATCGCGAGCCACTCGCGCGCCGCCGGGGTCACATCGAGCGTGAGCCTGCGGTCCGTCAGGCGGTCGGCCAGGGCCTTGACCTGGATCTCGACGATCCGGCTGAGCTCGTCGAGGGACAGCGGGTCGAAGAGGACGACGTCGTCGAGGCGGTTGAGGAACTCGGGCTTGAACGCGGCGTGGACGGCGGCCATGACGGCCTCGCGCTTGGCGGCGTCGTCGAGCATCGGGTCCACGAGGAACTGCGAGCCGAGGTTCGACGTGAGCACGAGGATCACGTTGCGGAAGTCGACCGTGCGGCCCTGGCCGTCGGTGAGGCGGCCGTCGTCGAGCACCTGCAGCAGGATGTCGAACACCTCGGGGTGCGCCTTCTCGACCTCGTCGAACAGGACGACCGAGTACGGCCGACGCCGCACGGCCTCGGTCAGCTGACCGCCCTCCTCGTACCCCACGTACCCGGGGGGCGCACCGACGAGGCGCGCGACCGAGTGCTTCTCGGAGTACTCGGACATGTCGATCCGGACGATCGCGCGCTCGTCGTCGAACAGGAAGTCCGCGAGCGCCTTCGCGAGCTCGGTCTTGCCGACGCCGGTCGGGCCGAGGAACAGGAACGAGCCCGTCGGCCGGTCGGGGTCGGAGATGCCGGCCCGGGCGCGACGGACCGCGTCGGACACCGACGCGACGGCCGCGCGCTGACCGATGAGCCGCTGGCCGAGCACGTCCTCCATGCGCAGCAGCTTGGCGCTCTCGCCCTCGAGCAGGCGCCCCGCGGGGATGCCGGTCCAGGCGGACACGACCTCGGCGATCTCATCGGGCCCGACCTTCTCGGCGATCATCGGCTCGGGGACCGGGCCGATGGCGTCCTCGACGCCCGCCCGCTGCTCGCGCGCCTCGGCCTCGGCGATCTCGCGCTCGACCGCGGGGATCTCCCCGTAGAGCAGTCGGGAGGCGGTCGCGAGGTCGCCGTCGCGCTGCGCCTTGTCCGACTCGATGCGCAGCTCGTCGAGCTTGGCGCGCAGGTCACCGACGCGGTTGTGGCCCGCACGCTCGTTCTCCCACCGTGCGGTCAGCGAGGCGAGCTCCTCCGAACGGTCCGCGAGGTCCGCGCGCAGCTTCCCGAGCCGTTCCCGGGACGCGTCGTCGTCGGCATTCTCGAGCGCGAGCTCTTCCATCTTCAGGCGGTCGACCGCGCGGCGGAGCTGGTCGATCTCGACCGGCGACGAGTCGAGCTCCATGCGCAGCCGGCTCGCGGCCTCGTCGATGAGGTCGATGGCCTTGTCGGGCAGCTGACGGCCGGAGATGTAGCGGTCCGACAGGCTCGCGGCGGCGACGAGCGCGGCGTCGGAGATCGCGACCTTGTGGTGCGCCTCGTAGCGCTCCTTGAGGCCGCGCAAGATCGCGATGGTGTCCTCGACGCTCGGCTCGCCCACGAAGACCTGCTGGAACCGGCGCTCGAGCGCGGGGTCCTTCTCGATGTGCTGACGGAACTCGTCGAGCGTCGTCGCGCCCACGAGGCGCAGCTCGCCGCGCGCGAGCATCGGCTTGAGCATGTTGCCGGCGTCCATCGAGCCCTCGGCCGCGCCGGCCCCGACGACCGTGTGCAGCTCGTCGATGAACGTGACGATCTCGCCGTCGGACGACTTGATCTCCTCGAGGACGGCCTTGAGCCGCTCCTCGAACTCGCCGCGGTACTTGGCGCCCGCGACCATGGCTGCGAGGTCGAGCGAGACGAGCCGCTTGCCGCGCAGCGACTCGGGCACGTCACCCGCGACGATGCGCTGCGCGAGCCCCTCGACGACGGCGGTCTTGCCGACGCCGGGCTCGCCGATGAGGACGGGGTTGTTCTTGGTGCGCCGCGACAGGACCTGCACGACGCGGCGGATCTCGGCGTCGCGGCCGATGACGGGGTCGAGCTTGCCGTCCCGGGCCGCGGCCGTGAGGTCGACGCCGTACTGCTCGAGAGCCTTGTACGTGCCCTCGGGGTTGGGGCTCGTGACCTTGCCCGACCCGCGCACGGTCGGCAGCACGGCCAGGAGGGCGTCACGGGACGCGCCATGGGTGCGCAGCGCGTCGGCCACGCCCGAGCGGCCCGCGGCGACGCCGAGCAGCAGGTGCTCGGTCGAGACGTAGTCGTCGCCCAGCGCGCGCGCCTCGGAGGACGCGGCCTCGATCGCGGTCGAGGTCGCGCGCGAGGCGGTCGGCTGCGCGACGGCGGACCCGCTCGCTGCGGGCAGCGCCACCAGGGCGGCCCGGACCGCTCGGCCCAGGGCACCCCGGTCGGCGCCGACCGCGTCGAGCAGCCCGTTGGCGACCCCACCCTCCTGCGCGAGCAGCGCGTTCAGCAGGTGCGCGGGCTCGAGCTGGGGGTTGCCCGCGGCGGACGCCTGCTGGATGGCATCACCCAGGGCCTCCTGCGACTTGGTGGTGAGCTTGGCGTCCACTCGTCCTCCGGTCCGGTGATCGATGATCTGGTTCTGTCAGCGCTGGTCCCGCTAGCACGAACCCGACCGAAGTTGAGTGTATTCCGCTCAAGTCTTGCACGTCCTCACTCGAGGACGAACGTGACCTCCAGGACGACCTGGAACGCCGTGATCCGGCCGTCGGTCACCTCCACCTTCTGGTCCTTGACCCACGCGCCCGAGATGTTGCGCAGCGTCGTGGCCGCCTTCTCGATGCCGCCGCGGACCGCGTCCTCGAAGCTCGTCTCCGAACGTGAGCTGATCTGGGTGATGCGTGCCACCGATCCCATGGCGTCCTCCTCGTCGAGTCGTTCCCGGACCTCCCAGCCTCCGCTGCTCCGCCTCGGGCCGCAATCGCTGCGGCTCCCCCCGGCAGGCTGCGCGTGCGACGATCACGTATGGCCGACGACGACGTCACCGCAGCTGTCACCTCACCAGTCTCCGAAGCAGTCCCCGACGTGCTCCGCGACGGGTGGACCGCCCGCACCCTGCCGCTGCGGCCCGACGCGCAGGGAGAACCTGTCGCGACCCTCGTCCACCTCGAACCCACCGGACCGGCGCCGCGGCGCGCCGTCCTGTACGTGCACGGGTTCGTCGACTACTTCTTCCAGGAGCACGTCGGCGACGCCTTCGCCGCACGCGGGTACGACTTCTTCGCGCTCGACCTGCGGGACTACGGGCGCTCGATCCGTCCAGGACGCGAGCCCAACTTCGTGACCGACCTCGCCGCATACCGCGAGGAGATCGACGCCGCCGTCCGGCTGCTGCGGGCCGACCACGACCAGCTCGTGGTCCTCGGGCACTCGATGGGCGGGCTGGTCACGTCGCTGTGGGCCGACGCGCGCCGCGGAGCCGGGGTCGTCGACGCGCTCGTGCTCAACAGCCCGTGGCTGGACCTGCGCGGGTCGTGGGTCGAGCGGGTGCCCGTGACGTGGCTCGTCGACATGCTCGGCCCGCTCGTCCCCCGGCTGAAGGTCGGTGCGCTCGGGCAGCACTACGGCGCCGCGCTGCACTCGGGGACCGGTGGGGAGTGGGACTACGACCTCGCCTGGAAGCCGCTGCTGGGCTTCCCGGTCCGCGCCGGGTGGCTGCGCACGATCCGCCGCGGGCACGCGCGGGTCGCCCGCGGGCTGGCGATCGACTGCCCTGTCCTCGTGCTGTCGTCGGAGGCCTCGGGTCCCGACGACCGGTGGCACGACGAGCTCGTCACGACCGACAGCGTCCTCGACGTCGAGCACATCGCCGCGCGCGCCCCGCTGCTCGGCCCCGACGTGACGTACGTCCAGGTCACCGGCGGAGCGCACGACCTCGCGCTGTCCCCCGCGCCCGCCCGGGACCGCTACCTCGACGAGGTGCTCGGCTGGCTCGAGGCGCGGCTCGGCTGACGTTCGCCAGGCGGGCTACAGCCCGACCACGACCCGCTCGCCGCGCGTCCTGACCAGCTCCGCCGCCGACGCGATGATCTTCGCCGCGAGCTTCGTCGAGACCCCGGGCAGCGCTGCCACGAGGGCTGCGTCCGCCCGGGCCAGCGCGGTGATGTCACCGACCCCCGCGGCGCGCAGCTGGGCGGCCCGCACCTGACCGACGAACGCGATGTCGGTGACCGGGGCGTCGACCGTCATCCGGCTGGCCAGGGCCGGCGCCCCGCGCACCGGGACGGCGAGCACCCGGTCGACAGCGCGGAACTGCGGCAGCGACACGGTCTGCGCCCGGCGCAGCGGGACACCGCCGAGGCGCACGCGCGCGGCGCCGCACGTGGGGCACGGCGTGACGGTGGCCGCCCGACCGGCCGCGGTCACCGCGGTCGTGCCGTGCGTCGCCGGTCCGTGCTGCCCGCACCCCTGGCAGTAGCAGTCGTCGCCGTCCTCGCTCGTCGGGGTCACCGGGCACAGGCCGCCGGGCGGGACCGGGACCGGCGCCGGGACCCCGCGGTCGAACGTCACCGACACGTCCGTCAGGCTCAGGTCTCCGGGCGCCTCGGACGTGAAGTAGAGCCCCACGTCGGTCGGCTCCCCGATCTCCAGGGTCAGCTCCGTGAGGTGCACGACGGCGCCGGGCGGCAGGACGACCCGCAGCTGCGCCTCGACGGCCCCGGCCGGGACCACGCCCGACGCCGCGCGCGCGTCGAGGTCGAGGACGTCGAGCGGGAGCCGCATCGGGTCGCGGACCGACAGCCCGGTCTCGTCCCCGAACGTGAGCTCGACGCCGGCGCCGGGCTCACCGCTCGCGGCGGCCGTCACGACCAGGTCGAACCGGTCCCCCGCGACGACCCCCACGATCTGGCTGACGTCGGAGTCCACGGCTCCGCCGTTCGACAGCGTGACCCCGTCGTCGGCGCGCGCCACGGTCGTCGACGGGGCGGCCGGCTGCCACGTCGAGGTCGCCGCGTCGGCCGAGCCGCTGAGCGTCACGTGGTCGACGACCATCCGGCCCTCCGGCGTGAAGAGCTGCACCTCGGCCTGAGTCGCCCCGGCGGGCGCCACGAGGACGACCTCCTGGCGCGGGACGCGGTCGAGCGAGGTGCGCTTCTCGAGGTCCAGCACCGGGACGGGGACCCGGTCGGTGCGCTCGGTCGAGCACGCGTCGCCGCGCCAGGTCACCTGCGCCCGGGCGCCGTCCACGAATGCCACCCCGTCGAAGCCGAACCGGTACCTCGCGCCGCCCACGACGGGGACGACCTGCGAGATCGACGACCGGGTGGTCGCCGCGACCTGGCCCTGCCGCAGGGTCACGACCTCCTTGCCGGGCGCAGCGTCGTGCAGCCTGACGCTCTGCTTGAGCGTCGAGCTCCCGAGGAGCGCGAGCACCTCGCCCGTCGCCGGCAGGCTGACGGGTCGCACCGAGCCTGCCGTGAGCTCCCACTCGGCCGGCAACGCGTCGCCGAGCGTCAGCAGCTCGACCGAGGGGTCGTCGAAGCGCGCGACCGTCGCATGGGTCCCCGTCGGGCTGACCGCGACGGCGAGCGACCCCTCGCCGAACGGCACCGGGATGTCGGGGTCGGGGAGCATCCGCCGGGCGCTCACGTCCAGGACGGCCACCGTGCCCTCACGCGCGATGACGGCGAGCGCGCCCTGCGGGTCGAGCGCCCAGGCTCGGGCCGGGTCACCGGCGGCGAGCCGGACCTCGGTGAGCGTCGACAGGTCGGTCGCGCGCAGGTAGCGGACGCGGTCCTCGGCGAGCACCAGCACGAGGTCCGC